>NZ_GL883766.1 GCF_000205025.1 Parasutterella excrementihominis YIT 11859 | reverse complement strand
CCGCTCAGTTTCGTGAGCGAAGAATTGAAATTCTACTCGTCTAAAATTTTCTGTCAAGCGACTGGAGAATTTCAAATGTAAAACTTCGTTTCCGTCTGTCGTTGCTGCGTTGTGCACCAGCGACAGGACGTGCATCTTAACGAAACAATTCTATGTGCGCAAGTTGAGCACGTCTTACAAATGTTTCTAATTGTTGTATGTTTTATGCAACCTATCTTTTATTTTGAGCTTCCAAGGCCAAACCTTTTAAGACTAGATTTGTATTGATATGAGCTCTCGGCATATGATCCACTGCACACTGATGCAGCGCTTCATAGCTCTCAATTCCGCCTCCGGTCAATACAACGATAACCGGGGCATGATCGCTTTTCTTTTTAAGTTTTTCTATTGCGTTTTTAATCAGTCCTATTTGGCATTCGATAATGCCTGTGGTCACTGCGTCCTCTGTGTTTTTAGGAAAATCCACCAATTCTCCTGAGCTCACGTTCAACGCAGGAATTCTTTCCTGCAGGGACTTGAACATGACATCGATTCCCGGGGCAATCCTTCCGCCAAGAAATACGTAGCGATCTCTTTCGAAATTTATTTCATCCACAGTTGTCGCGGTTCCAAATTGAACCAATACTATGGAGTTGCCAAAGTATTGAGAAGCTGCCCCAAGCGCCGCAAACCAACGATCAGCACCTAATCTGGAAGGACTGTCGTATTCGTTAATCATGGTTAACGGACCTTCAAATTTTTCTTCTGCCCTCAGCCAATGAACCTTGCCGCCTTTGCAATTGACTAATTCTTCAAACTGAGCTGCCAGTGGCTGTTGAGCAACAGAGCAAGCCCAAGCTTCTTCGAAAGGTAATCTGCTCAAATCCGAGACCAAAACCGAGCTCAACTGTGTTTTGCTGTCGTGCAGGTACGCTCTGGGCTTCTCCATGTTTTCCAGGGAAGACCATTTCAATGCCGAATTACCGATATCTACGAGAATATTCGTCATAGCCTTAGCGAAGCCTCTCCGATACAAAATGCCTTTTGTTGGTTACCGTCCTGCAAAAGAATACGCCCCTTTTTGTCAATTCCCATGTTCTGTCCCTCGGAAACTATTTTTTCTCCTTCGATAAGCCTTAATTTCCTGCCTTTATAAAGATCGGAGTGATTCCACTCTTTAATTTCCTCTGCTGAGAATTTCTCCGGAAGACTTCGTACCGCACGAATGATTTCTTCACATGCGCATGACAGAATCAGGCTTCGAACTCGCTCTAACTCTTCAGGCTCAATATGCTTAAACAGAGAGCCAACCGGCGAATTTATATTTCTGACAACTTCCGGATCCGTTGCCAGGTTAATTCCTACACCGATGATCAAATAAGCCATACCTTTTTTCTGGATGACTTCCGTCAAGATTCCGGCTGTCTTACCTCCGAAGCAATAAAGATCGTTAGGCCATTTAATTTTTACTTCTTCCTTAGCTGCAGCAGATAGGACCTTTCTAAGTTTTAGGGCGATATAAGGACTAAGAAGTGCCAATCTCTCCGATTCTTCCTCAAAACCAATCAGCAGCGAGAATTTAAGACTTGCCGGCGAATCCATCCATTTCCGTCCCTTTGTTCCTTTTCCCGCTGTCTGTCTTTGTGCCACGACAAGAATCGGCTGAGCCAAACTGCTTGCTTCCCGCTTTACGAGTTTTTTTAAGTATTCGTTTGTCGAATCAATCTCGTCGAAAACCTGTAGCAAGCATTCTTTTTTTATCTTTTCGACACACTCTGTCTCTAAATAATCTTTCATAAAAGAAATTAGCGGTTATATTCATAAAACAAGAAATATAAGTCCCTCTTATCCCAACTGAAGCGATAGAAAATGAGGAGCCTTACCTATTGCCATGCTTAGAAAATTCAAACAATACACAGCAAAACTCTTTGTTTCTCTGCTCCTGTTCGTGCCATTACTAAACGGTGCTTCAGCAAGTTCCGACAACTTATCGTACGATGTGTTAAGTCAGCAGTTTATACAAGCACCGGCCGACTTTCTTGTCCCTTTCTCGAAAAAGCTATATAGCTTTTGTTTAGCAAAACAAATATTGGAGAAGGTGGAAAGCAAAAAAACAGAACTTAACAGCACAATCACAATTACCCCGGAAGTCCTCGCCGGACATCAATCTTCAAAAGGAATCTTGCTGGGTGCTGATAAAGAAATATCAATAAAAGAACTATTAAGAGCATTGATCTTTTTACAAGCCCCTGAAGCGAACAAAATCGCGCTTCACTGGTTGGAAACGCTCTCAGACAAAAAAGATGAACCAGCTAAAGCATCAGAACCTGAAAAAAAGATAAATGGAAAATCTCTGCTTGAAGATGTCGGCTTTGTCATCAGAAACCTGCCGAAAGAAGTTGGGCAAATAACTGATCAAACGGTAGAGATTCAGGAAAAAAACTTTCCCTCAAATATCCGAATCAGTCATTCTGAAAAATCCGACTTACTCTTTATTTTAGATAATTCATCAAAGGTCGCTTTAGGAGCAGCCATTGTTGCAAGTCGTCTGAGAGAAAACAATCTCAGAATCGTTCTCTGTCTGGTTCACGACTCGGATTCAAACGCCCTGTTTCCTGAAATTGCACAAGCCTTAGTCAGCTCCGTTAACCATTTTGAAACCGCAAAAGTTTTCACTGAAGGCAAACCGGTGACCGTCATTCCTATCATTGACGGTGAACAACAGAACATAGCTTTGGCCCCAAAGCAAGATGTTTTCATCACTGTTTCCTCAGATGAGTTAAAAAAACAAAAAACACCTAAAGTGGAAATGATTATTGAAAGAAAAGAGCTCATTAAGGCTCCGGTAACGACGAATGAACCTTTGGCAAGAATTAATATCAAGCTTGGTGACAGGGTTCTTAAAACTGTACCTCTTTATGCCGTGGCTGATGTGGCAGAAAAAAAGAGCAAACTGTCCGATATTTATAAAACCTTTAAACAGATTATCGAGTAAATAATGGCTGAACAAGATAAGAAAGATCTGCCGGAAGAACTTCCGGCCCCTTTATTGCAATTTCCGTGTGAATTCCCGATGAAAGTTGTCGGCCAAAGAACTGATGATTTTGCCCAGCAAATTGTGGCGATTATAGAAAAACACGCCCCGGACTTTAACGCCTCAGAAGTGGAAATGAAGGTTTCCGGAAAGGGAAATTATCTCTCTCTGGGATTTTTGGTGAATGCAACTTCTCAGGACATGCTGGACGACCTCTACCGCAGTTTGACTGCCCATCCGCTTGTTAAGTTTGTCCTCTAGAAAAATTGGTTATTAAAGATTTGGGTCAGGTCGATTATTTGACTGTTTGGCAGGAAATGATCGACTTCACAAAAAAACGCGATCAAACCACTGAAGACGAATTCTGGATCTGCGAACACCCGCCGGTTTTCACACTTGGAACCAGTTTAAAAAATAATACCTTTCCCATCAGAGGAATACCTTGTATTCACACAGACCGCGGAGGAAAGATCACCTACCATGGCCCGGGACAGTTAGTCGGTTACCCGCTGCTTGATCTTAGAAAAAATCATCTTTATCCGAAAGAACTCCTTAACCTTATCAATCAGACAGTTCTCTCAGTCATGAGAGAGTTTGGGGTCGAGGGAGTTTTGGTCGCCGGAGCTCCGGGGATATACGTTTCTAAATCGGGCGGTGCCGGTCAATTTCAAAACCTGGCTAAGATTTGTTCAATCGGCCTTAAAATCTCCGGCCATAGCTCCTATCATGGTTTTGCGCTCAACGTCAGTGCAAATCTTGAACCCTTTTCTTACATCAACCCATGCGGTTATGAAGGATTAAGGATCGTAAACTTAAACAAATTTGCGCAAAACGCCACTTTAGAATCTACAAAAAAAGTTTTAATAGAGAAAATTAAGGAACAGTTCTGTGAAAAGCGTTGTTAAAAAAGAAATCCGTCCTCACTCCTTTGCTGCATGGATGGCCTTCATGCGGCCGAAAACCTTTTGGATCGCTGCCGCTCCCGTCTGTGTCGGTACGGCTTTTGCCGGAGCATTAGCCGGCACGTGGAACCTATGGATTTTCCTTTTCACATTGCTTGGCGCCGTTTCCATTCAGGCCATGTCCAACATGGTAAACGACTATGCTTACAACCTTAAAAAAGCAGAAAACGGTACACGCGTTGGTTTGCCGAGAGCTACGACCGAAGGCTGGATCTCTATGTCCGCAGCAAAGAAAATGGTCGGCTTTTCTATTGTTGTTTGCTCCCTGTTCGGTATTCTCTTGATCGTCATTGGCGGCCTTCCGATCGCTTGTATTGCAGTACTTTCGCTTATCTGCGGCTTTTGCTATATGGGCGGCCCGAAACCTATCGCTTACACGCCTTTCGGAGAATTTTTAGTTTTAGTTTTTTACGGTCTTTTCGCAGTCAGCGGAACTTACTGGCTTCAAACGCATAGTTTTAACTGGCTCACTTTAGTTCCGGGCCTTAGCCTCGGGTTAATCGGAGCGGCTATCTTATTCGTTAATAATTATCGGGATTTGGACCATGACAGATCTGTCGGCCGCTATACGTTGGTAGCTGCATGCGGTCGAAAACTTGCCAACACGCTTTATATGCTGATGATTTTCCTGCCCTTTGTTTTTATTGGCTGGATGGTACCGCTGAATCAGCATTATTGGCCGTTCCTTTTTGTTCTCATGGCCCTTCCCAGAGCCAGCTTCCTGCCTCATCTTTTAAAAACCAGCCCTCAGGAGAAAATCACGATGGTTATGTTCAAGACAATCCAGCTTGAACTGTTCTTCGGCTTCTTATTAACGCTTTCCGGCATAGCCGTTGCCTTCCTCTCCTGGCCTTCTACACAATTAGCCGCTAATTTGTTTGTCTCTCCCTTCTGACGTATGGACCATTCGGACTTCAACAAAAACCGAGAAGTTTTAAAAATTAAAAACTACAAGGAGTTCGTCTCTCAAGAAAAGCTTAAAAAACCTGAATGGCTGAAAATCAAAATTTCTCCCAATAGGCAAACGATAAAAGAGGTAAGGAATCTTCTCGCTTCCAACACCCTAACGACCGTTTGCGAGCAGGCTTGCTGTCCGAATCTGGGAGAATGTTTTAACGGTAAGCGCGCAACCTTCCTAATCATGGGGAATATTTGCACCCGCCGATGCCCTTTCTGCGATATAGCGCATGGCTACCCCGATCCTCTTGATCCGGACGAGCCTAAACGGCTAGCTGAGGCTGCAAAAACTCTAGGGCTTAAATATGTGGTCATTACCAGTGTCGACCGGGATGACCTAAAAGACGGAGGAGCTTCGCATTTTGCGAAATGCGTTCACGAGCTAAGAAAGCAAGAGGGCGTAAAAGTTGAAATCCTTGTTCCGGATTTTCGCGGAAGAGTAGAACGAGCAATTGATGAACTTCTTTCTGCACCGCCCGACGTCTTTAATCACAACATTGAGACGGTTCCAAGACTTTATAAGGAAGCGCGGCCGGGAGGTAATTACCTTCATTCACTAAATTTATTAAAAACATGGAGTGAGCGCTCACCTTCCATTCCGACAAAAAGCGGCCTTATGGTAGGTCTCGGAGAAACAGATGATGAAGTATTCGAAGTGATGAAAGAACTTCGGGAACACGGCGTTTCAATGCTCACTATCGGTCAATATTTGGCGCCAAGTAAGTACCACATCCCAGTAAAACGCTATGTCGCTCCGGAGACTTTTTCTAAGTTTGCTGAAACAGCTAAGAATATGGGGTTCCTCAGCTGTTTCAGCGGACCTCTGATTAGATCGAGCTACAGCGCCTTTGAACAGGCACTGGAAGCCTCTACTCTTTCATTGAAAAAGACAGAACATCCTCAAAGTTAGGAATATTCCAAATCGCCTCGGAGAGGGCGTCCTTTTGCTCTCTCCAGTGACGCGCATCCTGCTCGGAATAATTACCTTTCTTGATCGCTCTTCCCGTTTGTACGAACTCTTCCGGAAGAACACCCGGTTTAAGGGCACAACAAAGCGTTCTAGAGCCCACAGTAATCTCAAAATACATGTGACCATAGACACCCTCAGGGGTCCCTTCCGGTGCGTTCTCAAGGACTTCATAAGCCTTTCTCGTGACAGCCCTTGTGGTCATCTCCACGGCGTCCCTCAGACCGGGTCCCGGGAAAGCCGTTTTGAAGGTAATTTCTTTTCTTTCAGGAATACGACCATCCGTCAGCTTATTTAAAGCAAATCGGAGCAATCTGTAGCCTAAAGAAAGTCCCCCGATGCTGTCTCGTCCATGGTATAGAACACAAGCCTCAAAAGGAATATCCAAGCGGACTCCGTCGTCGTATACAGATATAACTTCAGTCATTATTTCAACGCGGTAGGCAGCACAATTTCTTTAATGTTGACGTCTTTTGCCATCATGCCGTTCTCTCTTAGGAATTTCTGGTCGGCAGCCAATTCATCTAAGTCCTTCTGAGTCAAAGTGTCATAAAAGTGGCTTCCATCAGCTAAGTTCTCAGCAGTCTTGACAGAAATTCCGTGCTCTTTAGCGCCGATTTCGAGGGCTTCCTGCTTGTGATCTTTGATCCACTGATGAGCTTCTCTGTTGACCTTAACCAATCTTTCAACGAGCTGAGGATGTTCCTTAGCAAATTTTCCGCTGACCGTGAAAACGAGATTCGGCTGAATCAGTCCCTGAGCAGTTGCAATCGTCTTTGCGCCGCCTTCATTAGCTTTATAAATGCCGCTTGCTGCTAACAATGCAGCATCGGCTTTTCCAGCCATCATTGCCGTCATTCCTTTCGGAATGTCCATATTGATAAAGTTCACATCCTTAGGATCAATACCTTTGCTGGTAAGGGCTGCAACAAGTGTCTGGTGAAGAACCGTGCCTTTAGGACCTACAACCGTCTTCCCCTTCAAATCTTCAATTTTCATTTGAGGTCCGGGTTTACCTACGATCGCAAACAAACTCGTCGGATGAGCCACACCGGTTGCAATACGAATCGGATTACCGGCTGCATTCGCCATAAGAATAGAAGCAGTATTCATTGCTGCGCTGGCATCCAGAGAGCCGGCCGCCATCGCTTGTGTCTGTTTAGCGCCGGAAGTGATGTCGTGCCACTTGACCTTAATGCCGTCTTTTGCGAATTCTTTCTCCATCATCTGATTGTGCTTCATCACGATGTTCTGGAGATTAAACGGTGCCTTTACATAAGCGATATTAATTTCCTGCACATCAGCAGCATTAACACAAGCACCAAGACCAAGTCCGAATAAACAAGCTAATAATGTTTTTTTCATTTCAGTTATCTAAGTTAAGTAAGAAAAAAATTAAATAAAGTTTGCTGGAATGGAAGTAAATTCTGGTCTCCAAAGCGGCGCGGCTTTGGTAAGGCAATATTCACCTCTTGTTTGACTTTTCCTTCTTCTAAAAATACGGTTTTATCGCTCAGCAAGACCGCCTCATTCACATCATGAGTGATCAGTACCATAGTCATACCAAGCTCATCCTGAATCTTAGAGAAGTCCATTTGAAGACGACTGCGAGTCATAAAATCCAAAGCGCTAAAGGGTTCATCCAAGAGCAGCAAATCCGGTTTTGCAATAATTCCTCGAGCTAACCCAACTCGCTGAGCCATGCCCCCTGATAGCTCGGAGGGATACAGCGCTTCTACTTCAGGCAAGCGCACAAGCTCAAGAACTTCTCTAATTCTTTGCTTGCGTTCTTCTTCCGGCAGGTGACGAATAGCCAATGAAAGGTTTTCCTCCACCGTCTTCCAAGGTAAAAGACGAGGATCCTGAAAAACCAAGGAAAGTTTCGGGCTGCTGACAGGACGTCCTGCTTCGTCAAAAAAGGAGATCTCCCCGGCATCGCGTTCTTCCAAGCCGGAGATCACTTTTAATAGCGTTGTTTTTCCACAACCGCTTTTTCCTAACACGGCCGTCAACTTTCCGGGCTCAAGATTCAAGGAAAAATCTTTAAGCGGAGATACTACTCTCCCTCTAGACTGAAAGGACTTACAAATCCCTTTTAGTGTGACACCCGTTACCATTTGCTTTTCATCCACGGAGTCAGACGTTTTCCAAACAGTTGAAATAATTGGTCTCCCAAAACTCCCAGAACGGCAATGCAAAGAATGCCCACAAAAACTTTATCAGTTCGAGACATTTCACTCGCATCTCCGATGAGATATCCAAGACCGGAACTTGCCGCGATTAATTCTGCACCGACCAAAGCTCTCCAAGAATAACCAAAACCCAGTCTCAGGCCTGTAAAAATATTAGGAAGGGACGCCGGAAACTCGATGTGTTTAAAACGCTCCATCCGGTTGAGCCTAAGCATGAAAGCAAGCTCTTTATAGGACTTATCGATTTGCTTAAAACCCGAGAATACATTTAAATAAATCGGAAAAAAGCTCGCTAGAAACACAATAGAGAGCTTTGCCGCCTCTCCGATTCCGAGCCAAAGAATCAAAAGCGGAATAAGTGAGAGCGGAGGTATAAAACGAAGGGCCTCCAATAACAGCTTTGCTCTTTTCTCAGATGCAGGCGAATAATAAAAGAAATACGCCAGAGGGATCGCAACGAGCATTGCAAGGAAAAATCCTCCGAATACTCTGCCCGCACTGGCTGCTATATGTTTCCAGAGCTCACCGCAGACGAGAAGCTCAACAAAACTACTCCAGACCTTTTCCGGCGACGGCAGCAGAAACTCGGGAAACAAGCCAAAATGTGAAACAGCTCCCCATACCAGCAAAAGAATAGCCGGCACCTCAATAAGATTTAGAAAGTTTTTCACCTTTGAGAGCCCCCTTGAAAGGCTCATTATAACTAAATTTAATGAGAATAATTATTATTTACACTTTATAACTTAACAGGCGAGACGGATACTTCCTCAGTGGCTCCCTCTTCCGAGGTGAGCTTGCCGTTTTCTTCAGTCGTTCCTTCGGTAACTTCCGCAGCTTCATTCTGCTGAAGTTTTGAGTCAATCAGCTGTCTTTTTTCCAACTCTTCGGGAGTGATAATCGTGAAAAGACGAACTACCTGAACAACGCCCGGCACTCTCGAAGCAATCTTGGAAATGATTTCGGCTTCTGTTTGAGTGACTGTTCCCAGCAGATAACAAATTCCTCTATCGACAACTACTTTTATAGAGGTTAAGGTTACTTGTTTGTTATCCAGAAGAGCCGCTCTGACCTTACTTGCTGTAATGGAATCATTCATCCTTGTCGTCAGAGAAGAATTAGCCTGCACAGCGAGCTCGTTATATACCTTATTGACCTCATTAATAGACTTCACGATTTCAGTGGCTTTCTGCTTACTGGCTTCGGAGTCTATTTCACCGCTCAACAGAACATTTCCCTCATAGGAAGTTGTGGTGATATGACTGGAGGCAAAATTTGTCTGACTGAGGTGCATGGCTGACTTTGCTTCGATAACGCCATCGTTTGCCACCGCCCCGGCACTTCTCCTATCCGCGGCAACGGAAACTCCTGTGACAGCTGCTGATCCAATTAATACCGGCGCGCAAGCAGTCGACATCAAAAGGGAAGAAGTAACAAACAACAAAATAGCGATACGAGAAGGTTTCATTTTGGACCGTTACTGTTTAGTTAGTAGGGCAGTTCGCCTGCATCTGCTCCATTTTACTTATGAAACTTCGATTTTCATGAGTTTAGAAGTCGCTCACCTCTTAATTTATTGAAAAATTTTTCCAAAACGCCAACTCAGACAAGTTATCAACAGAGTTATTAACAAGATAACTATTTGTTTATTTATTATTATTTTAAAAATTGAACAAAATTTTTAAACACAATTGAGTTTAAGCCGTTTGAGTAGCTAATCTTTGTAGTTATTCACGCTATAAAACAATCAATACACAACATCCTTTATTAATCTATTAATGAAATGTGTATTAATAGAGTTTCAGAAAAATGTTAATAAGTTAAATTTATCTAATGTATTCAGTAAATTAAATAAGCGATAACTTAGTTCAAAATTCCCAAACAGCCAGTAAATTTATGTGGACAAATCGAGCTCCCTGCGTTTCATTATCTCTTTTTCCACGTCTTTTCCACAAAACTCAAAAAGATTCGCGATTGTTTTGTTCATAAATAACCAGTTTCTTTCACTAAATCCGGAAAGTTGAGTTTTTAACGCTGTTAGCAAAGCACCAACTTAATTCTTATATTAATTATTAATAGATATAGTATTAATAGCTTAAGAAATTATTGTTGATAACCTATATTTGTCTTTTATAAACAAATAATTATGTTGTTAATAAAGGGCGATAAAACCTGCTGACTACTAACTAAGAGCAGTTAACAAGATAGACCCTCTCGTTTTTATTCACAACTAAAGCCAGAAGTTATTCACAATTTTTCCCAAAAAGAAGGTTCAGATTTGATCAAGCAATTGATTGGGTTGTAAGGTTGTTTTAGAGAAATTAGTTTGATGCCGCTTTTGAATAAGAGCCAAAACAGCCAGACCTTCACAGGCCGAGGCCAATGAAGGAGTTTTTTGGAAGGAATATTAAAAAAAACGAGTTAAATCGAAGTTTAATTCGGTGCAAATAGTTAGTTATAAGAGTTAAAGCCAACTTTAATTATTTAGATTTAAAAGAAAAGGCCGGCATAGCCGACCTTCATGAAGCGAAACTAGAGACTAGGTATCGATATTTCCCGCTAACAAGGCGTTGTCCTCGATAAATCTTCTTCTCGGTTCAACCTCATCTCCCATTAATTTTGTGAAGACTTGGTCTGCCGCAATGGCGTCTTCAATTCTCACCTTAAGAAGGCTGCGTTTGGTAGGATCCATTGTGGTTTCTTCCAGCTCTTCAGCCTTCATCTCACCAAGCCCTTTATAGCGTTGCATCTTTTTAACGCCGGCTTTGCCGATCTTCAGAATGAACGAAATGGCTTCGCTGAAGTTGGAGATTGGCTGAATGGTTTCCTTGTTGTTCGTCGTTCGTACTAAGCAGGCACCCTCATGCAGCAGGTTCTTAAAGGTAACGGATGCAGCTGTCAAAGTCAGATAATCCGGCGTTTCAATGAAAGCCGGTGTAATTCTGCTTTCGATGATATTGCCAAAATGAGTGCGTTTAACAATAATCGTCGGAATGTTTTCTTCTACAGCGTAGCCGAGAGAAATCGCCGGATCAGTTATCTTAGCAACCAGCTTCTCAATTGAATCAGCAGCTGCTTTGTCTGAAGATAAGTCAATCGTTGCGCCTGCAGCAATTGCTGTAAGGACGCTGGCATCAACAAAGCGAGAGAACTTAGAAATAATATTCTGGGCGTCGCTGTAGGCTAAGAAGTATTCCTTCAGTTTGTCGCCGGAAATTCCCTGTTTGTTCTCAAAGGCTTCTTTAGAAACGTAAAGATTAGTTCCTGTAATGCCCTGATCTACGAGGAATGTATAAAGTTCTTTATCGTCTTTGATGTATTTCGTCTTCTGACCGTATTCAACTTTGTACAGCGGAGGCTGAGCGATATAAACATGACCTCCTTCAATGAGTTTCGGCATTTGACGATAGAAAAGCGTCAGCAGCAGAGTACGGATATGCGCACCGTCCACGTCAGCATCCGTCATGATGATGACACGGTCGTAACGCAGTTTATCCAGATCAAATTCATCACCGATACTGGTACCTAGGGCTGCGATTAAGGTTGCAATCTGCTCACTGGAAATCAGTTTCTCGATTCGTGCTTTTTCAACGTTAAGGACCTTTCCTCGCAAAGGCAGGATAGCCTGGAAAGAACGGTCACGACCCTGTTTTGCAGAGCCGCCGGCGGAGTCACCCTCCACGAGGAAGACTTCGCAGAGAGAGCGGTCTCTTTCCGAACAATCAGCCAATTTACCGGGAAGGCCTGCCGAGCCAAGCAGACCTTTTCTGCGTGTTGTTTCTCTGGCTTTTCGTGCTGCTTCTCTGGCACGGGCAGCGTCCATAATCTTTTCGCAGATGATTCTTGCGTCTTTAGGATTTTCTTGGAGGTAGCTTTCCAAAGCGGTTCTGACTACTTGCTCTACTGCAGGGCGGGCTTCGGAGGAGACCAATTTATCCTTTGTCTGAGAACTGAATTTCGGTTCAGGCATTTTCAGCGATAAAACGCAGGTTAAGCCTTCGCGAATATCCTCACCGGTGAGGTCGATCTTCTCTTTCTTTGCAAATTCAGATTCCTCAATATAACGTTTGATGACAGCTGTCATCGCACTTCTTAAACCGTTGACATGCGTTCCGCCGTCTTTTTGAGGAATATTGTTTGTGTATGCGAGGAAATTTTCCGTGTAGCCGTCGGTCCACTGCATGGCGACTTCGACGTTGATGTTTTCCTCCGGATTCACTGTAACTGTCTTGTTGGTATAAAAACAGTTGTCATGGATTTTTGTTTTGTCTCTGTTAATAAAATCGACAAAACCGCTCACACCTCCGGCGAATTGGAAAACTTCGTCTTTTCCTTTTCTTAAGTCTGCCAAGTGGATCTTGACACCGTTGTTGAGGAAAGAGAGTTCTCTAAGGCGTGAGGAAAGAACTTCGTAGTGGAAATCAACGGTACCGAAAATTTCCGCATCCGGTAAAAATTGGACTTCGGTGCCGCGTCGATCGGTAGCTCCGCTGACGTGCATCGGAGAGATTTCAACCGGGCCGGTGGGAGTCTGAACTTTCTCAGTGAGTCTGTCCTGAAGAACACCTTTTTTGAAGTTTAAGTAGTGCTCTACCCCTTCTCTGCGTACAGTGAGCTTTAACCAGGAAGAAAGAGCGTTAACGCAAGATACGCCTACGCCGTGGAGGCCTCCGGAAACTTTATAGCTGTTTTGGTTGAATTTTCCGCCTGCATGGAGCTCTGTAAGAGCGATTTCAGCCGCACTTCTTTTTGGTTCGTGCTTGTCGCTCATTTTTACATCGGTCGGAATACCACGTCCGTTATCAACGACGGTGATGGACTCATCGCGATTGATGGTGACGTTAATGTGATCAGCATAACCCGCCAAGGCTTCATCGATCGAATTATCGACGACCTCAAAGACAAGGTGATGAAGTCCTGTTCCGTCAGACGTATCGCCGATGTACATGCCGGGACGCTTACGAACAGCCTCCAGACCTTCTAATACCTGAATTGCGTCCTCTCCGTAGCTTTCTTCGGCAGAGTAATTCTTGTCTTGCATTTCACTCATTATTTGGCTTACCTAATATTCTGACCGTGAATTCAAAGTTAAATTTTCATGGGCATCACGACAAACTTGAAGTTGTCGTTATCCGGCATTCTGATTAAAGCCGGATTTTTCTGTTCGCCCAGAGAAATTCTGACTGAGTCGTTCTTCAATACATTCAAAACTTCGATGAGGTAGGCGACATTAAAACCGATTTCAATCGGAGAGCCACTGTATTCAACGGAGATTTCGTCTTCGGCTTCCTCCATGTCCGCATTGTTGGCAGCGACATTAAGGTGGCCCGGTGTAAGGTTCCAGCGGACTCCCATAAGTTTGTCGGCTGTTAAAGTTGCGACTCTCTGGAGTGAGCTCAATAATTCCTGACGTCCGACTCTGAATTCTTTTTCATTGTGTTCGGGAATGACTCGCTGATAGTCCGGGTAACGGCCTTCAACAAGCTTGGACAATATCTCAATGCCGACGAATTTAAATTTAATCTGGCGTTCGGAAATGTAGACCTCAATGGGATCTTGAGAGTCGGGAATCAGACGAACGAGTTCTTTAACCGTCTTTCTCGGCAAAATAGCATCAAGTTTCTTATCTGCTGTTTTTTCCGCTTCAACATCACAAAGTGCGAGTCTGTGACCGTCGGTTGCAACGCCTCTCACTTTATTGTTTTCTGCACAGATATAAACGCCGTTCAAGAAGTAACGGACATTGTTGACTGCACAGGCAAAAGAGACCATGTTCAGGAGATATTTGAAACGAAGGCAGCTCATCGTAAAAGCATGTTCCAAATCTACTTCAGTAATGACTGGGAACTCTTCTGCGCTGATTGTTTGGAGTTCGAACTTACTCTTACCGGAGCTCAGGACTACGTGATCACCTTTCTTTGAGAAAGAAAGCGGATTGGTGTCGGGAAGCGTCGCCAGAATATCCGTCAGCTTTCTTGCTGAAATCGTCGTAGACATTTCTGAATTTTCTTCACCTATTTCCGCAACAGTCAGGATTTGGAGATCGAGGTCGTTTGCGACTAAGGTTACCTGCTTGCCTTTTTGAACAAACAAGATGTTCGAAAGGACCGGCAAAGGCTGTTTTCTCTGTACAACACCGCTTACTGCCTGAATAGGCTTAAAGATATTTTCTTTTTTGGAGTTAATGAATACAGAGGTTCCGGCCGTTTTATCAATGCCTTCACTTGCGGCAGCAGGTCCGTTTTCTAACTTAGTTTCATTCATTATCGATCTCCGTTAGTTCCAGTTTTTTAAATCTTGTTCAATCAAATGAAGCGTGTGATTCAGCTCTTGATTCTGAGCACGTTCCTTTGTGATTTTCTTAACAGCATATAAAACGGTAGCGTGGTCTCTTCCGCCGAATGCGTATCCGATCTCAATAAGACTCTTCTGAGTCAGCTCTTTTGCCAGATACATCGCTATTTGGCGCGCATATGCGACATTGGCCACTCTTCTCTTTGAGTGCATATCCGCAATTTTGATACTGAAATGCTCAGCAGTGGACTGCTGAATATTTTCAATTGAGATACGCCCTGTCCCTGTAATTCCCTGCAGAGCCTCTTTGGCAAGCTCCTCAGTGATAGGTTTTTTAAAGACTTCCGCACGCATAATCACGCTATTAAGAGCACCCTCGAGCTCTCTAATATTCGTGTTTAAACGAGTAGCAATAAGGTAAGCAACTTCTAACGGAAGTTTGACGCCCTGTTGTTTGGCCTTCTGTAAAAGAATCGCGGCTCTTAATTCAAACTCGGCGGGCTCAATGGAGACGGATAGACCGGCTCCGAATCTTGAAATCAAACGCTCATCAAAGTCAGATAACTGGCGGGCATAGGTATCGCAGGTCAGAATGATCTGCTTGTTTTTTGGAAGCAGCGCTTCAAAAATATTAAAGAGACGCTGCTGTGTTCCGCCGCGCTTGCATAAAAACTGGACGTCGTCGATCAGAAGAGCATCGAGATTTCTGTATTTATTGTCAAACTTTTGAATCTTCTCGTCAGAGTAGCGGCCGCCAGCAGACAGAGAAACGACCTCATTAATAAAGCGGTTCGCTGAGATGCACAAAAGATTGGTGTTCGGATTGTCCTCGAGGATCTTTCGGCCGACCGCGTGCATCAGGTGCGTTTTTCCTAAACCGACGCCGCCATAAATAAATAAGGGATTGCAGCGCTCGCCGGGAAATTCCGCAACTAACATTGCCGAACTTCTTGCGACACGATTAGCGTTTCCGATCACAAAAGTGTCAAAAGTCAGACCGGAGTGAAGACCGCACTTGGTCGCAATTTCGTCAATGGACTTAGGAGCTTTTTCCTCTTCCGGGAGAGTATTGGCAGGCCCGGGGAAAGGCTCGGAAATCATCGCGCCTTTGTTGGGGTCTTTCACCGTTATTTTAAGTTTTATCTCACGGCCGCAGATTTCGGAGGCTTTTTCCTCAATATCTTTTTCATACTGCGCCTTGATGAATTTACTATGGGGAACAGAGGGTACACTAATATTAATAATGTCAGGCTCGCTGTCCTCAGTGAATTCAACCTTTCCAAACCACGGAACGAAGACTTCTTCAGGAATAGTATTCTTGAGAAAGGCTAACACCGACTTCCAAACTTCACGCATTTAAGTTTCCGAGAATAACTTGTCGACTCTAAGTCTATTTTCAAACTAAACGATCATTGTACCTTATTTGGCCTTCTCTCCTATTAAGATAATAGGGGTATAGCAGGCACAGATAAAAAGGCGCTAAACACCGTCTAAAACGCCTTGAGCCCCGATTGCGCAATTTTTAAGACAGAACTGCTTACGAATAAGAAGAGCGCTCAAAAGGAAGGGCTTCATAAAAAGCCGTAACAAAATAATTTCTTTTAATTTGACAAGTTACGTTCTAATGAAGTCTAATATGTGGTTTCTCAAATTAGGGGATCGGTCCCCTAAAAGCATTAGTAATTTTAGTTTTTGCGGCCGTTCGCCTGGCCGATTTAAAAGGAATAAAAATGGCAACAAAACGTACATACCAGCCTTCTAAGGTTAAACGTGCTCGTACACACGGTTTCCTCGTTCGCAGCCGCACTCGCGGCGGCCGTAAGGTGCTTGCTGCTCGTCGTCGCAAAGGACGTCACGTTTTAGCTCTTTAATCCTTAAGGATTATTCAAATTAACGATGGCGTTAGGGGGCCGGGCTAATTCTTTTCCTCAAAAAGCAAAAATCAAGAAGTCTCAGGATTTTTTGACCGTTTTAAAAGCAAGAGGGAAAGGAGTCGTTAGACTTTCTGGACAATGGTTCGAGTTGAAGGCAGTCCTTACCCAAGGAAAAGTCTCCTCAAGATTCGGTCTTACGGTCGGAAAACATTTTTCTAAGCGTTCAGTAGACCGAAATCTGGTGAAAAGAATATTGAGGGAAGCCATTAGGCACTCGGTTCTTACTCATCCCGCTGAGTCCCCTTCCGCACTCCAAAGCCGAACATTCGTTCTCCGCTTAAAAAAGAAAGTTCCGGTGCCTGCAGAAGGCGCCTGTCTAAACTCTCTTAAAAAAGAATTATCGGAGGATGCGAACCGACTGTTGAGCCAGTTAGAGGCAAGAATTCAGGTTCTTGATCAAGGAAAAAAAGATGATTAAAAATCTCTGTCTTTTCATGATCAGGGGTTACCAGTTTCTTTTTTCGCCTTGGGTTGGCCACAACTGTCGGTTTCTTCCTACCTGTTCTCAATATTCCTATACATCCATACAGCGATTCGGTGCCCTCCGAGGAGTTTGGCTCACGTTTTTCCGAATTCTCCGCTGCAATCCCTTCGGGGGAAGCGGAATTGACGAAGTTCCTGACAAATTCAAGTGGAATTGTTGGTGCCGGGATTGTTCGGATCAGGAATCTCAGGCGTATTTTTTTCAATCTAAATTAGAGAAATCAAATCATGGGAAGTGATATTCAAAGAGCCCTCCTATGGATTCTTTTCGGTCTTTCCGCCTTTATGCTGTACGACCGTTGGGAAGTCTACAACGGCCGCCCGTCTTTCTTCGGGGCTGAAACCCAGCAGGTTGCGACGACGGAAGCACCTAAGAATGAGGCAGCCCTTCCGAGCCAGTCGCAGACAGCATCTCTGCCTGCTGAAGCTAAAACAGCAGTGAAGGCTGAGCCGATTCAGGTTGAAACAGACCTCCTCAAGCTTTCCTTTGATCCGGAAGGTGCCGTCATCATCGGTTCTGAACTTCGAAAAGAAAAACAGACCATTCCTTGGACGGATACCGGCCTTGTCGGCATGATTCTCGGAAACAAGGCTGAAACGCCTGCTGATGTGGTTCTTTTTACGGAACAAAAAGGAAGAACTTATTTAGCGCAGACCGGTTTAATCGGCGGTCCTTACCCGACTCATAAGACTCAATTTAAATTAGTCCCCGGTCCGCTCAAGATGGCTGACGGTCAGGACAATCTCACCGTTAAGTTTGAAGGCGAATCCGGCGGTGTTAAAGTCATTAAGAGCTTCACGTTCGAACGCGGTCATTACGGCATCAAAGTTTCTCATGAAGTGGTTAATAACACGGCATCCGAGATCAAGCCGTCTGTTTACTATCAGCTGACTCGCGACGGTGAAAAGCCTGAAGGCGAAAGCACCATGGTCAACGCCTATACCGGTGCCGCTGTTTACACCGATAAGGATAAGTTCCAGAAGGTCAGTTTCTCTGACATTGCCGACGGGGATAAAGATTTCCAGGCAAAAGCAGATAACGGCTGGATTGCCATGATTCAGCACTACTTCGTCTCTGCTTGGGTTCCGACACAAGGCGTAGAACGTGAAAACTACACGAATACGGTAGGCGAGAAGCTTTATGCCGTAGGAAGCATCCAGCAGATGGATACGATTGCGCCTAACTCCTCTAAGACAATCGAAGCAACGCTCTACTCCGGTCCTCAGGATCAGACCCGTCTTGATGCTATTGCTCCGGGGCTGTCCTTAGTTGTGGATTACGGCTGGCTCACTTTCTTAGCTAAACCGATTTACTGGCTTCTTTCCTTCCTTTACGGAATTGTCGGTAACTGGGGCTGGGCGATTGTTCTGCTGACCTGTATCGTTAAGGCCATTCTCTATCCGCTCTCCTTGGCCGGCTACCGCTCTATGGCTAAGATGAAAGATCTCGGTCCGCGTATGAAAGCGCTTAAAGAGAAATACGGCGACGACAAGCAGCGTCTTAACATGGCAATGATGGAGATGTACAAGACAGAGAAGATCAATCCTGTCGGCGGCTGCCTCCCGATTGCATTGCAGCTTCCCGTCTTCTTAGCCTTGTACTGGGTGCTTCTGGCTTCTGTTGAACTGAGAGATGCTCCTTGGATTTTCTGGGTTACTGACTTGGCAGCTCCCGATCCTTGGTTCATTCTTCCGATTCTTATGATCATCACGATGGTCATTCAGTTCAAACTGAACCCGACCCCTCCTGATCCTGTCCAGGCAAAAATGATGGCCATTATGCCGTTTGTCTTCGGTATTATGTTTATCTTCTTTGCCTCCGGTTTGGTCCTTTACTGGCTTGTCAACAATATCTTGTCGATCATTCAGCAATATGTTGTGAACAAACAAATAGAGGCAGACAGAATAAAACGGCAGTCTAACTAATAAAAATCGGGTCCTTCTCTCTGAGTCGGACCCGAATTTTTTTTGCGCCACTTTTGGTTTTATTTTTTTTGCCAATAAACCAAAAGCAGAATCGGCCAGACCCAAACACTGATGATCCAAAGAATTAAGGAGACAGCGGTCACAGGTTTGGTCGAATTTCGGGTAATGAAACAAAGTATTCCTGCACCGAGCACAGACCATGCAAGGATTAAAATGTAGGCCGTTGCTCGGGCAGTGTAAGAGTCACCGATGAAGCTGCCTACCCAGGCGGCGATCGGGAGTGCGATTAGGACAGCGATTGCGGCTCCGACTAGACGGGACAATTCGTTGTTATTCTGCTTCAAACTCATTCTTAGGTATCTAAATGTCTTTAGTGAAAACTTCACCAATCATAGCAATAGCAACCGGAAACGGAAACGCGGGTGTTGGTATCGTTAGAATCTCCGGCGAGGAAGAAGACGTCAAAGCTCTTTTCCAGAAGATGTTCCCGGGAAAAGAAATAAAACCTCGCTACGCAGAATTGCTTCCAATCAGAGACACTCAGGGTCAAATATTGGATACCGGAATTGTGATTTATTTTCGGGCCCCCTTTTCTTATACGGGAGAATCTGTACTTGAACTGCAGGTTCACGGAGGCAGAGTTCTTCTTAACTGGATTGTTCAGGAAGTGCTTATCTTCGGGAAAGAATTCGGCTTGAGACAGGCTCTGCCCGGTGAGTTTACGGAGCGCGCTTTTTTGAATGGGAAAATTGACCTAGTTCAAGCTGAGGCTGTAGCAGATCTTATCGAAGCAAATTCCCGTAACGCCGCAAAAGCAGCATCTCGTTCTCTAACCGGAGAGTTTTCTAATAAGGTTAATGCATTAAATGATGCGTTAATTAATCTTCGAGTTGAAGTTGAAGCTATTTTAGATTTTCCTGAAGAAGAAATTGATTTCTTGTCTGAATACCAGAGTCAGGAGAAATTAGAGGATATTCAGAATAGATTAGAGAGCGTTCTGGATTCCGCGCGTCAGGGCGAGATCTTGCGAGACGGTCTGAGAGTTGCTCTCGTTGGCGAGACCAATGTTGGCAAGTCCAGTCTTTTGAACTATTTAGCAGGCGAAGAAATTGCTATTGTTTCTGATATTGCCGGTACTACTAGAGATAAGATTCAAACTGACTTAATTATTTCCGGAGTTCCTTTCCACTTCGTAGATACGGCCGGTATTCGTGAAACAGAAGATCGAATTGAACAGATTGGTATCGAAAGGACGAAGCAGGAGATATCCAAAGCAGATGTTATTTTAGAAATTCGAGATATTAGAGATCAGCAAAATAAGAATAAAGACTCGATGCAAACAGCTCTGAAAATGATTAAAGGGAAAGATGTTCCTATCATTACTGTTTTGAATAAAGTCGATCTTATCTCAACTCCTCTTCCGAACACAAAAGATGTTTCACGTGGAACGATCATTGAAACCTCAGCTGTTACCGGAAAAGGGATGCAGGAATTGAAATCCGAACTTCTGAAACTGGCAGGTTTTTCAGAAAATCAGTCAATCTATATGGCTCGAGAGCGTCATATCCATAACCTGCTTAATGTAAAAGAATCGTTAAAGAGAGCCGCTTCTTACCTTAACTCAACTAGCCCTCAATTGGAGTTATTTGCAGAAGAATTAAGAGGAGCTTCCGATGAGCTGGGAGAAATTACCGGGAAGATTTCTTCTGACGATCTTTTAGGAAAAATCTTTAGTGGTTTTTGTATTGGCAAGTAAGCTGTTTCACGTGGAACAAAAAGATGAGTTATTGTTATCCAAATGAATACGAAGTAATTGTTGTTGGCGGAGGAAATGCCGGAATTGAAGCGGCAGCCGCCTGCGCAAGAATGAAAGCTAAAACGCTTTTAGTAACCCATAATTTGGACAATTTGGGCCAGCAATCTTGCAATCCATCTATTGGGGGCATCGGAAAAAGCCATTTAGTTAAAGAAGTTGATGCCTTAGATGGTTTAATCGCAAAAGCTACGGATTTTTCCGGTATTCAATTTAGGGTTTTAAATGCGTCTAAAGGTGCAGCCGTTCGCGCTACGAGAGCACAAATTGATCGGCGTCTCTATAAATATCAGATGCGGACAAGAATCGAAGCAATAGAAAATTTGTCTTTGATTGAGGAAGCTGTTGACGCCCTGCTTCTTGAAAACGGGAAAGTTGCCGGTGTCTATTTACGATCAGGAATCTCGATAAAGGCTAAGGCAGTCGTTTTGTGCGCCGGTACCTTCTTGAACGGTAAAGTATTTATCGGACAAACTTCATACCTTGCCGGCAGATCCGGTGACCCTTCTTCGGTAAATTTAGGAATTAATCTGGCGGAGCTAGGGTTACCTAAAGCTCGTTTGAAGACAGGCACACCTGCGCGATTAGACGGAAGAACAATCGATTTTTCTAAATGTGAAAGGCAGTTGGGCGATTCCGAGCCGGTGCCGGTCTTCTCTTACATGGGTTCGCCTGAGGATCATCCGCAGCAAGTGCCTTGTTGGATAACAGATACGAACCAAACGACTCATGACTTTATTAGGAAAGGTTTAGACCGTTCGCCTTTATTTACAGGTGTTATTGAAGGGATAGGTCCTCGTTACTGTCCTTCAATCGAAGACAAAATTCACAAGTTTGCTTCTAAAAATTCTCACCATGTCTTCTTAGAGCCGGAAGGGTTAAATACTTATGAGTATTATCCCAACGGAATTTCAACAAGTTTGCCTTACGACGTTCAGGTGAATTTCATTCATTCCATTAAGGGCTTGGAAAATGTACACATCATAAGACCCGGTTACGCGATTGAATATGATTATTACGATCCTACCCATTTGAAAGACAATCTTGAAAGTAAAGAATTTGATAATTTATTCTTGGCAGGTCAGGTAAACGGTACTACCGGCTACGAAGAGGCCGCGGCCCAAGGCTTGATGGCGGGTATCAATGCAGTTTTAAAAATTAGAGATGAAGAGCCTTTCCTGCTCCGCAGAGATCAAGCTTATCTCGGTGTGATGGTAAATGATTTGATCACCAAAGGCGTGAATGAACCGTACCGTATGTTCACCTCGCGGGCAGAATATAGGCTGAGCCTGAGGGAAGATAACGCAGATGAACGACTTACTGAGATCGGTTATAAGCTTGGAGTTGTGTCAGAAGAGCGCTGGAAATTCTTCCAAGAAAAAAGAGAGCGGTTAGCAAGAGAGAGAGAACGTCTTAAAAGTATTTGGGTGAACCCCGGTGTACTGGATAAATTCAGCTTAGAAGAAGTTGTGGGCGCTGAACTTTCTAAGGAATCACAACTCTATGTAATGCTGAAACGACCGGAAGTAGATTATCAAAAACTCAAATTATTGAAGACAAAAGACGGAGAATCGCTGCTGCCTCCGCCCTATCTTTCGGACGAAGACGCTGAAACGCTTACGACTAAAGTTAAGTATTCCGGCTATGAAGACAAACAAAAAGCCGAAGTTCAGAAGAACTTGGAAAAAATAGAGACGGTTATTCCAGAAGATTTTGATTACGATTCTGCAAAGGGCCTGTCGTTTGAAATCACACAAAAATTGAAAAAGATCAAACCGAGAACACTTGGGGAGGCTTTAAATATTTCCGGGGTGACACCTGCGGCGATTTCTATCCTTCTCGTTTATCTGAAACGATACCGAGGAAAGAAGGAGTAAATATGGAAAAGAATCGAGAAGAACTCATCCAAGGATTGGAAAGGCTCGGGATAACAGCCGGTGAAGAAGAGGTTTCAAAGTTGATTTCTTTCTCCGAGCTGTTGCTGAAATGGAATAAAGTTTATAACCTTACAGCGATTCGAGACGAAGGGGACGTAATTAGAAAACATCTGTTGGATTCTTTGACGCTACTTCCTTATTTCAAGTTGTACGGATCAGAAGTAGGTTGCAGAACTTTGGACGTTGGGTGTGGCGGGGGATTACCTGCTATTCCCTTGTCAATCTTCTTGAAAGATTTTGACTTTAATTTAATCGACACGGTTAATAAGAAAATAACTTTTGTTCGACAAGCGGTCATTCAACTGAAACTTCCGAATGTCAATGCTTTTAATGAAAGAGTTGAAAATTTTCATCCATTAAAGCCTTTTAATTTAATTAGTTGCAGAGCATTCTCTTCATTAGCAAGCTTCGTGACGTTAACTGAGCACTTAATTGACGAGAATGGACGATGGCTAGCCATGAAAGGCAAGTATCCGGTCGAGGAAATTAACGAGCTTCCGGCCGGTGTTGGTGTGGAGAAAGTGATAGAGCTGAAAGTTCCTTTCCTGGATACTGAAAGACATCTGATAGTTTTAAAGAAGAAATAAGGAGCTTAAAGTTCGCTTCAATTTTTATTAAGGAAGATGTAACTCAACATCGTCCCTTTATTTGTGAGTTGCGGTGAACAATCGCAGCTCACAAGAAAATGCTAACGCTTAATGAGATTTCAGACTGCGTTCGTCGAACCGGAAATTGTTACTTCGCTTCCTTCCGAAGGAAGTGCACCATAAAAGACGCCCATGCCGATGGGCTGCCCATTGAAATACAGAATATTATTTTGAAAACTCAGACAGTCAGGTGCAGGATTGGTACTTAGACGCGGCTTAGGCTTTACCTGTGGTGTTTTGCACCATGTGGCCGTTCTCGGAAGCATCTTTGCAAATTCTGCATTTGTGAAATCAATGCGCGCTTTAATTTCTTCTTTGTAGGCATCCAAGCCTTTTGTGAGTATGGCATGCATTGAAGGAGGCAAAGATCGATTGCGGAGCATCGTCTCAAGTTCCCTATCAGTGAGGTCGGAGGCCCTAGGGACGTGTGTGAAGCGTGTGATCTTTGCGTGAGGAAGCAGCTTATGGACGTCTTTATACATTCCGCCTAGCCGTCCGACACCTACGGAAATAATTTCCACTTCGTTGTTTAGTGAATGTTTCCTCAGGAAGCTTTGCATCGGCAAAGCCGGCGTGTACCCCCAGACAGGAAAAATCAGGACGATCTTTCGGTAATTGTCCAAATCTATGTTCAACGGTGAGATGGGAGGAAGTTCTCTCTTCTTTCTGTCCTCTCTCGCGTCATAAGCGTTATAAGGCTCCAAGGTTTTAATTTCTGAGATATCGCAGTGCTCTAATTTTTGAAAAATTTCTGTGACTCTCTTAGAGTTTCCCGAGAAACTATAGAAAATCGCTAACTCTTTTTCTTTTGCGCTTAGGACTGCTGCCGGATTAAAAAAAGAAAAACCGGCGAGAATCGTTAATAAGGCGCGACGCGTTATCGATTTCATTATTTCCAGAATTCCTATAGCCTTCCCCTCGCCTCTTCGGATTAGGAGAAGGCGCGAGTCCAGAGTGAGCTTAAATCAGAGAGGAACAAGCACGCTAACCTCACATTCTTGTGGCTTGCTTATTGAGGTCGTTGGTTAATGTCTTGAAGATGTTCTCGAGGCAGACATCAAAGGCGCTCACGGCTCCCGGCATATCGTCTGTTGGCGTGTTCTGTGTTTGGCTGTAGGTTTCATGGAAAACCAGTTTGCCGGAAACGCTTGCCACCACAGAAACTTCCATTTCGACGACAGCTGCAAACGGTTTCTTAACAGCATTGATGAAGAACTTGGAAACAAAGACCGTGAGCTGATAAGCAGGTGTACTGATGGAATTAGGAGAAAGGACAATATTCCATGGTCCACAGTCTTGTATGACTTCGCGTAAGCCGTCTCCGATGAGGTTGCCGGGATTAGATGAAAACCTATTGATGTCTGTGTTGTAGATTCGGTTGTCCTTAATTAACACATAGCAGCGCGTACTGTCATAGGGAGACGCAATCATAGGGGAATTGATGCGCACACTGGAGAGACGGCGTTTCGGTGCTCTGCAGTCCTGAGTGTTTAGATTCGCAAGAAGTGTATAGAGCTTCAGCGGAGGTCTTTCAGGGAGGATTGAGCAGCTGGCTAGTCCGGTTAAAAGTCCTAAAGCAAGAGTTCTTCTCTTCATAAGCGTGCCTATTTATTAACTTGGAAGGGTTCTGCTGTCTTTGGCGCTGGTGCTAAAAACTCAGAGGCGGAATCCGAAATATTGTTCGTAAGATTCTTTAAATTTTGTGCGATCTTACTTAAGTTCATAAGCGTAACCGTTACGTCGTAACCATTGTTAGAAACCATCTGATTTAGATTACGAGATAAGTTTGTCAGGTTGGTTACGAGCTGTTTAGTCTCAGCTTTTTGACTGAGGTTGCCGATTTGCTCAGCAGATTTATCCAGCTGCGCAATGAGTGTGTTCAGCTGGTTGATGTCGAACTGATTGATCTTGTTGTCAGCTTGGTTAAGTAGGTTGGAAAGAGAGCTTCCAAGTTTATTAAAGGAGGACGGATCAATTCCGTTCGCGATCCTCTCAAGATTAGCAATGAGAGATTGGATCACGGGGACGGTTTCCTGGAGATCTTTGTTGATATTTAAAGAATCAAGACTGGCAAGGAAGCCTTTGACATTTTCAACAATTTCATTGCTCAAGCTTGGAGCTGACGGAATGAACAAATACTTAGGTTTCCAATCAAAAGGAACACGATCTGCGGGATATTTCTTCGGATCCAGGAAATCTACAGAGAGATACAAGGAGCCGGTGATGCCCGCAAGCTGTGTTTGGATTCTCAGACCGTGATTAATATAGTCCTGAAGGTGGGATTCAACTTCCTTTCCAGCCAGTTCCATTCTCATTCTTACAACGGCAACAGCTTTGGTCTCAGAAAGAATTTCTTGAGAAGAAGACGGATAGGCTTCCGTCGATAAGAGAATCTCTTGAACCTGTCCGACCTGGATACCTCTAAATTTAACCGGGGCTCCGACTTCTAGTCCGCTGATAGAAAATTGGAAATACGTCTCCATTTCTGCGTACGGCTTTCCAAGGCTCGGGCCGAGAAGTATAAGGATAGAGGCGATTGCCGCTGCAATGGCAGCGACTACAAACAGGCCCAATCTGAAATAATTTGTTTTAACTCCCATTTCTACTCCGCATCAGGTTGAGCATTAAAAAATTGTCTAACCCACGGGTTAGGAGAATTTTTTTGTAAGTCGTTAGGTGCCCCGTCGGCGATGATGGAACGTGTTTTTGGATCAAGCATGATGCATCTGTCTGCGATTCTAAAAATACTTTTCAATTCGTGACTGACAATGACGAAAGTTGCCCCTAGATTGTCGCGAAGTTTGCGTATTGTTTGGTCTAAGTTGGCCGCAGTTATAGGGTCAAGTCCTGCGCTTGGTTCGTCTAATAGAAGAATAGTTGCTCCGAGAGACAGGGCTCTGGCTATGCCGGCTCTCTTGATCATGCCTCCGGAAAGTTCCCCGGGAGTTAAGTTGGCCGAACCGGGCATCTCCATAGCGTTCAGAAGCATTTGTGCAGTTAGGTTTCTGGCTTCTAAGGGTAGTTTTGAAAATTGATCCAACGGGAAACGGACGTTTTCCAAAACAGTTAGAGAACCGAACAAGGCTCCGCTTTGGTACATGATGCCTAAGCTTCGCTGAATTTCAGGAATTTCTTTTCCCGAGTTGATAATACTTTTTCCTCGAATAAGTATGTCTCCGGCCATGGGCGGATTCAAACCGATGATAGTTTTCATCAACGTGGATTTTCCGCAGCCGGACCCTCCCATTATGAAAACAATTTGTTTTTCATAAATATCGAAAGATACATTCTCTAAAAGAATCTTTCCCGGCCAACCCATCGTGAGGTTACGCACACTTATTACGGATTTCTTAGAGGTGTCCATCATATTCCCAACCTGTTAGTCAGAAGAGCTGCAGCACCGTCGATCACGACAATCCAAATAATGCTTTTAACAACGGATTTCGTCGTAGAAGAACCGACGGCAGCTGCACCGGCACCGGTGTTCATACCGCATTGACACCCGATAAGTGCAATTACAAAACCGAAAATTACAGCCTTCACTAACCCGAAAACAATATCGGTCACAGTCACGGATTTAAGTAGCTGTACATAAAACTGTGTATACGTAATGTCGTACATTGCCATGACTAGACCTCCTCCAAGGATCCCTAGGATCGTGGCAAAGACAGACAATAGCGGCACGACAAGGGAGGAAGCGATCAGGCGAGGAACGACTAAAAAGTACATTGGGCTCAGGCCGAAGGTCGTTAATGCATTTAATTCTTCATTAACTTTTTGAGTTCCGAGCTGGGCTGCGAAGGCAGAACCACTTCGACCGGCAAAGAGGATTGCGGTCATAAGAGGCCCCAATTCTCTTGTCATCGCAATTCCGATACCATTGACTACGAAAATAACGGCTCCGAAAATTTGAGCAACTAAGGCCGTTTCAAAAGCGATAATGACGCCCATTAAGAAACCGATAAGGCAGATAATGCCTACGGCTCTGCTGCCGGCCTCATCTGAGACGGAGAGAATTTCTCCGAAACGGATTTGAGACGGATGCAGCAACACGTCTGTCAGAGCGCAGCATGCCGAACCTAAAAAAATGATGCTTTGCTTGGTGGAAGAGGCAGCGTCGTAAAGCCATTTTCCGAGACTGCTTACAACGCCTAGAGATTTTTTCTCGACCGGTTTCGGAGAAAAATTCTTCAGCATTGTGTTGTAAAGCGTTTCAATGCTGGCCGATACGTTGATAAGTTTAAAAGCGTCAGGTCTCGACCGCAGCTCGTATAAGAGTGTCAAACCGGACTCATCACAAAAGGTAAGGTCCGATGCGTCAAAAATAGTCTGTCCTGAACTTTCCGCTCCGAGGACCTGCTCCCATATTTTCACAGAGGTCTCTGCAGTGAGAGACGGCGGGAGTTTGACCGAAAGTTGCTTATCCATCTAGTTAATAGAAATGTAGTTCAGTAGATGCAGAAATTCTAGCCTCCCTGGTATCCATCTCCCTCGGAGAGTGTGTAGATTGGGTTATTCCGGATTCTGATAAGAGTATTCGGTCGCCGCCGTACAAAGGTGAAAAGTTATGTCTGTCATTACTAAAAATTAAACAGCTAAAAACCTTTTTCCCTAATTGGGTAAAATTAAAGAATTTACTAATCGGCTTGAAAAATTTCGGAATATATAGACAACATGGCAAAAATTTACTGTATAGCTAATCAAAAGGGCGGTGTGGGAAAAACGACCACAGCCGTTAACTTAGCTGCTGCGTTGTCTCAGCTGTCTTTTAATGTTTTGTTGGTTGACCTTGATCCACAGGGAAACGCGACGACAGGGAGCGGGCTTGAGAAAAATAATCTTGTTCAATCTGTTTACGAAGTATTGTTGGACAGAGCGGACATAAAGAAAGTGATCACTCACTCCACATCCGGCTACGACATTCTGGGTTCTAATAGAAAGCTTGCCGCAGCCGAGGAAGAATTATTGTCTGCAGCGAGAAAAGAGCTGAGGTTAAAGACGAAGCTGGACGAAGTGTCTGGGCAATATGACGTCATTATCATTGACTGCCCTCCTACACTTTCAATTCTGACAATCAATGCATTTTGTGCGGCAGACGGTCTGATTATTCCGATGACGTGCGAGTACTACTCTCTTGAAGGTGTTTCAGACTTATTGCTGAGTATTCGCGCCGTCCGAGAGCAAGTGAACAGCGGTTTGGTGATTACCGGTCTTTTGAGAGTGAAGTTTGATCCTCGTATTACGCTTCAGCGTGAAGTTAGCGAGCAGCTCTCCGGATATTTCGGGTCATCGGTTTTCTCTTCCGTTATTCCGACAAATGTTCGCCTCGCAGAAGCCCCTAGCTACGGACTTTCAGGGATTCAGTACGACCCCTCATCAAGAGGCGCCGTATCTTATAAAACGTTTGCAGAAGAACTTGTGAAAAAAGACAAGTTAAAGAAACTTCTCAAAAACAGAAAGCGTGAGGGTTGAAGTGGTTGTTAGAAAAGGATTAGGAAAAAATATGGACAGCGTTTTCAGTATGAAAAACGTTGCCGATGTGATAGACAATCCGAAGGTTCCGGAGCCGAAAAGTTCTTTGCCGCTTTCGGCTCTCAAGCCGGGAAAATTTCAGCCGAGAAACGACGTTGAAAATTCCGGCTTGGCCGAGTTAGCACAATCCATTAAACAAAACGGGATCCTAAATCCGATTGTTGTAAGAAAGCTCTCCTCGGACAAGTATGAAATTTTGGCCGGTGAACGACGCTACCAGGCTGCCAAAATAGCAGGGTTGAAAAAAGTCCCGGTAACGATTTTGGACGTGAGCGATAAGCAGGCCATGATCGTTGGCCTTGTCGAAAATCTTCAGAGAAAAGACCTCAATGCTTTGGAAACCGCGGAAGGGATTCAAAGACTCATTGAAGAATTCAAATACAGTCATGAAGGTGTAGCAGAGGCTATCGGCCGTTCCAGACCGATGATATCTAATCTTCTTCGTCTGTTAGGTTTGCCGGAAGCGGTTAAGACCATGCTCAGAGCCGGTGAAATAGAAATGGGTCACGCAAGAGCCCTGCTCTCTCTCCCGGAAGAACAGCAAGTCTGGCTTGCCCAGCAAATCAAAGAAAAAGGACTCTCCGTCCGACAGACTGAGGAATACGTTGCGCGTTATAAAGAAAGGGAAAATACAAGCGAGAATCCCCATAAAACGGTGCAAAAAAGCTCGGAATTTACTAAATTTGAGGATGAGCTTTCAAAAATCCTGAATACAGATGTAAAACTTGTATCAAATTCTAAAGGAAGAGGTAACTTACAGATTTCATTTAAAAATGAAAAAGAATTTGCCGCAATTCTTGAACTTTTAAGGTCTCTAAATAATAAATAAAGCTATATTTATTGGAACAAACCCTTCATTCAAACGGATGATAATTGATTGATTCAGTTGCTCATTTTGGCCTAACTCATTAGAATGCATTCGGATTTTTGCTGTCAGGACGGGAAACAAGGAGATTTTTGAGACCATGAAGGCCTTGAGAAGAACTGTTTTCTGGCAAAGCGGAGCCGTCATTCTTTGTGGCCTTGTTTCTTGGGTTGCGGCAGGTTCTGTGGCCGGAATTTCATCCCTCTTGGGCGGTTTGGTTTGTGCGCTCCCTTCAATGCTCGTCGTCTTACTGATGCATTTGTTTCGGAATCAGCAAGCCCATCCGTTAGCAATCTTCTTATACGAATTCATAAAAGTGTCGCTGGTGATCTTAGGATTTTTCAGCGTCGCTTTGTTTTATAAAGAATTAAGCTGGCTGCCATTTATTTTGTCAGCTGGAATAGTTTTACTAAGTCATATTTTTGCTTTGGCAAGCAGGAAATAATTGAAGGAATAAACGAATCATGGCAGGCACGGCTACTGAGTATATTCAGCACCATTTGACGCATTTAAACAACATTGGTGCTAAGCAAGGAAGCATTGTCGACTTCAGCGTTTTTAACTTCGACACCGCTGTTTTCTCTATCCTTATGATGCTGTTGGCAGTTTGGCTCATGTACAGTGCAGCCAAAAAAGCCACAAGCGGAGTCCCGGGTAAGTGGCAGTGCGCAGTTGAAATGCTCGTCGATATGGTTTCGGAACAGGCTAAATCCATTGTTCACGGAGACCGCACGTTTATCGCTCCTTTGGCTCTGACCGTTTTCGTTTGGGTCACCCTGATGAACGCTATCGACCTTATTCCGGTTGACTTGATTCCTGCCATTTGCGGCTGGTTCGGCATTCATTACATGCGTCCTCTGCCTACCGCTGACCTTAACGGTTCTATGGGTATTTCCGTCGGCGTATTGCTGCTGATGATTTACTACGGTATCAAAATTAAGGGACCGGCCGGTTTCGGAAAAGAGCTTTTCACTGCTCCTTTCGGTAACTTCATTCTTCTCTGGCCGTTCAATTTCCTGCTGAATATCATTGAATATTTGGCAAAAACAGTTTCTCTCGGCATGCGACTTTTCGGTAATATGTATGCGGGTGAACTCTTGTTCTTCCTCATTGCGCTCCTCACCGGAATGCTTTGGGAAGGAGAAGTCGGACTTGCTGCTTTCGGTGTACTCGGCCAGTTCTTTGCCGGTCTCTGCTGGTGGTTATTCCATATTCTTATCGTGTTGCTTCAGGCCTTCATTATGATGATGTTGACTCTCGTCTACATTGGTCAGTCTCACGAAGGACACTAATTCTTTTCTTTCTTTTGATTTAAATACGTCATATTAAACAAGGAGTTCGTTATGACAAACGTTGCATATGTTGCATTGGCTTGCGGCCTGATCATTGGCTTTGGTGCCTTCGGTGCCTGTATCGGTATCGCTATCATGGGTAGCAAATACCTCGAAGCTTCTGCTCGTCAGCCTGAGCTTATCAACACACTGCAGACCAAGATGTTCCTTCTGGCCGGTCTTATCGACGCTGCCTTCCTTATCGGTGTCGGTATCGCCATGATGTTTGCCTTTGCTAACCCGTTTGTCGGCTAATAAGCCAACCATCCAACAGGTTTCCATAGACAAACTGCACTCGGACCCCGAGTGCTTAAGGGATTAGAAAATGAACATTAATGCCACATTGTTCGTACAGATGGCCGTGTTCTTCGTCGGTGCCTGGATCACCATGAAGTTCATTTGGCCACCGCTCAATCGAGCAATCGAAGAGCGGCAGAAAAAGATAGCTGACGGCCTTGCCGCAGCTGATCGCGGCGAACATGCTTTGGAAGAAGCCAAGAAAGAAGGCGCTTCTATCGAAGCCGCTGCACGTGCCCAGTCGCAGGTCATCGTGGCCCAGGGCGAAAAGCGTGGCCAAGCCATTATTGAAGAAGCAAAAGCTCAGGCACAGGTTGAGGCCGATAAGATTATCGCCGCTGCTCGTGCTCAGGCTGCTCAGGAAGTTCAGTCTGCCCGTGACGCCTTGAGAGATCAGGTTGCTCAGCTGGCTGTTTCCGGCGCTTCCCAGATTTTGGGTAAGGAAGTCGACGCTTCCGCTCACCAGCAATTGCTTGACCAACTTAAGGCGAAACTGTAATCATGGCAGAGATCTCAACAATTGCACGGCCTTATGCCGAAGCTTTGCTGAAGGCCGTCAAAGAAAGTAAGGAAGAGGGCTTAGCTCAAAAGCTTATTCCCGTCCTCGACACCATTGATGAGATTGTCGCCGACCCGAAGCTTAAAGAACTCGCTAGCGATCCCTCTTTAAGCTCGGATCAGATTTACGAACTTATCAGAGGAATGCTGGATAAGGCCGTTCCGCAAGAAGCTGAGAACCTTCTTAAGTTAGTCATCCAGAACGGCAGAATCGAAGCCCTCCCGCAGATCACTGCACAGTACCGCGAATTACTGAATCACGAAAACAAGGAAGCCGATGTCACCATTGAAACGGCCTTCCCCTTATCGGATGATCAGGTAGCGGACCTTATCAAGGCCTTGGACAAGAAGTTTCCCGGAATTAAGCTCCTGCCGAAAGTCGTGGTCGATAAAGACCTCATCGGCGGCGTGAGAGTCATTGTCGGGGACAAGGTTCTTGATGGAACAGTTAAGGCGCGGCTTGCAGAGATGCAGTCTGCCCTCACAAGTTAATTACGGAGTTGAAAAGCTATGCAACTCAATCCGAGTGAGATTAGCGAGCTGCTGAAGCAGCGAATCGAAGGTATGGGTTTGAACACCAACCTTCGCACTGAAGGTACGGTTGTCTCCGTTACCGACGGTATTTGCCGTGTTCACGGTCTTTCTGACGTGATGCAGGGCGAAATGCTTGAATTCCCGAATAACACATACGGTCTTGCTCTTAACCTTGAAAGAGATTCCGTCGGTGCCGTTATTTTGGGCGACTACACACATATTACCGAAGGCGATATCGTTAAGACTACCGGCCGCATTCTGCAGGTTCCCGTCGGACCCGCATTGAAAGGCCGCGTTGTTAACGCCTTGGGTCAGCCGATTGACGGTAAAGGCCCGATCGAAACAACTGAGTTTGACGTTGTTGAAAAAGTTGCTCCTGGCGTTATTGAACGTCAGTCCGTTAGCCAGCCGGTTCAGACAGGTCTGAAGTCTATTGACTCCATGGTTCCTATCGGCCGCGGCCAGCGTGAGTTGATCATTGGCGACCGACAGACAGGTAAGACTGCTGTAGCTATCGACACGATCATCAACCAGAAAGGCAAAGATCTGACCTGTATCTATGTTGCTATCGGTCAGAAGGCTTCCACGATCGCTAACGTTGTTCGTAAACTCGAAGAATACGGCGCATTGGAATACACCATTGTTGTTGCTGCTTCCGCATCTGAATCTGCTGCTATGCAGTACATTGCACCTTATGCCGGTGCAACAATGGGCGAATACTTCCGCGACCGCGGTGAAGACTCCCTCATCGTCTATGATGACTTGACAAAACAGGCCTGGGCTTATCGTCAGATCTCCCTGCTGCTTCGTCGTCCGCCTGGACGTGAAGCCTACCCTGGCGACGTTTTCTACCTCCACAGCCGTCTGCTCGAAAGAGCCGCTCGTGTGAACCCCGAATACGTAGAACGTTTCACTAAGGGTGCCGTTAAGGGCAAGACCGGTTCTATGACCGCTCTCCCGATCATTGAAACACAGGCCGGTGACGTTACCGCTTTCGTTCCGACCAACGTGATTTCTATTACTGACGGCCAGATCTTCTTGGAAACCGACCTTTTCAATGCCGGTATCCGTCCCGCTATCAACCCCGGTATCTCTGTTTCTCGAGTCGGTGGTGCAGCTCAGACTAAGGTCATTAAGAAACTCGGCGGCGGTGTTCGTTTGGCTCTTGCTCAGTATCGTGAGCTTGCTGCCTTCGCTCAGTTCGCCAGCGACCTTGACGAAGCAACACGTAAACAGCTCGAACGCGGCCGTATCGTTACTGAACTGATGAAACAGGATCAGTACCAGCCGCTGCAGGTTTGGGAAGAAGCATTGGTTCTGTTCGCCATCAACATCGGCGCTTACGACGATGTCGAAGTTAAGGACGCTCTGAAGGTCGAAGCTGCTATGCAGGATTACATGAAGATCAATCATGCTGATCTGATTGAGCGCATTGAACAGCAGAAAGCCCTGTCTAAGGAAGACGAACAGCTCTTGACTGAAGCAGTTAAAGAGTTCAAGAAATCCGGTGCTTTTTAATAAGCCACGTTAGAGGATCCTAATGCCAAGTACCAAAGAGATACGAGCTAAGATCAGATCGGTGCACAACACCAGAAAGATCACAAAGGCGATGGAGATGGTGGCTGCTTCTAAGATGAAGAAGGCACAAGATCGTATGAGGGCTGCTCGTCCCTACGGAAATACGATCCGTAACTTAATCGGTCACCTTGCAGACGCTTCTACCGAGGCTGTTCATCCCTTCCTTCGTAAAGTTAAGGAAGTCAATAACATCGGCTTGATCTGCGTGTCCACCGACAAAGGCCTGGCCGGCGCTCTGAATACAAACATTCAGAGACTTCTTGCTCATACTTTCAGAGATTGGGCACAAGAAGGCAAAAAAGTCGAAGCTACTGCCATTGGTAACAAGGGCTTGGGCTTCCTCCAACGCGTTGGCATCCCGGTTGTTTCCCAGGTTACGCAGTTAGGCGACCGTCCTAACCTTGAGCGCTTGCTCGGAGCCATTAAGGTTCAGATCGAAGCGTTCCAAGAAGGCAGAGTTGACGTCGTCTACATTGCCTACTCTCGCTTTATCAATGCGATGAAGCAGGAGCCGGTTATTGAACAGCTTCTTCCGCTCCCGAAATCTGCGGTTGAGACGGACAAGCACGAGAATTCTTGGGACTACATCTACGAACCTAGCGCAGATGAAGTTTTGAAAGTTCTCCTTAAGCGTTACGTTGAGGCTCTGATTTATCAGGCTGTTGCCGAAAACATGGCCAGCGAGCAGAGTGCTCGAATGGTCGCCATGAAGGCCGCTTCTGATAACGCTAAGAAGCTTATCGACGATCTGGAACTGGTTTACAACAAGACACGTCAGGCCGGCATTACCAAGGAAATTACCGAAATCGTCGGTGGTGCTGCTGCAGTGTCTTAATTGAAAAGATATCGAATCGAGGAATACCTATGAGTATCGGAAAGATCGTACAGGTCATCGGCGCGGTGGTGGACATCGAGTTCCCTCGCGACGAAATGCCCAAAGTTTACGACGCACTCGTTCTTGAAAAGGACGAAAACAACAAGCTGGCTGAAGAAGGCCTGACCTTTGAAGTGCAGCAACAGCTTGGAGACGGCGTAGTAAGAACCATTGCTATGGGTTCTTCTGAAGGTCTCCAGCGCGGTATGGCCGTTAAGGCTCTCGGACACGGCATTATGGTTCCGGTTGGTCCGAAGACCCTCGGCCGAATCATGGACGTTTTGGGACGTCCGGTTGACGAAGCCGGCGAAATCGGTGAAGAAAAACGTATGCCGATTCACCGTGCCGCTCCGAAGTTCGACGAACTGAGCCCGTCCGTTGACCTGCTTGAAACCGGCATTAAGGTTATTGACCTTGTTTGCCCGTTCGCTAAAGGCGGTAAGGTCGGTCTGTTCGGCGGTGCCGGTGTGGGTAAAACCGTTAACATGATGGAGCTCATCAACAACATCGCTAAGGCTTACGGCGGTTACTCCGTGTTTGCCGGTGTTGGTGAACGTACTCGTGAAGGTAACGACTTCTACCACGAAATGGGCGAATCCAAGGTTCTGGACAAAGTGGCCATGGTTTTCGGTCAGATGAACGAACCTCCCGGAAACCGTCTCCGCGTTGCGTTGACCGGTTTGACAATGGCTGAAGCATTCCGTGACGAAGGTCGCGACATTCTTCTGTTCATTGACAACATTTACCGTTTCACACTGGCCGGTACCGAAGTGTCCGCTTTGTTAGGCCGTATGCCCTCCGCTGTGGGCTATCAGCCGACACTGGCTGAAGAAATGGGTAAGCTCCAGGAACGTATTGCTTCTACGAAGGTCGGTTCCATTACCTCCATTCAGGCCGTTTACGTTCCTGCTGACGACTTGACTGACCCGTCTCCGGCTACAACATTCGGCCACTTGGACGCCACAGTTGTGTTGTCTCGTGATATTGCAGCTCTCGGTATTTATCCGGCTGTTGACCCGCTTGACTCCACTTCGCGTCAGATTGACCCGCACATCATCGGTGAAGAGCACTACTCTGTCACACGTCGTGTTCAGGCCACTCTGCAGCGTTACAAAGAACTCCGCGACATTATCGCGATTCTGGGTATGGACGAACTCTCTCCGGAAGACAAGCTCGCTGTTACCAGAGCTCGTAAGATCCAGAGATTCCTTTCTCAGCCCTTCCACGTTGCTGAAGTCTTTACCGGTCAGCCCGGTAAGTATGTTCCGATGAAGGAAACGATTCGCGGCTTCAAGATGATTGTTGACGGCGAGTGCGACAAACTGCCGGAACAGGCTTTCTACATGGTAGGCACGATTGACGAAGCTTTCGAAAAGGCTAAGACAATCAAGTAATCCTAGGTGAGGGATCTTCCCTCACCGGCTACCTGGAGAATTAAATGGAAAAAACCTTAAAAGTCGACGTTGTTAATGCTGAGGAAAGCCTTTTTAGCGGCAACGCCGAGTTTGTAGCTCTGCCCGGTATCGAAGGCGAGCTCGGTATTCTGCCAGGCCATACTCCCCTGATTACGCTGATTCGTCCGGGTCTTGTTCGTATTCGCAAGAGTGCACAGGACGAGGAAGAAATTTTCGTAGCCGGCGGAGTTCTCGAAATCCAGCCCTTCCACGTGATCGTCTTAGCTGACGTAGCGATCAGAAGCAAGGATCTCGACGAAGCGAAAGCAAAAGAAGCTATGGAAAAAGCAAAGGCAGCTGCAAAGACTGCTGCCAGCGAAATCGAACTGGCGAAGGTCGAAGCCGAAATCGGTATGCTTGCCGAACAGCTCCGCATCCTTCAGAGAATCAAACACTAATACTTGTATTAGTTCTCTTAAACTCCGATCTTCTCATGGAAGTTTCGGAGTTTTTTCTTTTCTGCTTAGACTAAAATACCAAAGATATACTCAATACATGGAGAATCCAGTGATTTTAGTTTCTACCGATGGTTCCGAGCTTTCTGAAAAGGCAATCGTGACCGCAGCCAAGCTGGCAAAAAATCTCAATACTTGTGTTCTGGGCATAACCGTCGTCAAAGCTAAAGGTTCAGAGACCGCTGCAAGAACTTTGGATGATGTTAAAGATGCTTGTCAGAGAGTCGGAGTTCCGTGCGAAGTCTCGGAAGTTGTCGGAACTTCCATCCCTGACGCCATTCTCAAAGTCGCTCAGGAAAGAGACGTACGCTTTATTGTCATGGCTAGCCGCGGGTTGGGCACGCTCGGCTCTCTCTTTATCGGCAGTTCAACTCAGCAGGTCCTCGCCAAGGCCGACAGACCGGTCCTTGTGGTACGTTAAAAAAAGAACATTTGTTAAAGCGTCTTTCGGGACGCTTTTTTTATAAGGGCTCTTTCAGGATTTGTAATTACAATCCGAATCTGTTAAATCGTAATTTTTGCAACGGCTATGAAACTTCAAAACGATACTTTTCTTCGGGCGCTCTGTAAGTTACCCACAGACTACACACCGATTTGGCTTATGAGACAAGCTGGAAGATACCTTCCCGAGTACCGCCAGACTCGCTCTGAGGCAGGAAGTTTCATGGGACTGGCAACTAATCCTCATTACGCTTGTGAAGTGACCCTTCAGCCCGTGGACAGATACCCGCTGGATGCCGCAATTCTCTTTTCGGACATTCTGACGATCCCCGATGCAATGGGCTTGGGCTTATCTTTCGTTGCCGGTGAAGGTCCTAAGTTTGCAAAACCGGTTCAGGACGAAGCAGCCGTTAAAGCTCTTTATGTTCCTGATCCTTCCGACAAACTGAAATATGTGACGGATGCCGTATGCGAAATTAAGCGCGCATTGAACAACCGCATTCCCTTGATCGGTTTTTCCGGCAGTCCCTTTACACTTGCCTGCTATATGGTTGAAGGAGGCAGCTCTTCCAATTACCGCAAAGTAAAGGAAATGATGTATCGCCGTCCTGACCTTTTCAATGAGATTCTTGAAAAGAATACGGACGCTGTGATTGCTTATTTGAATGCACAGATTGAAAGCGGTGTGGATGCTGTAATGGTTTTCGACACATGGGGAGGCACACTGTCTCACGAGGCTTATCTTAAGTTCTCACTTCCCTGCCTGAAACGTATCGTCAATTCCGTCAAACGTGAGAGACACGGTCAAAAGATTCCTTCTATCGTTTTTACAAAAGGCTGTGCCCCATGGGTTAAAGAGATTTCAGAGATCGGTGCCGATGCGATGGGTCTCGACTGGACAGTCAGTCTCGGAGAGGTTCGTGCATTGACTCAGGATAAAGTTGCGCTCCAAGGCAACTTGGATCCTTCTGTGTTGTTTGCCGGCGAAGATGTCGTGAGACAAGAGGCCCGTAAGGTTATTGAAGATTTCGGTCATGTCGGAAACGGAGGACATGTCTTTAACCTTGGCCACGGAATCGACAAGGATACTGATCCTGAGGTCGTTGCCGCGCTTGTCGACGAAGTTCATTCCTACAGCCGTAAATTCCATTCCCGCTAAGCGTTTCAAAAGCATTTTTCTCCTAGCGGATTTGCTCAAAATTTACGGAAACGGCACTTTAAGTAAGGAGTTCAGTTCAAAATCGGTTCTCGGCTTGAATTGAACTCCGAAGTTTTCATAGGTTTGAAGGAAGATTACTAACATCGGATATGGCAAAAAGGATCGCTAATGTTATCGTGGACTCACCGATTAGGGAGCCCTTGGATTACCTTGTGCCTGCCGATATTGAAATCCAAGTAGGCCAGCGGTGCCTTGTACCGCTTGGAACAAGAAAGGTCGTTGGGATCGTTGTGGGCTTTTCCGAAGAAAGCCGATTCTCAAAATTAAGAGAGGTCATATCCCGGGTTGATGACATCGCACCTCTTTCATTCGGTTGGTTAGCGCTTACTTCGTTCGCCGCTCGCTATTATCAAAGCGGTTGGGGACAGGTGGCGATTCCTGCTCTTCCTAAATTTTTTAGAAAACTTCCCGGGAAACTTCATGAACGTTCGCTTGAACGTTTAAGAAAAGAGAAGAAGCGAGCCGTTAAGGAACCCTCAGAAAAACCGCATCTCAATTCGGAACAGAGCGCGATCGTTGAAGAGTTCCAGATGGATGGGGCGTTTTATCCGGCACTCATTTTTGGAATCACAGGAAGCGGAAAAACCGAGGTTTATCTCCATCTGATGGAGAAGGTTCTATTGAGTGATCCTGCAGCTCAGGTTCTTTTAATGGTGCCGGAAATTAACCTTACGCCCCAGCTTGTCGAAAGGGTGCAGAGTCGTTTTCCTCAATTGGAAGTCGTCTCCTGGAACTCGGGAATGGCGGAGGGACAAAAAGCCTCATCTTGGCTTGCTTGTCATGAAGGCAGGGCAAGAATTTTAGTCGGCACACGTCTCTCGGTATTTGCGAGCTTTAAGTCTTTAAAGCTGATCCTGGTTGACGAAGAACACGATCCTTCTTTCAAATCTCAGGAAGGAGTGAGGTATAACGCCCGTGATTTAGCACTGAAACGAGCATCGATCGAAAGAATACCCATTGTTCTCGGTTCAGCAACGCCGTCGCTGGAAAGTTATAAAAACGCTCTGGAAGGGAAATTCAAATTATTTAAGCTGACGCAGCGGGCAAACTCAAATGCTCATTTACCTGAGCTCTCACTAGTGGATATCCGGAAGGATAAGCCCGTTAACGGCCTGAGTCAGGAGACAGCGGATGCAATTACCGAAACGATTAATTCCGGGCGTCAGGTAATTGTATTTTTAAATCGGAGAGGCTTTGCTCCGGTGGTCGAATGTAAGAACTGCGGATGGCAGTCAACATGTCCTCATTGCTCGACTTACGCCGTATTTCATAAAACTACCGGGCGTTTAACCTGTCATTACTGCGGCTGGTCGACGCCTCTTCCGAAAACTTGTCCGAAATGCGGCTCCTACGAGCTGCTGCCGATAGGACGCGGCACTCAGAGGGCCGAGGAAGAACTGGAAACTCGCTGGCCGGAAGCAAGGGTTTCAAGACTGGATCAGGATTCCGCACGCCAGAGAGGAAGTGCCAGCAAGGTGCTCGATGCAGTTCATAACGGTGACGTCGACATCCTCATCGGTACCCAGATTGTCGCAAAAGGACACGACTTTAAGAACGTCGGGCTGGTGGTTGTGTTGAACACGGATCCTCGGTTGTTCTCTTCCGACTATAGGGCCAGAGAGCGGCTGTTCTCCGTTTTGATGCAAGTCTCGGGAAGGGCCGGCAGAGATAAAACGGAAGGAAAGGTTTTAATTCAAACGCGTTATACCGAAGATGACATTTTCAAGCACCTAAAATCCCAGGATTATGAAGGGTTCGCGGCCGGTGAACTTGAAGCCCGGCGAGCGAGTTTCATGGTGCCTTTCTCTGCTCAGGCTCTGCTTGTCGCAGAAGGTAAAGAGATTTCTTCGGTTCTGGCTTTTCTGCAAAAACTTAAGGCGCTGGCCGAGAAAATCAAAGGTCCTTCCGTGCGGATTTTTGAACCTGTACCGCTGACGGTCCAAAAAGTCATGGATATAGAAAGGGGTCAGTTACTGATCGAGGCGGACAACAAAGTTGAAATGCAGAAATTTTTAAATCGATTTCAGCCCGAAGCCCTTTCTCTGAAAGCCAAGGGTTCCTGGTATATCGATGTTGACCCATTGAATTATTAGTATGGATAGAAAAGATTTTGAAATTATGGCCCCGGTGGGGTCTCGCGAGTCATTGGCCGCGGCCTTTCAGGCCGGAGCAGATTCCGTTTACTTCGGCATCGGAACGCTGAACATGCGTTCAAAATCAGCCAATGAGTTTACGATCGACGATCTCAAAGAGATTGCTTCGCTTTGTGCCGAACGAGGCGTGAAGAGTTATTTAACCGTGAATACGGTTATTTACGACGAAGATTTGCCGCTGATGAGACAAATCGTTGATGCGGCAAAAGAAGCCAAGATATCTGCGGTGATTGCCTCGGATGCTGCCGTTATGATGTACTGCAAGCAAAAAGGGGTAGAAGTTCACCTTTCCACGCAGCTTAATATTTCCAACGTGGAGGCGCTGAAGTTTTACAGCCAGTTCGCCGATGTTGTTGTTCTGGCAAGAGAGCTGAATCTTCGTCAGGTAAAACGGATCTACGATGAGATCCAGCAGCAGCGCATTACCGGTCCTAAAGGCGACCTGATCAGAATCGAAATGTTCTGTCACGGTGCTTTATGTATGGCAGTGAGCGGCAAGTGCTACCTTAGCCTGAATAATGCAGGAAAAAGCGCAAACAGAGGTGCATGTATGCAGACGTGCAGACGCGCCTATATCGTTAAGGACAAAGAGCGTGATGTCGAGCTGGAAATTGACAATCAGTACATCATGTCGCCGAAGGATCTTAAGACAATCGGCTTCATGGATCAGATGATCAAGGCCGGGGTTCGCGTCTTTAAGATTGAAGGCCGAGCACGCGGTCCTGAATATGTCAGAACCGTCGTAGAGGCATACGATCAGGCGATTCGCCAAGCTCTGACGGGTGAATGGAATGAAGAGATCAGCAAAGCCTGGGATGCTCAGTTGGCGACCGTTTATAACCGCGGCTTTTGGGGCGGTTATTATCTCGGTCAGACTATGGGCGAATGGAGCAACCGTTACGGTTCACAGGCGACTGAGAGAAAGATTTACGCCGGTAAGGGGATTAAGTATTTTTCCAAAGCTCAGGTTGCCGAATTTTTGGTGCAGGCGGCTGAACTTAATGCCGGAGATAAGCTTCTCATTACCGGTCCGACGACAGGTGCAGTCTATGCCACGCTCGATAATCCGTACGTAGATGAAAAACCGGTGGAAAGGGTCTTAAAGGGAGAGCACGTCACTTTCAAACTTAAGGAAAAAATTCGAGAGAACGACAAGCTCTATATTTTGAAATCGGTGGTAAACGAGGAGCTATAAGTGCTCCGGAGGATGGCGCACCCGGCGGGAGTCGAACCCACTACCCCTGCCTTCGGAGGGCAGTACTCTATCCAAATGAGCTACGGGTGCGAAGTTAACCATTTTACCTAAGCAAAACAGAAGAAAGCAAATCCAAACACGCCTTTCCTCGGATAAAACTTCAGGACGAGAACTAAAAAGTCAGGGTTTTAACTTTAAAATCTTGCGCAAAGGAGATTGTATGAAATTACCTACCAGTATCGAGTTAAAAAAGAAATCCCGACTCCTCGCAATTGAGTATGGGAGTGATCGCTATGAGCTGCCCTTCGAATTTTTAAGAGTATTTTCTCCTTCTGCAGAAGTTCAAGGCCATACGCCCGACCAGGCAAAGCTCCAGGTCGGCAAACGTGATGTCGATGTCTTGGAAATTCTTCCTATCGGATCCTATGCCTTGCAAATTAAATTCAGCGACGGACACGACAGCGGAATTTACTCCTATGACTACTTGGAAGAATTAGGCAAGAACAAAGACTCACTCTGGCAGGCGTACTTGGAGGATTTGAAAGCGGCCGGTGCGAGCCGAGACCCCAACGATCCTGCTAATAAACGTTTTGAAGAGCCGCCTAAGAAGAAGTGCCCGAGCCATCACTGATATGAACGAACAGAACCAAAAAGAGAATCGAGCTGAAAAACTGACAGATTTCGGCTTTTCGAAAGTTAAAGAAGCCGACAAAGAAAAACAGGTAAAGGCTGTTTTTGACCAAGTTGCTCCGAAATACGATTTGATGAATGACGTTTTGTCATTCGGAATGCATCGGCTGTGGAAACAGTATGCAATTGATCGAGCTGAAATTCAGCCGGGTATGAAAGTTTTGGATATTGCCGGAGGAACCGGTGATATGTCCCTTCTGGTTCAGAAGAAACTTTCAGGTACCGGAGAGGTGTGGCTGTCCGATATCAATCATGAGATGCTGAAGATCGGAGATGAGCGTCTTAAAAATGCCGGCTACCATCCTTATGTTCTCACATGTGATGCGGAGTATCTGCCTTTTCCTGACGGATATTTCGATGTCCTTATTGTGTCCTTCGGCTTAAGGAATATGACGCACAAGGATCGGGCGCTCAGAGAAATGCAGCGGGTTTTAAAACCGGGCGGCAGACTCATGGTTTTGGAGTTCTCAAAACCGGTAGCTTTGATGCGTCCTTTCTACGACTTTTACTCCTTTAAAGTAATGCCGTTTCTTTCGGCAAAGATCGCAGGACACTCTGAAAATTATCGTTACCTCGCAGAGTCGATTCGGATGCACCCCGATCAAAAAACTCTTGCTAAAATCATGCGCGAGGCTGGGTTCGAGAGGGTTGAATGGAAGAATTTAACCTTTGGGATCACGGCTTTACATATCGGATATAAAAACTAATTTGAGGATCTACATGAAAAAATTCTTAGCAGCGCTCCTTATTGGTCTCTCTCTGGTATCCATCACATTGGATGCCTCGGCTGCCCGACTCGGAGGCGGTGCAAGTTTCGGTCGTTCTATGAGCGTTCCGAAGGCAGCTCCTTCTACTCCCTTCAAAGCTCCTTCCGCTGCTGCCACTAAGCGTCCGGCAACAGCTGCGGCTGCCGGTGCTGCTGCCAAGGCTCCGATGAGCATGGGCAAGCGCCTCCTGATCGGCGCAGCCGCTGCATTGGGCTTTATGGCTTTAGCCAATATGCTCGGTCTCGGTGAGGGATTTGCCCAGATGCTTATGATTCTGACGCTTATCCTGTTGGCCGTTGTGGCATTCCGCTTCTTCGCCGCCCGCAAGAGCGGAGCTTCTGCCGCAGCATCTGCCGGCGCTCCTGCCTCTCAGCCGACTCAGGATGCCGACTTCGGACAAAGCAGAAGCGAAGCCGCTGTGAGAGAACAGCCGGCCTTCAATCCTGCTCAGGCCGTTCGTCCGGGTTCCGCAATGGATCAGTTTTCCGATGAGCCTGCGGCAGCTTCGGAATCCACCTACGGTGCTCCTGCCGATTTCAACCAGGAAGAGTTCCTGAACATGTCCACCGCTTACTTCAAGATGCTTCAAAAAGCTTGGGACAGTGGAGATATGGACGATCTGGCCAACTACACGACAGATGACCTGTTCATTGAACTCACGCATAAACGCCGCGAGATTAAGGGCGCAAACCTGACGGAAATCGTCAATCTGAATGCTTCCTTGGCCGGATTTGAAACTACTCCGACAGAGTACGTCGCTTCCGTTCTCTTTACCGGCAGCTTGAAGGAAAACGGCGAACCGACAGAAATCAAAGAAATCTGGAACCTGGTTAAGCCGAAGGAAGGCAAGACTGGCTGGCTATTAGCCGGCATTCAGCAAGCCTAAAGTTGTATTTTTACGAAAAATGGGGCTTAGGCCCCGTTTTTCTTTTAAGGCTCCCACTTTTTATCTACAATTAAAAGACTTAAGGCCGGAGTGACGTGTATTAGTCAGCCCCGTTTTTTAGTCATTTTTCTGAGGGTCTAGAAGCAGTGAAACTGACTCTGTTCGTTGGTTTATATTTGCTCTGCACGGTCGCTATCGGTCTCTTTGCCGCGACACGAGTTCGTAGTACAACCGACTACGCTTTGGCCGGACGTTCGCTTCCGCTGGTCATGGTGATTACGGCAACTTTTGCTACTTGGTTCGGAAGCGAAACCGTACTCGGGCTTCCCGGCCAATTCATTAAAAACGGTTTAGAAGGCGTTGTTGAAGAGCCTTTCGGATCGAGTATGGCTCTTATCCTCGTCGGTATGTTCTTCGCCCGAAAGCTGTACCGAATGAGTCTGCTGACGATCGGTGACTTTTACAGACGCCGTTACGGAGTTTCGGTTGAACTCTGCTGTTCCATCTTTGTCGTACTCTCTTATCTCGGCTGGGTTGCCGCTCAAGTCGCAGCACTTGGACTCGTTATTCATCTTCTGACCGAAGGTTACGTTTCGGTCAGCAATGCGATGATCGTCGGCACGATTGTGGTTTTAATTTACACGGTTTTCGGCGGTATGTGGTCGGTGGCCCTGACCGACTTCTTCCAGATGATCATTATCGTGATCGGTCTTGTACTGGTGGCCTATTTCGCCGGCTCCATGGCCGGAGGCCCCGGCAAGGTGACCGAGTATGCCGTACAAAATGACCTTTTCAGAATCCTGCCGGAAAACAATTTCAAATCCTGGATGTTCTGGATTTCCGCGGCCATCACAATGATGATCGGATCGCTTCCTCAGCAGGACGTTTTCCAGCGCGTGATGTCGGCGAAAAGTGAAAAGATCGCCTGCTACGGTCCGATCTTAGGCGGCTCTTTTTATCTGCTGTTTGCTTTCGTTCCGATGTTTATTGTCATCGCTGCAACCGTCGGTGCGCCGGAACTTGCTTCCAAGCTGATGGCTGATGCTCCGCAGGAAATTCTGCCGACCTTCATCAAGGAATACATGCCTTTGTGGCTCAGAATTATGTTCTTCGGAGCAGTCTTGTCCGCCGTGATGTCGACGGCTTCTGCCACGATGCTGGCTCCGACAACGACCTTCGTAGAAAACGTTTTGAGAAACCTGATGCCTCTGAGCGACCAGAGAGAATTGAAGGCGATGCGTATTTCTCTGGTGGTTTTCGCTATCGGCGTTCTGACTTATGCACTTCTCATGGAAGGCACGCCGATTTATGAACTGGCAGCAATGGCTTATCAGTTCCCGGTTATCGGCGCCTTCTGGCCTTTAACACTCGGCCTTTACTGGAAACGTTCGACAACTCTGGGCTGCTGGCTTTCTATCATCGCCGGCTCCGCTGTCTGGATCGTTCTCTCGTTCTCAGGACTCGGAGAAGAATTCCCTGCACTGCTCGGCGGCTTCCTGGCTGCCGGACTCGGACAGGTCATCGGATCTCTTCTCCCGCTTCGTGCTAATCGCGAGTGCGTTCGCAATTGGCAGGAAAACAAAGACAAGTATCTCTATATTGCTCAATAACCTTAATTCTTCTTTTTATGAATATCGTTATCTTGGCAGCCGGCCTCGGCAAACGGATGTATTCGCATCTGCCTAAAGTCCTTCAGCCGGTTGGCGGCAAGGCTATGCTCAAACATGTTGTGGAAGCTGCAAGAAGGCTTCCCGATGCCGGAAAAATTATCCTCGTAGTCGGGCACGGCTCAGAAGAAGTCAAAGAAGCTATGGCGGATCAGCCGGTCACATTCGTCCTTCAAAAGGAGCAGAAAGGGACCGGACACGCCGTGCAGCAAGCACTCGAGGCGATCAATCCCGACGAACCGACGCTCATTCTTTACGGAGATGTGCCGCTGATTTCTACGGAAACGCTTTCGGCACTTGAAAAAACCGCCGGTGACGGTTTTGCTCTTTTAACCATTGATCTGGACAATCCGAAAGGCTACGGACGCATCTTGAGAGAAGACGGCAAGGTAATCGGCATCGTTGAAGAAAAGGATGCTTCCGAGCAGCAGAGAGCCATTAAGGAAGTGAACACCGGCTTTATGGTCCTTCCTTCCAAAGAGATGGAACGCTGGCTCGGTAACCTTAAAAACGATAACAAACAGCAGGAATACTATTTGACGGATCTTGTTGCTATGGCGGCGGCCGAAGGCCGTGAAATCAAAACTTTCAAGGCTCAGGATGCTTGGGAAGTTGAAGGCGCCAACAGCAAAGTTCAGCTTGAGGGCTTAGAGCGCGCATTTCAGCTCCGTCAGGCGAAAGAACTGCTGGAGAAAGGTGTTCGTCTGGCGGATAAGAACCGCATCGATATCCGCGGATCCTTAACCTGCGGCAAAGATGTTTTCATCGATGTCGGATGTATTTTTGAAGGAGACGTGGTCCTCGGAGACAACGTAGTCGTCGGACCGTACTGCGTCATAAAGAACACCAAAATCGGCGATGGAACGGTCATCGATGCTTACTCGCACTTTGATCAGGCTGTCGTCGGAGACACGGTCAAAATCGGCCCGTTTGCGCGCCTGCGTCCGGGAACCGCTTTGTCCGATGAAGTACACATCGGAAACTTTGTCGAAATTAAGAAGAGCGAAATAGGCAAAGGATCGAAAGTTAATCACCTGACTTATATCGGTGATACAACGATGGGTTCCGGCGTCAATATCGGAGCAGGAACCATTACCTGCAACTACGACGGTGCCAACAAATTCAGAACCGTTATTGAAGACGATTGTTTTATCGGAAGCGACACACAGCTGGTAGCGCCGGTGAAAGTCGGCAAAGGTGCGACAGTAGGCGCAGGAACGACAGTGACCAAAGACGTCAATGACAACACACTTGTCATCAGTCGTGTGAAACAAACAGAAATTAAGGGCTGGAAACGCCCGGTCAAAAAGAAATAAGGATTATCAAACTATGTGCGGAATTGTTGCCGGGGTCAGCTATAGAAATATTGTTCCCATTCTGACGGAAGGTCTTCGTCGCATGGAGTACCGCGGGTACGACTCCTGCGGTGTCGCTGTCGTCGATGACGGTCAGCTTAAGCGTTCCAGAACGGTTAAGCGTGTTCAAGATCTGATCAGACAAACGGAAGAAGACGAAGTTAAAGGTTCCACAGGTATTGCTCATACCAGATGGGCTACACACGGGGCACCTGAAATTCGCAATACGCATCCGCTTTTTTCCAATAATCAGATTGCCGTGGTTCATAACGGCATCATTGAAAATTACGCCGCCATAAAAGAAGAGCTGATCGGTAAAGGCTACGAATTCGTCAGTCAGACCGATACCGAAGTGATTGCTCACTTAGTCCACTATTATTACAAAGGCGATTTGCTGGGAGCGGTAGAAAACGTGCTGCGCCGCATTCGCGGCGCTTTCGCCTTGGCCATTTCCTGCAAAGATGAACCAGGCCGCATTGTCGCGGCACGCGTCGCCGCTCCACTTGTGATTGCTTTAGGAGAAAACGAAAACTTCGTTGCCTCCGATCCCATGGCCTTAGCCGGCGTTACCGACCGTTATATTTATCTCGAAGACGGCGATGTTGCCGATGTTCGGCAGCAGTCCGCCGAGATTTACAATCTTCAGGGCGATCAGTTTGTCCGCGTTGAGCGTCCCGTCTCGGTTGTTCAAGGTTTCAGCCAGAACATTGCGCTCGGACCGTACACGCATTACATGCAGAAGGAAATCTTTGAGCAGCCTCAGGCGATTTCCGATACCTTGGAAGGTGTTGTCGGTATTTCCAGCTCTATCTTCGGACATGAAACGCCCGCCATGTTTAAGCGCCTCAAACGCGTCCTGATTCTTGCCTGCGGCACGAGTTATTACGCGGGCATGGTTGCTAAGTACTGGCTGGAATCTCTCGCAAAAGTCCCCTGTGACGTGGAAATTGCCAGCGAATACCGTTACCGCGAATCAGTCCCTGATAAAGATACGCTGGTTCTTACGATCTCTCAGTCAGGAGAGACCGCTGATACGCTCGCAGCGCTGGAACATGCCAAGAGCCTGGGCATGGACATGACGATGACGATTTGCAATGTCGCAACGAGCGCCATGGTGAAAAGGACTCGTGCACATTACATTACTCGTGCAGGTGTAGAGATCGGTGTCGCTTCCACGAAAGCCTTTACCACTCAGCTCGCAGCCTTGTTCCTGATGACCTCGGCGATTGCCAAAGAAAAAGGCTTGCTGTCTGAAGAGGAGGAAAAAGCTCGTTTGAAAGACATGCGCCACCTGCCTGAGGCAATGCGTGCAATTCTCGAAAAAGAAAACGAGATCAAAGAGTGGGCCTCTGTATTTGCGCAGAAGAACAACGCTTTGTTCCTGGGACGCGGGATGCATTATCCGATCGCCTTAGAGGGCGCATTGAAGCTGAAAGAAATCAGCTACTTACATGCCGAAGGCTATCCGGCCGGAGAACTTAAGCACGGACCTCTGGCACTGGTTGATGCAGAAATGCCGGTTGTCACGGTCGCCCCGAACGATGAGCTTTTGGAGAAACTCAAAGGCAACATGGAAGAAGTTCGTGCACGTAAGGGTGAGTTGTTCGTGTTCTCAGACCAAGGATGCAACATCCAGCCGTCCGAGGGTATGCATGTTATTCAGCTTCCGGAAAATTACGCCGTTCTTTCTCCGATTCTTCATGTCATTCCTCTCCAGCTGCTGGCTTATCACACAGCCATCGCAAAAGGAACGGATGTGGATAAACCGAGAAACCTGGCTAAGAGCGTGACGACGGAATAATCGTCTCGTTTGGACTCCAAAAGCAAAAAGCCGGCGAAATCGCCGGCTTTTTGCTGGGTATGAGCTTTAGGAACCTGCAATGAAGGTTCTGATGCCGGAGCCGATGAACTGCACGCCGATACAGATAAGCAGGAAGCCCATCAGTTTGGTCAGTACAGCAGTGCCCGACGGTCCTAAACGGCCGGAGATGTAATCTGCCGAACGCAGAACGATCCAGGTGACGGCGCAGGTTAAAACGATGGCGACGCCGGTCATGAAAAACGCACCGGCCATGTCCATAACGTTGGGAAGTTCAGCGATTTCGGAAGCAATACCGATAACAACGGCGATCGTACCGGGGCCGCTGATGCCCGGCATGGCAATCGGGAAGAAGGAATAGTCATCCTTGTCACGGCGCACAACCGGGGCACCTCCTTGATCTCGGGAACCGAAGAGCATTTGGTAGCCGATGATCCCGACGACAAAACCACCGGAAATACGAAGCGCTCCATAAGAGATGCCGAAGAAGACGAGAAGCAGGTTTCCGGCAGCCAGACTTACCAACATGATGGCTGCAGCGTAATAGCAGGACCAGTTAGCCTGCTTTTTACGCACGTCTAACGACATGCCCTGCGTCAAACTGATGAAAAGCGGAATCTTAGAGAGCGGGTTTGTAATAACAATGAGACTGACAAATCCGCCGAAGAGGTATTGCAAATAGAAGGAATCGAGCATGACCCGAAAATCGAGGTAACTAAAAAATTAAGCTGAATGATAAGACGACTGAAAGAAGAAAAAATGACTTTCTAGGGATAACGCCTAAGGGAATGAAGCGGATCTTCAGGAGGTCTTGTTTTTGCAGACAACTCTGCGCTGCAGTATCGGCAGCTTAAGTCTGTGTCATTCTAGATTTGAGATATTTGATAAAAATATCGGCGCAGAGACGAACTTCATCGCTGATGATTTGGTCGTTCAAAGAAACAGAGACGCCGCAGAGACGTTTCATGTAGAGGTCAGCCTTAAGCATTTCGATATAATGCTGCGCCAGCGGTTTGAGTTCCTCAAGACTTAACGGGAGCTTGTTTTCCAGTACTTTGGCAAAGCAAAGGTAACTTAGTTCGGCTCCTTCGGTGTAATACCAGTTTCCAATATCCGGGTCTTTAGCGGCTTGAGAAAAGATGAGGCGCGAAGTATTGACGGCCCGATCATCCAAGATGGATGTCAGGAAGACTCTTCCGAAAACAATGAGCTCCTCTTCCCAAGGACGAGACTCGTCGTAATGTTCTGCGTATGCGAAATAGACCTCTTCCACCAAACTCTTCAGGCAGGCGAGAAAAAGTCCTTTCTTGGATCCGTATAACGAATAGATGGTTGAGCGAGAGCCGCCGGCGTCAAGGATGATCTTTTCCAGAGATGCTCCCTCGTAGCCGTGTTCCAAAAATACTTTAATCGCCGTATTTAATAGCTTCTTTTGGCGATCTTCTCCTCGTTTTGTTTTAGGAGTGTTACTTTTCGGAACGATTTCAGTCTTCATTTTGAGAGCTCTGTGCGTGGCATCAGTGAATGTACTGTACCATACGGTACATTATTTTATGGGTAACAATATGAAAAGACGTAATTTCGGGCTGAGCCTTATCTCCTTATTGTTAATGACTCAGGCACCGGCCTTTGCTCAAGAGAAAAAAGAAGTTTGTTTGGTGGTTCCTTTTCCTCCGGGCGGCGGCGGAGACAACCTGGCTCGGTCCGAAGTTGAATATTTGTCCAAGAATTTAGGGAGCACGGTATGGATTGCGAATCGTCCGGGAGCCGGCGGCAATATCGGCACAAGCTCGGTCGTACAGGCTGCTCCTGACGGCAAGACCTTCGGCTACGTCACGAACGGCATCTTCTGCGTCAACCCGCTCCTCTACAAGACGACAAACTTCGATCCGATGAAAGATCTGATCCCCGTCGGACAACTTTCTAAGATCGGTTTGATCATGGTTTTAAATCCGAAAGCAATTCCCGGCGTGACGGATTTACCCTCTTTGATCAAGTACGCCAAAGAGCATCCCGGTGAAGTTAATTTCGCCTCCTCAGGCGTGGGGACCACAAGCCACCTCGCGGGTCAGTATTTTGCTCAGGTAACAGGCACAAAACTTACTCATATTCCCCATGCAGGCGGCGCGGCGGCTCTGGTTGAAGTATTGGCCGGCCGTATTCCTTTCATGATCGACGTGAGCAGCAACGTTCTTCCTCACATCCGCAAAGGAGCCTTAAAGGCCCTTGCCGTTACGACGCCCGAACGACTGACAGCTGCCCCTGAAGTCCCGACGATGAAAGAGGCCGGTGTCGACGGTTATGAACTTTACGCTTGGGACGGATTCGTGCTGCCGAAGGGAACGCCGGCTCCCGTAGTAGAAAAATTCTCCAATGCCATTAAGGCATTAAAGAACTCGGAAGATGCCAAGCAAAAAATCTTAAAGCTCGGCGCGGAACCGGTATTTTCGGGCGCAGATGAATTTGCAGCCTTTATTGCGGCAGAAAAACCGAAATGGAACTCGCTTGTTTCTGAAATCAAAGCAGATAGCCACTAAAATTTGCCCATTATTTACGTATTGAGGAATTAAAAATGCAGCCGATGTTGGATACGTCACATCTTCCCCGAGTCCCGGAATGGAAAAAGGCCGGAGATTTCGAAGATATTCTTTACGAGAAATCAGAAGAAGGGATTGCCAAAATTACGATTAATCGTCCGCAGGTGCGCAATGCATTCCGTCCCTTGACCGTTAGAGAAATGGAAACGGCTTTGGCAGACGCTCGTGACGACGAAAACATCGGTGTCATCATTCTTACCGGCCAAGGAAAAGATGCCTTCTGCTCAGGAGGAGACCAGAAGGTTCGCGGCAACGGCGGCTATGTCGGCGGCGACGGCGTTCCGCGTCTGAACGTTTTGGATTTCCAGCGTCAGATCAGAACCTGCCCGAAACCCGTCATTGCAATGGTTGCCGGATGGTGTGTCGGCGGCGGTCATGTTCTTCACATGATGTGCGATCTTACGATTGCTGCTGACAATGCACGTTTCGGTCAAACCGGTCCCCGCGTCGGTTCTTTTGACGGCGGCTGGGGTGCATCCTACATGGCCCGCATTGTCGGACAGAAGAAGGCTCGCGAAATTTGGTTCCTTTGCCGTTTCTATGACGCGACAGAAGCACTGGAAATGGGTTTAGTGAACACGGTGGTTCCTTATGAAGAACTGGAAGCCGAAACCGTGCAGTGGTGCCGTGAGATTCTTGCCAATTCTCCGATTGCTATTCGCTGCTTGAAAGCCGCCCTGAATGCGGACTGCGACGGTCAAGCCGGTTTGCAGGAACTTGCAGGCAACGCCACCCTCCTGTATTACATGACCGAAGAAGGCAAGGAAGGTAAAGAGGCTTTCCTTGAGAAGCGTCGTCCTAACTTTAAGAAGTTCCCTCGTCTCCCCTAAGCCGAGAGGGAATATGTCGATCGATTTAGATCACAAACTGTCGGTTCTGGCCGCAGCAGAGGAAGTTCCTGATGCTGTGGCCGTCCGCAGCAACGGTGATTGTCTGACGTACAGGGAACTTGCCAAAAAGGTCCGAGACATCCTGCCTCGACTCGGTGACGCGCGCCCTTACCCGCTTGTTGCCCGTCCTGATCTTGAGACGCTGATTAAGGTCTTCGCGCTCTTGGAGCGAAAGCAGCCGATCCTGCTTCTCCATCCGGGTCTTACCGAGCACGAACGCAATACGCTCCTCTCAAGTGTTGAAGGACTGGATCATCATTTGCCGGAAGATACGGCTGTCATCTTGTTTACTTCCGGAACTACGGGACTGCCTAAGCCCGCGATCCTTACCCGAGAAGCATTGACTGCCAGCGCCGAGGCCTCTCGAGACAACATTCCTCTGAGTCCCGGCGATGTTTGGCAGCTGTCGATTTCACCCGCACGTATCGGAGGCTTCTCCATTCTGACGCGGTCTTTGATCGCAAGATCGGCAATTGCGCTCGGGCCGAAGTTTTCTCCGAAAGAATACCTGCGCCGTCTGGAGGTTGATCACGTTACCTACTCTTCTATCGTTCCGACGATGCTGCGCATGATTTTTGATGAAGCGCCCGAATGGCGCCCGTTAAAAACATTAAAAGCGCTTTTAGTCGGCGGGGCTCCGACTTCAGAAAAGCTGAAAGCGGAGGCCGAGGAAAAAGGCATCCCGATTATTCTGACGTACGGGATGACAGAGACGGCAAGCAATGTCGTGACAACACCGTTTGCGGAACGCTATCAACGCACTTCCGGAAGCGGAAAAATCAATAAAGGCGTACAGATAAAGTCAGAAGACGGACACCTCTTCATCAAAGGACCGATGCTGATGCACGGTTATTGGGGAAGAGAGCCCTTGGTGCCCAGCGCGTGGTTTGACAGCGGAGATATCGGAGAAGTCGATCCGGACGGCTCTGTGCGCGTCTTTGCCCGTCGTAAGGACGTCATCCTGAGCGGCGGAGAAAATGTCTATCCTGCGGAAGTTGAAGAGGCGCTGGAAACAATTCCCGAGGTTAAAGAGGCGTTGGTTTTAGGTCTGCCCGATGAGACTTGGGGTGCCATTGTGACGGCGCTGCTCGTTCCGAAAGATGAGCAGAAATTGCCTTCCGATGCAGAACTGGCATTAAGACTCAAGCCTATCCTGGCTTCTTATAAGTCTCCTCGACGGATTGCCTGGGTAAAGGAGCTCCCGAAAACAAAAGCCGGCAAACCGGATCGGAATGCCGACAATCTGAAAGAGGCAGCCTTCCGGACCCTTCACTACAAACACTAAAAACACAAACGGCTCGTTTCCAGAGCCGTTTGTTATATGGAAAGCAGTTTTTTACCGCTTACTTCTTCGCTTCATCCGAAAGTTTCACGGGAATGAATTCTCGACTTCCGTTCCTGTCAACGAGAACCGCCAGGCTGCCTTTGGCTTTGCTGACGACTTCGTTTAAGTCCTTTTCGGTGCGGATCTTTTTACCGCCGGCGCTAATGATGATGTCACCTCTTCGCATTCCGGCTTCAGCGGCTGCTCCGTAGACAGACTCGACAAACAATCCGTTGGAAACGCGTTTCTTTTCTTTGTCATTGAGCGGTCTGACATTGGCGCCGAGGGCATTGTTCTGAGAAGCGGCAGGCTTCTTAAAGTTCAATTTGCCGTCGGTGGGCATCTCTCCGACCACGATGACGAGGTTGACAGGCTTGCCCTCGCGCATTGCCTTTACTTTGACCTTGGCTCCCGGCTTTGTCGAAGCAACGGCCTGAGACAGTTCTCTGATATCGGCTATCGGCTTGCCGTTGTATTCGATGACGATGTCTCCGTCACGCAGACCGGCCTTATCGGCAGGACCGTCTTTTTCGATCTGAGCGATCAGGGCGCCTTTAGCGTCCTTCAGGTTAAAGCTCTTTGCCAATTCAGGCGTGAGCTGCTGCATCAGGATGCCGAGTCTTCCTCTGGAGACCTTGCCGTTTTTCATCAGCTCGTCTTTGATCTGAACAGCCAGATCAATCGGGATGGCAAAGGACAGGCCCATGAAACCGCCGGAAGTGGAGAAGATTTGGGAGTTGATACCGATGACTTCTCCCTTCATGTTGAAGAGCGGACCGCCGGAGTTACCGGGGTTGACGGCAACGTCGGTCTGGATGAACGGAACGAACTGTTCGTCGGGAAGGTTACGGCTTTTAGCGGAAACAATCCCCGCGGTGACCGTATTGTCCAGCCCGAAGGGGGCGCCGATAGCGGCCACCCATTCTCCGACCTTGACGTCATCGGATTTTCCCAGTTTTACGACGGGGAGGTTTTTGCCTTCAATCTTGATGACGGCAATATCGGTTTTCGGATCCGTACCGATGACTTTAGCTTTAAATTCACGTTTATCAGTGAGGTGCACGGTGACTTCATCGGCGCCGTCGACGACGTGATTGTTTGTGAGAATGATGCCGTTAGGATCGATGATGAAGCCGGAACCCTGGCCGCGGCGTTCGGGTGTCATACCCGGGCCGTTGAAATCCCCGAAGGGGAAAGGAAAACCGAAACGGCGGAGCATTTCAAGCTGCTCGTCAGGCACGCCGTTTTGCGGTCCGAGGCGCTTTGCTTTTTTAACTGTCGAAATACTGACGACGGCTTTACCGTTGTCCTCGACTAACTTTGTAAAGTCGGGCAGACCGGAAAGCTGGGAAGTCTGAGCGTGGGCTTCATGAAAGAAGGATACGTTGCCGAAAGAACCGGCAGTTAAGGCCGCTGCACAAGCGATGGTCAGGACAGCCGGCTTAAGGAGCTTATTGAAAAACATGCTTCCTTTTCTCCTAAGAAATGAGCGGAAAATTGCTTTCTATATTAAGTTTCGGACTTAATTAAGCCTTAATCTTCAAAGAGCTAAGGTAAAAAATTATGTCATCTATTCATCAGCCTCAGGGGGTTGATCTTCTACGGCAGCCTTGCAGATGGGAAAGTCGATGCTGAAGCAGACGCCCTTTCCTCCGATGCCTTCGGAAATAGACGGTTTGCCTCCGTGCAGCTCTGCGACGCGCCGCACAATCGCCAATCCGAGGCCGGTGCCCGGAATCGTTTTCGTTCCCTCCGCTCGATAGAAACGTTCAAAGATTCTTTCGCGTTCGGCTTCAGGTATTCCGGGACCGTTGTCGCAGACACGGATCGAGGCTTCCGTATCCTTGATCAGGGTCTCAATTCGTATTTCGCCGCCTTCAGGGGTGTAGCGCAGTGCGTTATCGCATAAATTCGTCAGCAGCAGCCGAAGGGCGTCTTCGTTTGCAACCACGACCGTCGGTGTTTCCGACACTGCCCACAAATGAATGTGCTTCTGTTCGGCGATGGGACTGAGATCTTCTGCAACGGAACGAGCCAGCTGCGTCATGTCCACGGGAAGGAAAGGTCTGGAGCGGTTGTCCGGGTCGAGGCGAGCCATCGTGAGAAGCTGAGTCACGAGTCGAGTTGCACGCTTAACGCCGTCCTTTAACCGTCCGAACGCTTTTGCCCTAGCCTCATCCGTCTTTGCTCGTTCGGCGAGCTGAATTTGCAGTGTGAGCGCGGTCAAGGGTGTTCGAAGTTCATGGGCGGCGTCGGAAGCAAATCGCTGCTGGGCCTTAATGCTTTCTCCGAGCTGGCCTAAAAGGTCGTTTAAGGCGTTCACCAAGGGCACAATCTCTCGCGGCATGCCCTTCATGGACAGAGGCTGCAGAGAGGTCGGAGACCTTCTGGCAATGGCTCCCGTCGTTTTATTAAGTGCATGAAAGCCTTGTCCGATGATGACCCAAACCACAAGTCCGACCAGCAGGATCATGACAAAAAGCGGGAGCAGGACCGGCTTAGCCGTTTGAAACGCGATTTCGCTGCGGATAAATCTCGGCTGTGCGGCCTCGACAATCTGGCCGTACGGATTTAAAAAGGTATACGCGCGCCATGTCTTGCCGTCCAGCTGGAAGTCAGAAAAGCCCACGCGGTCCATTACCGGCAGGGATTCCATCCGTCTGGACAAGGCAACGGTGCCGCTGATCGGATCGTAAATTTGTACGACGATGCTCTGCTCTCGGTTGCCGAAGCGGCGCTTGAGCTGTACGACGTCCTGAGAGCGAATATTGTCAAAGGAAAGAGCGACTTCGCGCAGGGAGTCATCCAGCAGGCGGTCGACCTCCCGCTGGACCGAGTAATACATAGCGGCTCCCGTGGCTATGGTTGTCAGTGCCAGTACGATGCTTAGGGCAACGAGGAGCCGGGTCTTAATTGAGTACATTAGGTTTCGAGGACGTAGCCTACGCCGCGGACGGTCTTGATACTGTCTTCACTGAGTTTTTTGCGAAGATGATGAATATGAACCTCAATTGCGTTGGAGCCGATTAAAGATTCGTAGTTGTAGAGTTTTTCTTCCAGCTGAGCTCTGGACAATACGATTCCAGGACGCTCGGCCAAGGCAAATAAAAGCGCGTATTCCTTGCTGGATAAGAGTACGGATTCTCCGTTAAAGAGCACTTCGCGCGTCGAAGGATTAATGGTGAGGCGCCCTCTGCGAATGATCGGATCACTTCTTCCGGCCGAACGGCGCAGAAGCGCACGGATTCGAGCACTCAGCTCATCTAAGTCATAAGGCTTGATGAGGTAATCGTCGGCACCGGCATCGAGACCCTCAATGCGGTCGTTTACGGTATCGCGGGCGGTTGTGACGAGGACAGGCGTGTGATTTTTACGGAAACGGATTTCCTTTAATACAGCGAGGCCGTCCTTGCCGGGCAGGCCGAGGTCAAGAATGACTAAAGAAAACGGAGTGGTATCCAGGGCAATGATCGCAGAGTTTCCGTCTTTTACCCAGTCGACGGCATACCCTTCTCCTTTAAGGCCGTCAGCGACGGCTTCCCCAATCATTTCGTCGTCTTCTACTAACAGAATTCTCATCTCATTCTCCGATACCAAAATTTGCACAGTGTTTCATTCTCGAGAACTCAAAAAGCACAAGTACCGAGACTATCTCGCTATAGTTGGTGTAAAAAATTATCAGCTATTACGATACGCCATAAAGGATGGAGGCGCATATGAACGATTATCCGATTGTAACGGATGAGAACGAGGTGCCGAGGGCTCCGGTTCCCCCAAGTTTAGTGACGGTTACTCGCGTGGTTTATGCACTGCATGCACTATCCATTTTGATCGGTGTCTTTACCGGTGCCTCTATCGCGACGGCCTTTGTCTTCGGATGGCCTTCCATTATTGCCGTCATCATCAATTACGTTGAGCGCAGCGACGTGCGCGGAACCTACTTAGACAGTCATTTCTCCTGGCAGATTCGCACGTTCTGGTACGCGCTGCTGTGGATCGTCATTGTTTGGATCCTCGGGCTTGCGCTTGCCGTATTCCTGATCGGCTTTGTTATTTGGATTGTCGGCTTTGTCGTGCTCGGGATCTGGGTGTGCTATCGCATTGTTTACGGCTGGATGAGATTGTCCGACGGTCGGCCGATGCCCATGTAATCCTGAATTGAAAGCGAGACAAACAGTTCAATAGAATTTTCTCTGATCGGCCTCGAGATACCGAGGCCTCGTCGCACAAGGTGCAGAAGGATGATTCTTCAGAATTTTTTGCTCGCGTTCCCGTTATTTTTTCTCGTCGGACTCGGATTCTTTTCCGCGAAAGTCAACCTTATTGACTTTAATGTCGGCAAGGGGCTGGCTAAGTTTGCCTTCAACATTGCAATTCCCTGCCTTCTTTTCCAAACCATTCGCGGGGCTTCGAATTTGCCGGCGCCCGACTGGAACATCGGATTGGGTTACTTCGGCTCGTGCACTCTGGTTTTTCTGTTTACCTTCTTAATCGGCCGAAAAAGTTTTCATTTGCGCGGTGATGAAAGTACTGTTTTCGGAATGAGCGCGATCTTTTCCAACAATGTCCAGCTCGGAATCCCGCTTGCTATTTCTCTGCTCGGCGAAAATTGCGTTCCGTCCATCTCGTTTATCGTTTCGCTGAATGTCTTTTTACTTTGGGTAGCCGTCACTGTGGGCGTGGAGCTTTCCCGAAGCCGTGAGGCATCCGTTTGGGGCACTTGTTTCGAAGGTCTGTGGAGAACGATAAAGAATCCGGTGATTATCGGAATCCTGCTCGGGTTTTTGAGCTCATGGACAGACATCGGTCTTCCCGGACCTTTTGAGAAAAGTCTGAGCTTACTTTCTGCATCTGCCACTCCGGTCGCATTGTTCTCCGTCGGGACGGGACTTAGCCGCTACAAGCTTTCTTCTCATATCCGCTTGACGGGAGCTTCAATTGTTCTGAAGCTTTTTATACAGCCGACGACGGTTTTCTTTCTGTGTCTCTTGTTCGGAATTACCGGAATAGAGCGGCAGGCGGCTTGCCTATTGGCGAGCCTTCCGGTCGGCGTGAACGTTTATATCATGGCGCAGGAATTCGAAGTGATAGAGGGGCCGGTTGCCAACGCTTTGCTGCTCACGACCTGTCTTTCGATGCTCACGGTTCCGCTTATGACCTCTCTGTTTAATTTTCTTTAGAGACAAAGAAAGCCTCGAGGCCGGAGGCCAGCGAGGCTTTTGATGACAGAAACTGTCAGGCTACGGGTGTCTGAAAAAAAATCATGAAACTTGCCACTCCGACACAGGTCCATGCGACCAGCGGGGAGAATAAGAAGGCTAAGAATCGATTTCTGGCTTTGAAGCCTACTCCGTAGACAAAGCAGAAGCTCATTCCTAAAAGAAGAAGGACAAGCCAGCCATGCGGTACAGAGCTCATATCAGAAGCAATCGCACGCGGATAAATAATCACAAAGGCTGCGACTGATAAGGCAATCAGGAAAGAAAGAATCCTCATGCGCTTCTATTTCTCTTGGTCGGACTGCTTCGGGAAATCGAATCCGAGGGTAGCCAGGGCAGAAAGGCAGATCATGAAGAGAACTGCACAGATCCAAGCTAAGTATGTCATTGCTTACTCCGGCTGCCCGCTCACACGGGCAGCATAGTTATGTTGGATTAATAAAGATTCTTCGAGTTTTCCTGAATCATCTTATTCGTCAGTTTTCCGCTCATCACCTTATAGGCCCAGCCGGTATAGATGAGAACCAGCGGCAGGAAGATCAGGGTAACGATCAGCATGGTGAAAAGCGTGAGCTGAGAGCTTGTGCAGTCCCAAATCGTCAAAGAGGAGATCGGGTTCGAAGAGGACGGCATCAGGAACGGGAACATCGCAACGAGCGGTGTGAAGACAGTTCCGATTTCAGCTAACGAAGAGAAGACGATAGCGACGCCAGCCTTAAGCTTGCTGACGCTGAGGAAGGAAATCAGAGCGCCTACAACCGCGAGTGCAGGGAATGTCCAGAGAACAGGATAGTCGGAGAAGTTCTTAAACCAGGCACCGGCCTGGACTTCCACAGTCTTATTCAGCGGGTTCGGAAGCATGTTGGGGTCAATCGCGGAAGTGATGACAAACCCGTCAATTCCCATATACACCCATACGCCGGCAAGCAGGAACAAGACGATGAACAGCAAGGAAGAGACTTGTCCGCAGATCTTGGCTCTTTGCTGAAGCACACCTTCGGATCTCAAGACTAAGTAGTTTGAGCCCTGGGCAACGATCATGGCGATGGATACCAAACCGCAGAGGATGGCAAACGGATTGAGAAGGGCCCAGAAGGAGCCGGTATAGAAACTTCTCAGATGATCGTCGAAGTGGAACGGTACACCTTCGAGCAAGTTACCGAAGGCGACGCCGCAGACCACCGGCGGAACAAAGCTGCCGACGAAAAGGAGCCAGTCCCAGGAATTTCTCCAAGTCTTGTTGGCGATCTTACTTCTGTAGTCGAAGCCGACCGGACGGAAGAAGAGCGCGAACAGAACCAGCAGCATGGCCCAGTAGAAGCCGGAGAAGGCTGTTGCGTAGATCAAAGGCCAAGCGGCAAAGATGGCACCGCCGCCGGTAATGAACCAAACTTGGTTGCCGTCCCAGTGAGGAGCGACAGAATTGATCATGACACGGCGTTCGTCGTCATTCTTACCGATGAAAGGCAGAAGCGTTCCGACGCCCATATCCTGACCGTCCATGACGGCGAAACCGGCTAACAGAACGCCGATGAACAGCCACCAGATGAGTTTAAGTATTTCGTAATCGATAAACATAGTCACTGTCCTTTACTTAGCAGCTTGTTCGTGGTGATAGGCACCGGTTCCTAAAGAGCTGGGACCGAGCTTAGCAAAGCGCACCATGAGCCATGCTTCCACAATTAACAGACCTGTGTAGAGGAATACTAAGGCGCCCAAAGAGCCCCACAACGAACCGACAGACAGAGAGGAGACGGAGAGGTGAGTCGGGAGGATTTCCCAAATGGTCCAAGGCTGACGGCCGTACTCGGCAACAAACCAGCCGGCCTCACAAGCGATCCAGGGGAGCGGGACTGCAAAGAGCACGAGCTTGAGCCAAAGGCGTTTTTCTGCAGCCACTCTGCGCAGAGAGTAGTAAACGGAAAGTCCGAAGATCAGCAGAAGGGCGACACCGGCTCCGGCCATGATACGGAAAGCGTAGAACATGGAATTGATGGAGTACGGAATCGAGTCATTGGCAGCCTGCTGGATCTGAGCTTCCGTGACTTTATTGGTGTCGGGCTGATACTTCTTAGTCAGCAGGCCGAAACCGAGATCTTTCTTGTGTTCTTCGAACGTGGCTCTAGCCTGAGCATCGTTCGGATTCTTACGAAGCTGTTCCAAAGCCTTGACAGCGACCACACCTTGAGTGATACGTTCTTTGTTTTCCGCAATGATCTGGTTCAGACCGGGAATCTGCTTATCCAAGGAGCGGGTAGACAGGATGCCGGCGAGCCAGGGAATAGTGATTTCGAAGGTATTCTTCTTCAGTTCGGGGTCGGCAAACGCAATGAGAGCCATCGGAGCAGGCGCAGGTTCGGTTTCCCAAAGGCCTTCCATCGCGGCGATTTTTGCAGGCTGATCCTGAGCGACGAGGTAACCAGATTCATCGCCCTGCTGAGCGGTGAAGATCGCGGCCACTAAGCCGAAGACAGCGGCGATGCGGAAGCTGCGTTTAGCAAAATCCATGTCGCGGCCTTTGAGCATGTACCAGGCAGAAATAGCCAGAACGAAAGCGGCGCCGGTGCAGTAGCCGGCAGAGACGGTATGGAAGAATTTGGCCTGGGCCCAGGGGCTGAGGAAGACGTCAAAGAAGTTCGTCATCTCCATTCGCATGGTTTGGTAATTGAAGGTTGCACCGACTGGGTTCTGCATCCAGCCGTTGGCGACCAGAATCCACAGAGCGGAGAGGTTAGAGCCCAAAGCCATGAGGAATGTACAGAGCAGGTGGGTTCCCTTCTTGAGACGAGACCAGCCGAAGAAGAAGAGACCGATGAAAGTGGACTCTAGGAAGAAGGCCATGAGACCTTCAATCGCCAGCGGAGCGCCGAAGATATCGCCCACATAGTGAGAATAGTATGACCAGTTGGTTCCGAACTGGAACTCCATGGTGATACCGGTGGTCACACCCAAAGCAAAGTTAATTCCGAAGAGTTTTCCCCAGAATTTCACCATGTCTTTGTAAACCTGTTTGCCCGTCACTACGTAACAAGCCTCCATCGCTACGAGGAGCATGGAGAGTCCGAGGGTGAGAGGCACGAATAAATAGTGATACATTGCCGTAGCAGCAAACTGGAGCCGTGACAGGTCAACTAATTCAGTTGAGATCATTATTTTTGTCCTTGAACGGTATTAACAACAGAAGGAGTGTTAAGAAACCTTGCGCTGACAGCTTCAGCACTTTGGTCCGTCTTCGTTTCCGGGCCGAAGAAAAGGAAGAAAATGACCGTGATCAGAGCGATTTTGCAGCCGATGACCACAGCCAGTTTGATTCCTAGCCGCTCGGAGGAGCGGTCTGAGTTTTTTACTGCCATAGAGGATAAGTTTCCGAAAGTTTCTAAACGTAACTAATTGTAGATTCAGAATCCCTAAAGAGAGAAGTCCCGAACCAAATCAAGCAAGATATTTTTGTATTAATCAGTTTTCTATCGTGGGATTGGGCGCCGGCACGTCGTCTCCGTCTTCCCATGCAAAAGGCAGGATCGCCATAAATGCAAAGAAGATGAGGGCGACTGCGACAACCAGCCACTTCCACAATTTCTTTTTCTCTTTTTGTTCCATTGATTCCCCAAAAGTAATACTTTGTGGGTATTTTCGCCTGATAAAAGCTGATTTTTAACTTCTCTGCCTAAAAAGGCCATAAAAAACTCCGGACGATGCCGGAGTCTCATTTGTATTTCAGAGCGGTTAGGCTTCTGCTTTTTCAGTTGTTTTTTTAGCGGCGGTCTTTCTTGCCGAGGCCTTCTTCACTGCGGTTTTCTTTGCGGCAGCTGCTTTTTTAGGTGCAGCGGCTTTTTTAGACTCGTCGCCTGCGGAAGCCGGTTCCTCTTTTGCCGAAGACTTCTTAGTCGTTGTTTTCTTGGCAGCGGTCGCTTTCTTCGGTGCGGCGGAATCGTCCTTGGCTGCTTTGGCGCGAGTGCGTTTGACAGGTTTTTCTTCTGTTGCAGCTTTTTTGACTCTCGGTCTGCTGCTGGCCGTCATTGCCGGATCCTTGAAAGTAGGTGCACGAAGGATTTCGACGGGTTCTTTCGGTTCTTCGGGGACAGCTTCAACCACAGTTTCTTCCGTGACTTCCTCTTTCATCGGAATGCGCACGACAGGAGGAGGTGCCTTGGCATCTTCTTCGTTGATTTTCCAGAGAACTAAGAGTTCTTTCTGGGTTGGAGCTTTTCCGGTTTTGAGTCTTTCTCTTCTTGCTGCAACAGAGTCTCTGACGATTTTCTCAAGACTGTCCAACGGAATGCGATTAAGATCGATGAACTCAATGGCGCTTCTATCCTCAAGGACACCGGTGAGAAGAGACTTATAGTTTTCGAGAACGGACGGTTCGGCGATGAACAGAATCATTCTCTTTTCGGTGGATTCAAGAGCAAAGAGCGGCCCCTGGAGTTCATACAAAGCCAAACCGTAACGCATGCTCTCTCTGACGCCACGCGCAGAGCGACGAATCATGCTGCAAACGCGGGCCATAGCGACACGTCTATCCGCCGGCAAATCTCTAAGATAGCCTCCTACGGTAGTTGCGGTAGGACTCATTAAATTTCCTCCAAAAACCAAAAACTTAGGCAAACTATCATTATATCCCAAAACAGGCTTTTATTCCTGCTTTTGGGGGTTAAATATACTGAAGTTTATTAAGTTTTCAATCTTAGGAGGACTTTTTCATTTCCAGAAAACGTATTCTGCAGAGAAAGGAACTTTCAGCAGCTTGCCCGCCTCAGACGGGGTGCATCCGCTGCTGTTGGGCATACCGCCTTCCGGTTTCAGGCGCTGAATGTATTTGACGCCGTTAAAAACTCCGGTGCCGGGGTCGGAGACGGCTTTCATCAGTGCGTACTTGTTGTCTTTTTGAGGATTCGCAGGGTCGGCCCAAGCGATGATGTGGGAGGAAATGATTCGCGAGCCGTCTTTGTACTCGAAAGCGCTCATCGGGCCGGAAAGTTCGGCAACGGCTTCACCGCTCTTGTCCTTAAGCTTGGCCTGAGGCTGTTCGAAGCGCCAGTAGGTGCCTTTAGCATCGGTGGCGCAGCGGAAAATCTGGATGCCGCTTCCTTCCAGTGTGAGGAAAGCCTGTCCGGACGGAGGCGTCAGCTTTTCCATAGAAGGCTGTTTGCTTGTGTTCAGCGCCGTGTTAATCGAACTGCAGCCGGCAAGCGCCAGTGCAGAGGCGGCCAAGAGAGCGAAGGATAATCTGTTTTTCACGATCTTCTCCTGTAAAGAGAGTTTCACTGTAATGCAATCGACTAGGGCTCTTTGTCGCCGTTACCCTTATTAGGATCCGCAGTTGTAACAGAAGTGAAGTGGCGGGAAGCGATAAAGGCGGCTAAGGCGAGGACTAAAGCGCAGATAAAGTAAGGCAGGCCGCCGAGCATTGATCCCGGGCTCTGCGCCGCCGTATGGACTAAAAGAGGCGTCCCGAGCAGAGGCGCGGCGACTCCCATCAAACTGTTTACAGACGAGATGGTTCCCATGGCCTCCCCCTGTTCGGATGCCGGGACGGAATGAGAGACGATGGAATTCAGCGTCGGCGGAACGGCAATGGACAGGAAATTGCAAAGCATCACCAAGTAAGTCAGGGGGCCGTAAGTGACCAGTCCGAAGCAGAGGTAGGCTAGAGCCCCGGAGCCGAGTCCGTAGAGGATCAGTTTTTGTTCGCCGAATAATTTTAAAAGCTTTTTGAGCAGGAAGCCCTGGACGACTGCGGTAACGAGACCCATGACGACCAAAGAAAGTCCGATGTTAAACGGCGTCCAATGGAAGCGGAAATTTGTAAAAAGCGTCCAGGTCGAATGCAGCATCGACTGAGCGAACCCGCTAAGAGCAATGACTGCGATCAGGGCGCCGATGTATTTGAACTTTGTCAAACGGGCAAGTGAGGAAAGCGGGTTGAGGGTTTTGAAATTGATTGCCCGATGCTCTCTTGTTTTTAAAGATTCAGGAAGGACAAAAATCCCGTAGAGAAAATTGAGCAGAGAGAGACAACCTGCGATAAAGAACGGCAGACGAACGTCGTTTTCGCCGAGTATTCCGCCGAGGGCAGGACCGAGAATGAAACCGATGCCGAAGCAGGCCCCGAGTTTGCCGAAGGCGGCAGCGCGGTGCGCCTTATCAGTCACGTCGGAAATGTAGGCTTGAGCAACGGCGATGTTTCCGGCGAACATGCCGCCCAAGATTCTTGAAAATAAAATGACGGGCAGCGACTGTGAAAGCGCCGGCACGAGGAACATAATTCCCAAACCGAAAATTCCGAGCAGCAAAACGGGTCTGCGTCCGTAACGATCGGAAAGGGCTCCCAAAGTAGGAGCAAAGCAAAACTGCATCAGTCCATAGGCGACCAGCATTGCACCCAGCCACCATGCCTGCGCAGACTGTGATCCTGCCAAATCGCCGACTAATTGCGGCAGAACCGGGATGATCAAGCCAATGCCGAGGATGTCCAAAAGGACGCAAATCAGGATAAACGGCACTCCTGCCGCAGTGTTTTTCATGTGGAAGTAAGGTGTTTGATCGTTTCGTTACAGGTGGAAAAAATTACCACGTTTTCAAGATAGCTGAAAAAAATCGGTAAACTGAGGCCGTATTGGAAATTACTTCTTACAAATCTCATGAAAAGAACTATCCCTTTTTTAATCACGCTTATTAAACAAGGATCATTGGTCAAGCAGATCATTGCCGGTTTGGTTTTGGGCATATTGGTCGCCCTGGCTTTCCCGGGATTTGCACAGGGCTGCGGAGTACTTGGCTCCTTTTTCGTCAGCGCCTTGAAAGCCGTGGCTCCGGTCTTGGTTTTTGTTTTGGTCGCCGCCTCCATTGCGAATCAGGAGAGCACCACGAATACGGCCATGAAAGACGTTATCGTTCTTTATTTGGTCGGTACATTCCTGGCAGCCTTAGTGGCTGTATTTGCAAGTTTCCTGTTCCCGACGCAGATCGCACTCATTGATACGAAGGATGCATTATCAGCGCCCGGCGGCATCGGCGAAGTTGTGAAGAATCTGATCTTCAACATCGTTGATAATCCGGTCAAAGCAATTGCCAACGCGAACTACATCGGTATTTTGGCTTGGTCTATCAGCTTGGGCGTTGCTCTTCGCTATGCTTCCGACGAGACTAAACGCATTGTGACGGATCTTACTGCTAGCGTTGAATACGTCGTTCGCTTCGTCATTCGCCTTGCACCTATCGGTGTTTTCGGGTTGGTTGCCGAAGTCGTAGCTACCACCGGTTTGGCCGGCATGATGAGTTATGTCCGCCTTCTGGCCGTGCTGATCGGCTGCATGATTTTCATTGCTTTGATCGTCAATCCGCTTTTGGTCTTCCTCTACACCCACAAGAATCCCTATCCTTTGGTTTGGGCTTGCCTGAGAGAAAGCGGTGTGACAGCCTTCTTCACACGTTCTTCTGCTGCGAACATTCCTGTGAACATGAACCTCTGCCGTAAGCTCGGTTTAGACGAAAAACTCTATTCGCTGTCTATTCCTATCGGCGCCACCATCAACATGGGCGGAGCCTCAGTGACGATTACCGTTCTGACGCTGTCTGCTGCTTACACGTTAGGTGTTCAGGTCGATGTTTTGACGGCACTGCTTCTTTCCGTTGTTGCAGCGGTTTGCGCTTGCGGTGCTTCCGGCGTTCCCGGCGGCTCGCTCCTGCTGATTCCGCTCGCCTGCGGACTGTTCGGTATTGACCAGAACGTCGCTATGCAGGTGGTGGCTGTCGGTTTTGTGATCGGTGTACTGCAGGATTCTGCCGAGACCGCATTGAACTCTTCGACGGACGTTGTCTTTACGGCCGCTGCTTTCGAGCATCATCGCCGCAAATCACAGAGCCACGTCTAACGGTCAATTGAACCGCTAACAAAAAACCTTCCGAGGTGATTTTCCTTCGGAAGGTTTTTTAATGCCGAAAATTTATGCGGCTACTCGCTTCGATAAGGAAAGGAGCGAGTCTGTTACCGCCAGCCAAGGACTCGAGACATCAAGCAGTTTACGATCGATTGCGCGGAGCGCCGGTTCCGCCTGTTTAATCCAAGACAGGGCTTCGTTGTAAGACACGGTAGACAGGAATTCCAGAATTGCGGGCAGGAAGTGCGGAACGTCTTTTTCGGAAAAGTCTTGTCCGTGCTCGTGGTAGAGATTTTCCAGCAGTTTAAGAGCTTCTGCCGATTCATGATTTTGCTGCGTCAGATCAAGCGTCTTGTAATCTTCCTCAAAAGAAGCCAGATAGATGTTCTGAAGGGCAGACATCGGAGCTGCCGACAAAGCCACGGTGAATGTTTTCAGATTTTCCTTCGTGTGGGGGTCTAAACGACGCGAGTTTTGCAAAATATGATCAATTTTGTTCAGCTCGTTTAATGTCTGATGCCTCGGGTAGACCAATAATCTCGCAAGCGCGCTAAGTTCTGTTGTCATCTGAAAACTCGATAATGGGAAAACACCCTGTGTCACATGCGAGCATGATAAAACAAAATCTAGGGAAAACAATTAAGTAGCAACCATTATTGCCCGTTTTGGCAAAGCTTCTGAAAGATTTGTGCCTCTCGGAGCCTCAACGGATGTGATAACCTCGCGCCATGCCGAAGGAAACAAAAGTTACTCAAAAATGCCGAGAGACGCTTAAATCGGTTTTCGGTCATGAAGATTACCGCGAAGGGCAGGAGGCGATTATCGAAGCGCTCCTGGAAGGAAGAGACGTGCTGGCCCTTCTGCCTACGGGCGCGGGAAAGAGTTTGTGTTTCCAGCTGCCGGCATTGGTTAAGAACGGCATGGCCGTCGTCTTTGAGCCGCTGATCTCTCTTATGAAGGACCAAGTGGATGCGCTGAAAAAGAAAAACGTGGCGGCCGCCTACTTAAGCTCAAACATGGAATGGGATGAAATTTCTTCCACGGTAGAGCTAATACGAGACGAGAAGATCAAGATTCTTTATGTCTCTCCGGAGCGCCTTTCCAATCCCTCTTTTTGCCGTCTTCTGGAGGACAGCTGCGTTTCTTTGTTTGCTTATGACGAAGCGCATTGCGTTTCGAGCTGGGGGCATGACTTTCGGCCTGAGTATCGGCTTCTAAGTGCATTAAAAGAACGTTTTCCTTCGGTTCCAAGAATTGCCCTTACAGCCACTGCCGACGCTATTAGTTCGCGAGATATCTGCGAAAAATTGCTCGTAGAACCTTATGTGCATGCCATGAGCCTGGAGAGAAAAAATCTCCGAATTACTGTGGTCCGCAGAAAGCGAGGCAATGAACAGCTGCTAGCCTTCATAAAAGAAAAGCACGCCGGAGAAAGCGGTATCGTTTACACGAGCTCCCGAGCTAAAGCGGAGACGATTTGCGCCTTTCTGGCAGCGGAAGGAATTAATTGCCTTTGCTATCACGCCGGACTGAGCCGGGAGCAACGAGAGCTGAGTCAGACCCGTTTCCTGCATGAAAAGGACGCGGTGATTGTGGCGACGATTGCTTTTGGCATGGGTATCGATAAGGCGGATGTCCGTTTCGTAGCGCATACTTTTCTGCCTAAAAGCATCGAGAATTACGTCCAGGAAATCGGAAGGGCCGGGCGAGACGGTCAAAAGGCAGAAGCATGGCTTTGTTTTAGCGGAGGCGATGCGTTCTTTCAGAAGAAACGCATTGCAGAAAGTGACGCCGAGGATTGGTATAAGAACATCTCCGAGGTGAAGCAGGACGTGATGCAGGGCTACGCCGAAAGCACGGAGTGTCGAAGAAATCTCCTTTTGGCTTACTTCGGAGAAGAAACAAAGGAGGCCTGCGGACAATGCGACAACTGTCTTGCCTCCGAGAAAAGCTGGGATGCCTCTACGGCCGTAAAAAAATTCCTCTCTACGGTGTGGCGGTCCTACGAGAAATCGAAGCTTTACCTGAATGCCGCACAAGTGATAGAGATTCTGCACGGTATCGAAACTTCGTTTATTTGGCAGCATGATTTTCAGGAACTTAGTACATGGAAAATCGGGACGGAGTTTTCAGAAAGCCAGCTGCGGGCGGTTTATCGGTACCTGCTTTTGAAAGAAGCTGTGGGCGTGGAATTCTCTTCTTACAACGGCCTCTTTTTAACGGATAAAAGCTGCCGCTTCCTGAGCTCGTTGGCTCCCGTTTTTCTTTCCGAACACGGATCTGGACAAAGAAAAAGCCGAAACTATTGATTTCGGCTTGAGCGTGTTAAGCGTTACGTCAGTTTAAGCACTTCACTTGTTTTCGTCTGTTTTGTTGACGGTCGGAACCGCGTTCGGAGACTTTTCAGAGACCGGTCGGTTTTCGGCCTTCGACGTTCCGGCGGTGCCAGAGCGCGGTTTTTGCTTACGGGAAGCCAAAATCTTATCGAAGAGCCAGTTCGGGATGAGGCGAAGAATTTTTGACAGAACGCCCATTTCCCATGGAATCGTGGCGTACTTTTTGCCGACCATGATTACCTTGACGGCTTCTTTGGCGAATGCTTCCGGCTCCATAATGAAAGGCATCTTGTAAGGATTATGGGCGGTTAAAGGCGTTTTAACGAATCCCGGAGAGATCGTTACGACTTTGACGCCGTATTTCTGCATTTCAACACGAAGGCTTTCGCAGTACGTGATCGCGGCGGATTTGCTGGCGCAATAAGCTTCGCTTCCCGGAAGACCGCGAATACCGGCGACACTGGCAATTCCGACCAGAGTTCCGCGTTTACGCTTGATCATCGGATCGATAAACGCATGGAAAGTAGATGCCATTGCGAATACGTTGGTATCAAAGACTTTGTCAAAGACGTCCAAGTCTTCTCGGTATTGTGTTTTTACACCGACGGAAATACCGGCACAGGCAACCGCAATATCGACTCCACCGCAGGCCTCATCGAACTTACGGGCTTCTTCGATTAAACGATCACGATCCGTAACGTCGCAGACGATCGCCGTATGCAGTTCAGGATTCGGAAGTTCTGCGATCAACTCTTTGAGCTTGTCTTCACGTCTGGCAACAAGACCAAGCGTGGCGCCGTTTGCTGCAAATTCTTTTGCTAGGGCTTGTCCGATGCCGCTTGATGCTCCAGTCAGGAAAATGTTCATTTGTTACTCCGCGGCCGGACATTCTGTGCCCGGCGGATAGATATTCTTAATGGAGATAATCATACACAGCTTATCGCGGGCGGCGAATACCGTCGTCTAAAGAAGCTGCAGAGAACAGAAAAAGGAGGCGAACCTCCTTTGGACCGAAGCTGATTATTTCTTCGCGGCTCGTTCTTTTTCGATCAGGTAATTCATTACCTGAATTGCACCTTCTCGAGTGCCGACCATGTGCGGGGCAGTGATGTACTTTCCGTTGACGGCGTTGGCGGGCGTACCGTCGATTTCATAGGCCTGCCAAGTTTTGAAAGCGCGGTCATTTTTGACTTTGGTCGAGAAAGAGTTGGCGTTCTTGAGGAACTCTTCTTTGTTCAGGCCGTTCTGTGCAAAGAAATCCGCGATGCTGTTGAGGTCGGGGAATTCTTTTCTTTCCTTGATGACGGCATTAAACAGCATCTCATGGTAGGGATGCAGTTTGTGCATTGCTTCCAAGGCGTAGTAAGTCTTAGTGAAGTGGAAGCTCTTTGGAGTCCAGGCAACAGGAATCTGACGGAAAACGACGTCATCCGGGAGCTTTTCGCTCCAAGGCAGGACATCTTTCTCATAGGTATAGCAGTGAGGGCAGGTGTAAGCGAAGAAAGTTAAGACTTCAATCTTCTTGGGCTCCTGAGTCTGCACCGGTGTTTTCAAAACCGTGTAGTCCTGCCCGGCGACCGGATTTTCGGCTGAAGCGTATCCGACGACCGGAAGTAAAAGACAAGCGGACAACAAAATTCTTCGAAGCATAAGTTTTGACCTACTAATACGAAAGAACCGGAGGGAGGATCTCCCTTCGGTTCGGTGAATAAAAAATTACTTAACGCGCCCGACAGTCGCCGTAATGGAGTTGGCCTGAAGCTTGGACTTGACGTCGTTGGCTTCCTGGGCGGTTCCGTACGGTCCGAGACGAACGCGATAAAGGGTTTTTGCCCCGTCGGTTCTGGGAATCACTCGAGCTTCAAACCCTAAGAATCCGAGCTCGGCTCTTCGGGCTTCAGCGTCGACCTGAGTGCTGAAGGCACCGGCCTGCACGACAAAGCGCGAACCCTGTTCAATCTGAAGTTTAGTTTCCTCGGCGGCCTGCTCACTTGTCGGCGGTTCTACCGTCACGACTCGGCTCTTAGGCGCGTTCACAGGGGCGCCGCCGCTGGCAGAAAGCGGTTTATTCGGATCAGGAATAGTGCCGCCGGCGATAGGATTGATTTTTTCGCTGGCTTGATTAACTTTATTTACGAATGGGATCGGAGCCTTAGTGATGTACAACGCTGCAGCTGCGCAGCAGCCGACACCGATGACTCCTCCTACGAGGAATCCGTAAAACCAGGTTCCAAATCCGCCGCCGGAATTTCTTGCCATGGAGCTTAAACCTTATTTAGTTGAGTCAGCCGGCTGATCGGCACGAGACAATCTTTCAGGAGCAGAGACGCCCAAGATTTCCAGTCCGTTGCGCAGAACCTGTCGGGTGGCGACCAGAAGGGCCAAGCGGGCGTTGCGCAGCTTTTCGTCATCGACCAGCACTCTTTCGGCATTGTAGAAAGAATGGAAATCAGCAGCCAGTTCCTTAAGGTACGTGACCAATGCCAAAGGAGACAGGTCCTCAGTACCGTTTGCCAAAGCCGTCGGGAAATCAGAAAGTTTGCTCATCAGTCTGAGTTCGGTCGGAGCAGTCAAAGAAGACAGGTCTTCAGAGGCCATTTCTTCGACAGAGGGGACCTCAATGCCTTTTTCCTGCGCCTGGGCAAAAACAGAGCAGATTCTGGCATGGGCGTACTGCAGATAGTAGACCGGGTTTTCGTCGGACTGGCTAAGGGCCAAATCCACATCAAAAACAAACTCAGCGTCGGCTCTGCGATTAACCATGAAGAGACGTGCAGCATCTTTTCCGACCCAGTTGACCAAGTCAGAGAGCGTGACGTAAGTGCCGCTGCGTTTGCTCATCTTGACGGGCTGTCCGTCTTTGACCACCTGAAGCATCTTGTGCAGCATGTACTCGGGGAAAGTCTTCGGAATGTTGAAGCCGAAGTCTCCTGAAGCGGCTTGAATGCCAGCGCGGACGCGAGCGACCGTGCCGTGGTGATCGGAGCCCTGGATATTTAAAGCTCGGTTGAAGCCGCGCTCAAATTTGGCTAAGTGATAAGCAACATCCGGAACGAAATACGTGTAAGAACCGTCGGCTTTGCGCATAACGCGGTCTTTATCGTCACCGTAATCCGTGCTCTTAAACCATAAGGCTCTGTCTTTCTCGTACGTTTTACCTGCGTTCCGAATGGCCTGAACTGCTTTGGCAACTCTGCCGTCAGAGTACAGGGAGCTTTCCAAGTAGTAGTTGTCGAAAGCTACACCAAGAGCCGTCAGGTCCTTGTGCTGCTCTTCTCTGAGATAAGCCACCGCGTAAGCGCGGATGTTCTCGAGGTCATCCGGATTGCCGCTGCTTTCTACTACCTTGCCGTCGAAAGTATGGATCGGTTTCTTGGCGAGAAAGTCCTGAGCGATGTCAAGAACATAAGCACCCTTGTAGCCGTCTTCAGGGAACTCGAACGGTTTGTTTTGGAGTTCGTAGCAGCGTGCCTGAACGCTGATGGCAAGGTTATGAATCTGGTTGCCGGCATCGTTGTAGTAAAACTCACGCGTGACCGCCCAGCCCTGACTCTTGAGCATACGAGAGAGGACATCGCCTAGTGCGCCCTGTCTTGCATGGCCCAAATGAAGAGGTCCGGTCGGGTTAGCCGAAACGTATTCCAGGAGAATGGACTCACCGGTGTGCGCATCGGAGCAGCCGTAGGCCGGACCCTCTTTCAAAATTTCTCGAACGACATCCTGCTTAAGAAAGGGTGCGAGTTTGAGATTGATGAATCCGGGGCCGGCAATCTCAATGGCAGAAAACATCTCGGAGTCGGCGGTTTCTTTTCGAAGCTCTTCGACCAGTTTTTCCGCAATGACTCTCGGAGGCTGCTTCATGGCTTTTGCACATTGGAGCGCCACTGTGCAGGCAATGTCACCGTGGCTCTGCTGTTTGGGGCGCTCGAGAACAATTTTGGTGTTCTCCGGAGCACCGACGGCCGCCAGAGCATTCTTGAAAAGCTCGGTGATTTTGGTTTTCTGTGAGGCAAGCATAAAAGACCTATTTCCTAATCAGAGCAGGATTATTCCGCCGTTTGTCTCTTGTCAAAGTGCAGGGAAGCAAAGGCAGAGTGGTTATGAATCGATTCAAAGTTTTCTGCCTCGACCGTGAAGGCAAGAATTGCCGGTTCGTCCTGGCATCTGATGGCGACGTCACGAACGAGGTCTTCGACAAACTTCGGATTTTCATAGGCGTGTTCCGTGACGTATTTCTCGTCGGAACGTTTCAGCAGACCCCAAACCTGGCAGGAGGCGCAGCTCTCAATCATTTCAATCTGCTTTTCAATGGGGAAGTTCGTTTCGAGTTCCGCAGTGATTGAAACGTGAGAGCGCTGGTTGTGTGCGCCGTACTTACTGATTTCCTTGCTGCAGGGGCAAAGGCTGGTGACCGGAGCAATGACTTCCTGAGTCACGGTAATCTTTCCGTCTGCACATTCGGCAGTCAGAACCACGTCGTAGTCCATTGTGCTCTGAAGATGGGAGACGGGAGCGGATTTTTCCATGAAGAAGGGGAAGGCCAAGCGGATATAGCCGCCGTCAGACTTCAGGGAAGCAAGCATTTCCTGCATGACTTCGACCATCATCTGGGGAGCGAAAGGCTTATTGATGCCGCCGAGCAGGGTCCAGAATCTGGACATGTGGGTCCCCTTCTTGTCTGCGGGCAGGGAAACATACATTTCGACATCGGCCACAGTGTGCTGTGCGCCGCTCTGGCTTTTTACCAGAATAGGGGTTCGGATCCCTTTGACGCCGACGCGACGAATGGGAATATTTCTTCTGTCAGCCGAAGACTGGACATCAGGAAGAACCATTAATTTATTATCTGTCATTGAAATCCTCTGTAAAACCGAATAGTTCGGCCACAATACATAGTCTGTGGAGTATACCTCTAAATATAGCGGCTGCTTTTAGCGCTGTGAGCTGTCAAGTCGAGAAAAACCTAGTCTTTAAAGGGTTTTCGTTAGTCGGAATCAAACCTTTGACGGCGGTTTTCCAACCGGAAAAGAAGAGAATGGGCGGGGAGGAAGCCCACAAATTTTTACAACGTCTTTCAGTTTTGATGAGTTTTGCTTTGTAGCAAATCTAATTAGTAATATATTAGGGGCGTGGAGTAAGAATCCGCATAACCTCAAAGAGGTTGCCGCTAAGTTAATAAGAAGGGGAGAGTTCGTGCGTTATCCTATTTCCAAACTCATTTGGGCCGGCTTGATTATTGCGCTCATATTTTTGGGCGCTATGTTTATTCTTCCGGTTGTAGGTGCGGTACTTATCGGTGTGTTTGCACTTTCCTGCCTCATCTGGCTCAGCAGTAAAGTCTTCGGCTTTTTCCAGGGCGAAAGGACTTACACCGAGGACAACCCCGGCGACTATTATGACGCGTCGGCGAGGACGTCGATCGTTCCCAAGAAGTGGAATAAGACTCAGGCGGTTGACGCTGAAGTCATCGAAGTAGAAGAAATAAAAAAAGAGAAATAATCTAATGCCTGGCATACAACAACCGACAAAAACACCGATCTCCGAATCCAAGATCGCCGTATTTTGGCGTACTGCCTTATATCTGTTTTCAGCAGGAATGATGGGAAAGGCAGCGGCTGGCTTTTCTGACGGCTATGTTGCCGAAGCTGTCGGCGACCTCGGCCTGTCGCTCGTCTTTATCGGCATGTGCTTTAGAAGCACGGAACTGGCGATATTAGCTTACATTTCAGACCCGGCAAAAAGAGAAGCTGCTATCGAAAAGCTGAGACAGAAAGAACGTGCGAAACGCCCGTGGATCAGCCATTTAATGAATGCCGGCTGGATCTGTTTATTGGCCGGAGTCGCAGGCCAATTGTCAAATATCTTTTAATCATGTAGAATGCGCATTTCCTCCGGAGGGGTGCCCGAGTGGCTAAAGGGGGCAGACTGTAAATCTGTTGGCTTACGCCTACGATGGTTCGAATCCATCCCCCTCCACCAGAGGTTCTGACGTAAGTCTGAAGACGATTACCCAAGTTGGTGAAATCTGTCAAAACTTGTAAAAATTTTTGCCGTAGACTTGACAAATCAAAATAAACTTGTCAAAATCTGCGTTCTCCGAGAGTGGAGGGGTGCCCGAGTGGCTAAAGGGGGCAGACTGTAAATCTGTTGGCTTACGCCTACGATGGTTCGAATCCATCCCCCTCCACCATAAGATTTCCAACAAAAGCGTTCGGCTCGAACGCTTTCTGTTTGAGCGGGTGTAGCTCAATGGTAGAGCAGAAGCCTTCCAAGCTTACGACGAGGGTTCGATTCCCTTCACCCGCTCCAGTGCCGCCCATGTGGCTCAGTGGTAGAGCACTCCCTTGGTAAGGGAGAGGTCATGCGTTCGATCCGCATCATGGGCACCATTAAATTTTATTCATTTAAGCTTGTCCGTTGACAGGCACTCAGGAGCTAGACATGGCAAAAGAAAAGTACGAACGTACTAAGCC
>NZ_GL883765.1 GCF_000205025.1 Parasutterella excrementihominis YIT 11859 | reverse complement strand
ATTCAAAGCAAAGTTTTTTCTCCCGGATGCTTTCACCAGTGCTGTTTCTCAACAGTGCTGATTAAAGCATCAGTTCCTTTTCCCGAGGAGGAGAAAAAATGAATCATATTTACAAAAAAGTATGGAGCAGAGTTCGCGGCTGTTTCGTCGCTGTCTCTGAAGCGATGACTTCGACCAGTCAAACCGGCGGAAAAACGGCAGCAGTGATAGCAGCAAGCGTTACTCTGGTTCCTTCCTGTGTCTTTGCTACAACCGTCGAAGGTGAGACAAACTGGAACGACATTGATTACTTGTTTCATGACAACGGTTCCAGCATGATCCATTCGGATTATGTAATCAACGGCAGTCTGACAGTGCCTGATCGGGGATCAGGCTGGACTTTCATAGCCTTTGATTGTTCACACGGTGATACAGGACGGCCTATTCAGTCTCTGACTGTCAGGGACAACATGACGATTGACAATCCGACGATCTTCATATTAGCCGGACACGGATCTGGAAGAGGAGGATCGAACGGCACGCTATCTGTCGGTGGAAATTTAAATGTTAACGGCTCTCTGTTCTTTGCCGGAGACCGAGGAGGCGAAACCGGCTCTGTCCACGTGAACGGAGTTTTAAAGATAGGACAATCAGGGACTCTAAGCGACAGTGTCTATGGGAACGCCAGTCCCAACATCTCATTGTCCGCGAATGTCTTAGATACTTCCGGAACCGTCGATTTTAAAACAGGCACTGGAACGGTCAATTTTGGGAAAGTCATTGTTCGCGGCGGCAGCTACGTTGAAAGTACCGCTGTACCAATGACAATTACTCAAGGACTCGAACTGCTCGGTGGGACATACGTTAATTTGAATCCCATCGTTGTGGGACAAAACGTTGGAAACTATCTGGTTTTAGGAGGCGGACAGTTTAATAATGCCCCGACAATAACCGTCAAGAATAATGGTTCATTGTCTGTTACAGGGGGCAGCTATAGTTTCAGCACATTAACGAAAGAAAATGGCACGCTCACGAATGCCGGAACGCTTTCAGTATCGAACTTTAA
>NZ_GL883764.1 GCF_000205025.1 Parasutterella excrementihominis YIT 11859 | reverse complement strand
AGAAGCTAACAGGCCCGCTAATCTGACTAATAGAGTAGCGGAAAAAGACGCCAAAAAAAAATGAAATTATTCTGCTTCTAATAAGTTTGATCCATCTGAGTACGGTACTTCGACAACCTGACAAAAGTCACTGCATAAATCAGGATGGTCAAGAGTCCCTCCGATATTCCTATAGGGACACAATTCTTAATCGAAAAACCAAATTCAGGGTGGCTGATTTTGTACAAAACAGTTTTTGTACATCTCCAGTTTCTTAATGCTCATATATCTCATTTATTTTTAGCAGTACTGGAGAGTCTTAAAGCAATCTCAGCTGAAGTTTTAACTCCTAATTTTTCAGCAATCCGGGCCTTGTGAAATTTCACTGTCCTTTCCGAACAACCGAGACGTTCAGCGATTTGTTTATAAAGTAAACCTTGTGCAAGGAGCTGAGCAACCTCTCGCTCTCTTTGCGAAAGAGAGCTCGTCGCTTCTCTTTCAGCTTCTTCCTTTTGACTTCTCAAGAAGTGGAGCAGGTCACTTTGACACGCCTGAAAAACAGCCCCCTTCAACCTCTGGGGATCAACCGGTTTCAGCATAAAATCCTGGGCACCGTGTTTCAATGCAAGCACGGCCATATCAACATCTCCGTGCCCAGTGACGAAGATGATAGGAATCTCTCGTTCAAGAATCTCTAACTTTTGCTGAAGCTGCAGACCTGAAAGTCCCGGCATCCGAACATCAAGAATCAGACAACCGATTTGAACGTTTTCAGAAGCAAGGTAATCTTCCGCACTATTAAAGATCCTGCAGTTCCAGCCGGAACAACGAAGCATAAATTCGTAGGATTTCGCGACAGTCTCATCGTCGTCCACAATTCTGACTAAAGACTTTTCCTGAACTAAGCGGAGAACTGATGGGTCTATAGGCTTGGAAGAAGGATACATGCGATGACCTCTTTATTTTGCTGACGAATGCTGAGCTGGCCGCCCCAGCGTTCAACGACTCTTGCCGCAATAGCCAATCCCAGTCCGAGACCGTTGGCTTTCGTTGAGTTCTTCACGGCAAACAGGTTATTAAAGGATTCTTTATGCTCTAAAAATCCTTCATTGGCGACAGTAACGGCGGCTTCACCGTTTTCGCAGGAGATTCCGACGGAGATGACTGGTTTCGTTTCCTGCTGAGTTATCGCTTCGGAAGCGTTATTGAGCAAGTTGAGAAGGACAATTTCAAACTGAGTGGGATCAATCCGGACTGAAACCGAGGCGTTGTTCAACGTAACGATATTGACTTCGTATTTTCCGCCTAATTCTCTATACGTTTCGATGATGGACGGAACCAACGAATTTAAATTGACTTCCCGGACCTTCGATTCTTTTCCCTTAATCAGTCCGCGCATATGCTCAATGATCGAAGATGCTCGGATGGACTGTTCATCAATGACCTTGAGCGCTTCCTCTAAAACTTTCTCATCGTAATCCGGAGAATGGAGGATATCTCTGAGCCCTTCTGAATAGTTCCGGATAACTGTGAGCGGTTGTCTGAGCTCATGCGCGATCATGCTGGAAAGCATACCGACAAGATTGATTTTTTCCATGTCATGTAAGTGACGATTCGCACTGACGGCCGCTTGATGCTCGGCAAGCTTTTCTTTCATCGTCTGCCTAAGACGTTCGGTCCTTCTTTCTACCTGTCGTTTCAAGATGAGGTTGTGAAGGAAAACAGCAATCATCACGATAAAAACAATGAGAATAAAACTCCAGTAGTTCCGAATGAATTCCTTCCAGTCCCAGTTTCTCAGGTATTCGTAATGTCCAACCTTTAAGTTTTTATACAGATTGTCTAGTTCGGCAAAGTTCCGCGGAACACTCCATTCATTGCCTTGAACGGCAGGAAGGGAAAACAAAACTTTCGTAGTTTCTTTCCTTAATGTTTCTGAAGTATTCTTAGTTGCAGCAAAAACCCATCCGGGATAAAGACCTGTAGAGCGAACGCAATGTTCCTTTGAACTTGTCTCACGTGGTTCGATCACTCTGAATTCATTGCCTTTAATCTGTCCGGAAGACGAGAGTTCCTCGAGAAGGCATGTTCGTACGATCGCAGCCTCACATTTGCCGGCTTTCAGGTCCTCAAGAACTTTTGGCATGGGATAGCCGGAATAGTGAATAGAACTAAAAAATTTATCCGGATCAAAGCCTCTGCGATTGAGCTCACCTAAAGCAATGTATAAACCGCCGTAAGCATTCGGCGCGACGGCGCAGACGCTTTTTCCCTTTAAATCTCGAAGAGAAAAATTATTGCCGTTCTGCTGAGGAACAACAAAAACAGAACCTAATGCTCTGTCTGGGCGCCTAAAAAATTGATTGCTTTGAGAGGCAAGGGCAGTGGTATCGAGCTTCTGTCTGCTCGAAACATAGAATCCCGGATTGGAGATAAAGAAATCTAATTTTCCTGTAGCAATGGCTTTCTCTAACCCCGGAAGATCGTAAGTCGAAACCTCCACATTCCTCGGTTTTAATTTGTCCTTGAGAACAGAGGCTGTCTCGGCATAAAGAACGTTTTCGGCTTCATTGCCGGAAGTGTTGAGAATGCCGAGATGAATGGTCTCCGCATACAGCTGAGAAGAAAAAAGGAGCAGCGGAATGAACAAAAGCTTGATATTCATCAAATTTAGGCGCGGAGACTCCTTCCTTCAGGCAGGGGAGGAAGCGCCTCCTCCTTTCGAATTTCTTTTAAATAGGTCCGTCTCTTCTCCAGCAGACGCAGCTTTTTGCAGCTTATGCCCGCTGAAATGCGGGTGCCGTCGAGCTTTCGTACATCAAAAGACCCGGAGGATCGACGGCCGAAAATAAAGCCTTCTTCTCCCTGGCAAACAACTTTGTCAAAAAGACGGAAGCCTTTGACCTCAAAAGGCGCCTGATTGCGCTTTCGAAGCCCGTGTTTGAGGATGGAAAGCTTGTGAATCTGCCGGTTGTTCCGGCGCGTCTGCTTCTGGAAGAAGAATTCGCAGAGCCTTTCGGCGCCGAGGTTGCCGGCGATGCAGAAAGCATCCGCACAATGCGACTTGTCGATGCCGTTCACGATTCGTGTGTGCTTGGTTCGGTAGCCGTAGGTGTTGTGCACCTCCAGCTCAGGATGCGACGCCTTTAGGCGGTTCAGTACCTCCCAGCGCATAATTCCCATGAAGGCTTCCGCACGGAACGACTGCCCGCGCTTGGTCTTCAGCTTGATTTCTCTGCGATGAAGTGCTTTATGGCACGTCTCACAAAGCGTGAGCAGGTTGCCGGGCGAGTCTCCGCCAGTGCGTCTGCTTTCCAAGTGATGAACATTGAACACCGGATCTTTCGATCTGCCGTGACAATGCTGACAAGCGTGCCCGTCTCTGAAAAGAACATACTCTCGAACATTCCAGAAACCAAGCTGTTCTCCCTCTTGGTACTCTTTTCCCGAAATGTCGGGATTCTTCAGCAGCTGCGTGTCGAAGGACGCCGTTTCCACGGTGATCTTCGTGACCGGCAACAGTCGAAGAATCGCTCCTATGCGCGACAAGTGCGCGTTGATTCGATTTTCAACCGACGGAGCAAGCCAGCCTTTGCGCTTGGTGCGGATGCGGTTGTCGAACCTCGGTGCGCGATAGCGCGTTTTGCGGTTACGGCGGGACTGCCGTAACGTACGACGAGCAGAGAGCAGATCAGAGACGTCCGGACGGAGTTCGACTTCTGATGCATAAAGCTCAGCCTTTTCCGTTGATGCGGAAAGGCCGACATGTTTGTATCCGGCATCAACACCCAGACTCACCGGCTGTTTGGACTCGCCCGTTGCAATCGTCAGCTGTATGGTGAAAGGCGTGCGCCTTACAACAATAGCTTTCTTCTCTTTAAGCAGAAGGCGCGCTTTTGCCGGTGAACAGGGCATCAGCGGCTTTCCACGTTTGTTTAGTAGAAATACTCTCAAGTTTTCTCTCCTCGGTCTTTCGACCGGTTGTGATCCTTCGCCAATGTTGGAAGGGGTTTCAAGCCGACAGCACCGCTCCTACCTCTCAGAGCTTTTAACCATCGGCCGCAGAGCGCGGGACTAGGATCTGCATCCCGCGGTGCCTGTGCATTCCCAACCAACGTAGTCCTCAAAACGACGGACTGAGGCTAGTCAACTAGAGACTTTTTCAAGCCTCGGCCTTTAGGCCGAGGTAGTTGACAACTGCTCCTAATCGTTTTTATTTATCGTTTCATTAGCAAGTCTATTCGCTACAGAAACAATATTCGAATAGAAATTACCCGCATGCCGGTCCGAAATCGCATCGGCAAGAAGTCGAGTCCATTCTAAATGCGAAACCGCTTCTCGAAGAAGACCGATATCCTCTGACTCTTTTAAATCTCTATCTTCAGTCCGCCGTCTTTCGAGAAGCATCCCGATGCAGTAATAGATAAAGCCGAGATGGTCTTCCGGTTCATTGGAATCCGTATTAGGCTTCAAACCGCAAGCCCTTAAGATTTTCCTTAATTCGTCTCTCGGTTCCTGCATTGCGAGACCCGTTAACCAGACGCTCTCGTAAAGAGAAAGACTCGAACCCCCGAGACAAAAGAGAGAGCCGTAATCTCGTCCGAGTGCCTGCAAGTCGAGCTGCTCAGAAAGCTCCTCATACTCGGCTTGAGAAATCAACCCGCATTGTCGGCAATTCTCTAATCCTAAAGTTAAGAGCTGAACATTCTCTTCACTGGGGCCGTTTAAAAAGAGAAGCCCCAGTGTTTTGAAGAAGAGCTCTGAACATTGTTCGGAAGAATGATTCAATTCAACCTCGCTTTGTTTGATGCTCACCATATTAATTAGAAGAAGAGTTCTCGGGACTCAAAGTAAATGTTCGGTTTCGTACGGTTGACATCCTCTTGCTTAAATCCGAGAGCAGTGCGTGTTGCATTCGGATGAAGCTTCAGAATTTCTTCTACGGGAAGAAGCTCTAATGCTCGTCCGGGGCAAGATGCCACACAAGCAGGTTTAAGTCCTTTTTCTAATCTGTCATAACAAAGATCGCATTTGGTCATGGGAGGTCTGGGCCCCTCAGCCTGCAAATCTTTGTAGTACTGAGGTGCGTCCCACGGACAGGCAGCTCGGCAGGCTCCGCAGCTGATGCACTTGGAAGAATCCACTCGGACTGCGCCGTATTTAGCTTCCTTAGAAATGGCCTTAACAGGACAAACCGGAATACACGCCGGTTCAGAACAATGATTGCAGCCGATCGATAACGGAACAATGGCAATGTTCGGAGCTTTTGTGCCGAATTCAAAAAACGTCACGCGTCTCCAGTTTTCTTTCGCATCAAATCTGCGAAGAATATCTTTTGAGTGTGCGCCGTTAAGCGTATCCGCTCTTGCGCCCGCGCCCCAAGAGGCGGGTGTATCAAAGGTCCCGGCCGTAGCCTCTGTTAATGCTCTGTTGAGATTGGCGTCTCCTCTTTTGCTCTCATTCCATTCTTTACAGGCGATGACACAAGTTTTGCAGCCTAAGCAGCGTTTCTGATTGAAGAAAAATGCATATTGAGTCATGGTTTATTCCTTATATCCTTGTCGATGAACTTAGGCTGGTTTTTGTTTGCTGACTTCGCAAAGATTTCCGCCCGCTGCAAATCCGCCTGACTTGTTGGTCTGCAGGTGAAGCACTGGATCTGCTGCTCCGATATCACGGTCTGTCGTTAGTGTGTTGACGGCTCCGCCGACATCCACTGCGACAATGTGCTTCTCAGGTTTTCCATCGCCGTCTAAATCAAACCATGCTTCGTATTTCTCCGTCGGGCTGGGCTGATACCAAGCGCCTTCACCGATAGAAACCACACCCGGCAATTGACGCAGAGTAATTTGTGCCGGAATTTTCATGCAGCCTGCATCGTTATGCACATACACTTCGTCTCCGTCGGAAATGCCTCGTTTTTGTGCATCTTCAGGGTTGATGAAGACGCAATGCGGGAAGGCGTCCATCAAAGAAGTCGTGTTATCAAAAGAGGAGTGACTTCTGTTGGGCATATGAGGAGTTGTGAACTGAAGACTGTATGCAATTCCTTTCGCACCTTTTTTACCTTCAAGCAAATCCTCAATTCCCTCGGGCGGTCTGACATACTGAGCACGAGCTGCTTTCTGTTTTAATCGTCCTCTTTCCGCAAGGAAAGGAGAGTAGAAGTTAATCTTGCCGGTATCGGTCGGGAATTCTCCCGGAGCAAATCTGGCCGCGTCGATGACAGAAGTTTCCGGTTTAACAAAGAGCTGAACGTTGCCTTCCTTCTGCATTTCTTCAAAGGTCGGAAGCTTGAATTCAGGATTGAGTTCCTTGTATTTTTCCGGAACCTTGGCGCCTGCCCACTGAATCTTCATGACATCGACGTCGGACTTACCGTCACGACCCCAGTTAATGCCGAGACGCTGAGCAATCAATTCGTTAATCTGCCAGTCGGTTTTGCATTCATACATCGGATCAAGAATCTGATTCACGAAATTCGTATCTGTTTTGACTCTGGAACCGGTGATGAAACTTTCTTCGAAGTGAGTGACAACCGGGAAAATAATATCCGAGTACCTGGCCGTCGTGCTCATGAAGCGGTCATAGGTAATAACGGAAGTTAATTTATTCCAGGCTTCTAATTTCGGATTGATGGCCGCACGCTGATTGAAAACGTCTCCGCTTCCGGCTCCCTTAATAAACATTTCAAGATGGAGCCTCGGATCTTCGCCTAAATCGATGCCGTTCAGAAGCTTAATATCTTCTCTTAATTGTTCCGGTGTGCGCGTGTCGCGCCCCGTCATAATGACTTGGCTCGAGACGTGTGTAGAGAACAAAAGCGGTTTGAAGGTCTTGCCGTGTGCCATGCCCGGAGCTTTGCCGAGTTTCACGGACATACCTTCATTCGGAGACAAAGAACCGATACCGCCGCCTCGAACAGTGGCATTTCCTGTCATTGCAGCCAGAGCCAGCATGAGCCAGGTGTAGTACATGCCGTTTCCGGTTCTTTGTGCCCCGCCGGCTGTCCAGGCAGAATAGATACAGGCAGGTTTGGTTTTACCGTAAGCAATCGCCAGATTCTTAATCGTCTTAGCAGGAACGCCGGAAAGAAGTTCAGCCCATTTCAAAACGCCTTCTTCGCCGCCATGTGCTGTATTCAATTCATCTAAATATTCAACAAAACTTTGTCCCTGCGGGACAGTGAAGCTTTGACCTTTCCATGGATGACCGTCAATAGGGCTCTTAGCCGGAGAATTGCTGATGACAGAGTCTCCGGGGAAGAATCCGAAGGTGTATTCCTTGATATAAGCGGGATTATGCAGATTTCTGCGATAGATCGTGTTGGCCATGGCAGCAAGGATTGCGGAATCAGTTCCGGGTCTCGGAGCTATCCAAGCAGGTACACCCGGAATGCCGGTTGCCATTGCTCCTACCGTTCCGGTGTATCTCGTATCAATCACGACAATCGGAATACCTTTCTCTCGTGCCTTCGTCATGATGAAAGGTAAGTGAGGAGAAGTGGTTTGTGGGTCGGCTGACCAAACAATGATCAGTTTGGAATTCAGCATATCGATAGCCGGATGACCTTTAACGCCTTTTCCTAAGGCGTTATAAAGGCAGTCGTTTTGATTGCCGGCCGAATGGTGACCGTAAGCAGAAAGGCATGGCCCCAGCATATTTAACGGAGCGCAGCCATTGTTCCAAATCGGCAGGTAGCCGAGTTCTTTTTGGCGATCCTGCATTTTGCGGATTGCCTCACAAGCTCTGTCTAATGCTTCGTCCCAGGAAACACGTTTAAAGCCGGCTGTATTTCCTCTTTCAATCGTTTGAATCAGAGGATATTTAAGACGGTCGGGAGCGTATAAACGTTTTCTTTCTGCATAACCTTTCATACAGGCTCGGCGCTGTATCTTTCCGATAGATTCATCGGAAGGAAGACAGTCTTTGGAAGGAATGTCGCCGGCACTGGTTAAGGCAAGGAGCTTTCCGTCTTTGACGTGAGCTTTGAGCATGCATTGTCCGTGACAATGGATTTCATGATAAGTATTAACAACTTTTACGTCGTCTTCCAGGGCAGGAATCGAACCGTTAATCAAAGGGGATTTTTGATTGTTAATGGCTTGAGCCCAAGTATTCAGACTCAATGAAGATGTGGCAGCGCCCACGGCTGTCGTACCTAAGAAAGTCCGACGTGTAATCCTTTTGGCTGTCATGTGCTCTCCTTAGTATTCGAGAAAAGAGGTGATGCAGCTATTTTGAATTTTTAGAGCAGGAGCGGGAACTGTCTATTAGTGCAGTTATTCAGTTTTGGAATAGCGAATCTCCCTTTAATTCTCCGATAACGCTGTGCGTCAGTAAGTTGGAGATCTCGAACTGTGATTTGCCTCTATTTTTGTTTCACCGGCAAAAATGCAAAACAAGTGTCTCAAGGCGTTGACACTAGTTTGCTTGCTTCAGATAATTTATTTGTTCTAACCAAGGAGAACAAAATGACCTCGATATCTAGAAGAAGTTTTCTTGTCGGTTCAACAGCAATGGTATGCAGTCTGCCGACATTTGCCGCCGAACCGGAAAACAAGTTTGATGAATCTGCCGATGTAGTGGTTGTCGGATTAGGCGGTGCCGGCGCCGCTGCTGCGATAACTGCCGCGGATCATAAGGCTTCTGTAATCATTCTTGAAAAACAACCTTTAGCCACTTTGCGCTCCAACACTCGAATGTCAGGCGGTTGGGTACATTGTCCGGATAAAGACGGAAATAAAGAAGAACTGCGCAAATACTTCAGAGCTTTATTCTCTGCTAAATACGCTGACAAACCATCCGTCGGAGAAGAAGATGACATCTCGAACGGAATGGCTGAATATTGGGTCGAATACACGCCGAACTTGATGGACTGGCTTAAATCTCTTGACCCTGAACTTAAAGGCCAAAAATTTAGCGGACCGGCTCAGTATGTTAACTTTCCCGGAGCTAAAACCAGCTCCTATGCTTCCTATCACTTAATGTTTCCCGCCAGGATGGGCAAAACTTCCAGCTATAACGGTCCCAAGAGTGAAGCGACAGAAGGGGAGGCTCTTTGGCGCGCATTAGAAAAAGGCATTCAAGATAGAAGCAGCCTGATTAGAGTCATCGATAACGCTCCGGCAGTTTCGTTAATCCTCAATAAAGACGGCCATGTAGTAGGTGTAGTTGCAAAGAAAGACGGTAAAGACATTCATATTCAAGCTAAGAAGGGTGTGATTCTTGCGTCCGGAGGTTATGAGTACAACGCTGAAATGCGCAAAGCATTTTTGCCCGGACCTTCTGTCGGAGGCTTTGCGTTCTACGGAACTCCTTACAACGAAGGAGAAGGTATTCGTATGGGCATAAAGGCCGGAGCTGCTTTATCTAAAGTCTCAACTTGTGCTGCACGAATGATCTGGGCTCCTCCTGTTTACCACAACGGAATGCGCTTAGGTGTCACAACTGTCGGAGTCGGAGCTCCTGGTTCTTTCGTTGTTAATGCTCTGGGAGATCGTTTCATCGCTGAGAACAAGATCATGGGAGGAATTACCAACAATAGCGTCTATGAAAAAGCCGCCGAACAGAATCTTGATACCATGACATATGACAATATGCCGGCGTGGCAGATTTTTGAAGAGAAAATATTCAAATCTCGCCCATTAGCAAATCTCACTCGTTCGACAGTTGGCTACGGTTTCGTTGACTACGGGGCTTCAGATAATTCTGATGCCTTAAAGAAGGGTTGGATCCTAAAAGCAGATTCGATTGAAGAGCTAGCTAAGAAGATTGCCGAAACTTCTGTCAATAAAGGAAGAATGAATCCCCAGAAACTGGCAGAAACATTGAAGCGTTTCAATGAAATGAGCACGGCAGGGAAAGACGAAGACTTCGGACGAAATCCTAAGTCTTTAAAACCTCTTGAGGGAACTGTCTTTTATGCTATTCCGTTGTTTGCCGGCGGATCAAATACCAAAGGCGGCCTGAAGACGAATGCAGAACACCAAGTTCTTGACTGGGACGGCAAGCCGATTAAAGGTCTGTACGCAGCTGGAGAAATCGCCTGTGGTTTAAATAGAGGCGGAGCGATGCTTACTGATGCGCTGGTTTTTGGTCAGGTGACAGGAAAAGCGGCAGCGTCTAGTAAATAAGCCATTGTTTGTTGAGAAGAAGATTTAACGCATTTATTCAATTCAACTCCTTTTCAAGTTCCAAACGCCCTGATTTACAGGGCGTTTGGATATGATTTAGTTCAATTTATAAGCCCAACATTCATTCGAGTAAAGAAAATCAGCCTAATAATACAGACTACAGCTCCGGCTACTAATGTGGCGCTTCAAGCCTAAAAAAACGTTTCGGAAGTAAGGAATTTTCTTTATCGTGAACGAGGAAGGCCTAGATTAGTAGATAGCTGCGGATCCAGAAGTTGCAGATAGGCGTGGTTCTCCAAATTTTCCAGGAAGCGTCCGGGATCTCCGAGAAAGACTAGACAAGATATTTGTCCAAAAAGGGTTACATTGCAAAACAGACTAGTAGGGGATCGTTTTTCAGACAACTTGGGCGGAATCCCTTGGGAAAAGCTTAAGAAATGACAAAAGTAGGGTGCCTTTTCGAACCCACAAAGCAACACAAATTTTCTTGCAAGAGATTCATCATTGGCCAGTAAGGCTTGGCGCATTTCTTGGGTATTCAGCCAATTTTCACAATCAGGAAAGGATAAGAAGAGGAATTCATAGGCAATTTTTAAGAATGGTAGAACCGGAAATTTAGTATCGAGAGTTATACTCCCCTCCAATAACAGATTATCGAATGTCCTTTCGACTAAATCGGTATTTGTAATTTTGGGACCATATTTTTTTGTTGCCTTATCTAACCTTTTTTTAATAGTTTCTTTATCCGAAGAATCGCAACTCCATCGCAGAGTAATTTTTCCCTCTTCTTCACTTTGAACTATAGGAGAAGGGAGACTTCGAGCAACTAACTTACCCTCATCTTGAAACAGTCTGAACTTTCTACCATTCTGGTCATACATAATGGTAGGAAGAAGCAGTGGAATTTTTCCCGTTTTTCCGGTTATACCGTGGGTTGCCCTAATTATTTTGATGGGTCCGTAGTTAGTTAGTTGAGTGTCGACTTTTTCTCCTAATTTAGAGTTGCAGTCTTTACACAAGCAATTAAAAATGAGTTTGCCATCTAGGGCATCGGGGATTATATGCTCCACAGTAAGTGGAGAGATTTTGTTGCAAAGAATGCATTTCGCTAACTGTTCGGTCATCGCAGTTTTATTCGCTTAACTAATTAGAAAAGTTATTGTTTTCCCTTCGGAAGGGTTACGAATATTTTTTGTAGCTTTGTAGTCCAGAGCTTAGGAAACTTATTAAGGTCTGACTAAAGGTTAGTCAACCTTCATAGGATAACTCCATTTTGAAAAGGAAGCAGACGAAACCTAACATAGAGTAGTTCACTAATATCTTTTTGTCATATTTGTTGGCAGTCTTTAGAAGGGATGTCGCCGGTACTGGTTAAGGCAAGCAATTTTCCGTCTTTGTCGTGAGCTTTGAGCATGCATTGTCCGTGGCAATGGATCTCATGGCAAGTATTAACAACTTTAACGTCGTCTTCCAGAGCCGGAATCGTTCCGGTAATCAAGGTGATTTTTGGTTGTTAATGGCTTGAGCCCAAGTATTCAAACTAAATGAAGTTGAAGCGGTGCCCACGGCTGTCGTACCTAAGAAAGTCCGACGTGTAATCCTTTTGGCTGTCATGTGCTCTCCTTAGTATTCGAGAAAAGGGGTGATGCAATCATTTTGATTTCTTGGGTTGAACTTGGAAACTGTCTATTAGTGCATTTATTCAATTTTGGAATAACGATCTTCTCCCTAATGGTCCTTGTTTTTCCTTAACCATCTTTCAACGACTCATCTGAGTTTATTCGTTCGTTAGCTTTGGTTTCGTAAACTATTGCGCCACGGTTAAAGCGGGTGCCTTAAAGAAGGGCTGGAGAATGCTAAAAGAAGATTCGATTGAGGAGTTAGTCGAGAAGAGTACTCGAACTTTTTAATCAATAAAGGAAGAATGAATTCTCAGAAACTGGCAGAAACATTGCAAAGTTTCAATGAAATGGGCTCAGCCGGAAAAAACGAAGACTTGGGAAGAAATCCTAAGTCCTTAAAAGCTCTAGAGGGACACGTTTTTATGCCATTCATTTTTTGTGCAGGAGTATCAAAAACAATAGGCGGTCTGAAGGCCAATGGAGAGCATCAAGCACTTGATTGGGGCGGAAAGCCCCTAAAATCCCCCTACGCAATAGATGAGGTCGCCTGTGGTTTAAAAAGAGAAGGTGGCTTACTGATGCACTGGTTTTTAGTGGTGAAATATATTACGGATAATAAATAAGTCGGTAATCGAACGTTATAAACCTTAATATTCTTTAGCCTCTTTGGAGGCTGAAGAATGATGTGAAAGAATGAGTTAGACGAGTAATATTTTGTTAAGGATCTAATTAATTAGCGAATCTTAATGAAATCTAATATTACTAGAGACCCGCGAGTAGGCTAAACTTTAAATCCAGTTTTTAGAAAAACACTATTCAGAAAAAATGTCCGACCTCAAAAAAGCACTAAACCAAGCTCTGTCTCAACTGTCTATTCTTTTAGAAGCTGCTGATGAAAAATCTGGCAACCTCTCTCCCGAAGAAAAGAATTGGCAAAATGGAACAGTTGGGGATATCAAAAAAACAAAGAGTTGGCTAGAAGAAATACTGGTTGATAGTAAATTATTTGAGAAGAATATTTCTTTTCAAAAATTTGTAGTCGCGGTTCTAAAGAACTTAGATCTGAATACTGTCCTCTACTTCTTAAATTATCCTAGGAGTCGTTCTGTTTATTCTGCATGTGGAAATCGTTTCAAAGGCGTATTGCAGCTAGAAGAATCTTACAAAGTAATGAGAGACCTTGACTTCGGCGATCGTAATACGGTAGTTGTTGGAGCCAATGGATGTGGAAAAACATCGCTCGCCACTCAACTGCAACAAATTGTGCATAAAAATCTTGGAATCGTAATACCGGCCCAAAGAGTTCTTCTAATCCCCAATATTAAGAATATTCCTTCTAAGACCACTGCGGATGCAATTTATGAAACGTTTGACAGGTCCATTCCAAATTACAAAAAAAATTTTAGTATTGATAACCCAACTCGGTATCATTCTTACGAAGAAGCCATTGGTAGCGAATTTACTTTTCTCTTGACACAGCTTTTTTCTGAAAAAATAGCAAATTACTTTAAGTTGGAAGATGAATTCAACGCGAACCCGAAAGATCCAGGAAAATTTGCATCGTTTTTTAATTCAAAAGCAAATGAAGTTATAGGGATATGGGAATCTTTATTTCCCGGTTTAATACTTAAGTTGAAAGAGACAGGATCTCTTCGTGTCAGAAGAAAGACCACAATAGAATACGATGGTAATTCGCTGAGTGAAGGAGAAAAAGAGACCCTTTACCTTATCGGGAGAGTTTTGCTGGCTCCTAAAAACTCTTTAATTATTGTTGATGAACCAGAAGCTCATTTACATAAATCCGTTGTTTGCGCACTTTGGGACAAATTAGAACAGAAAAGAGAAGACTGCGTATTCTTTTATTTTACGCACGATATAGATTTCGCTGTTACAAGAGACGCAAAAAAAATCTGGATAAAGTCTTTTGAATATCCAAATCACTGGGATTTTAGATTTCTGAGTGATGACACAATTCCAGAAGACCTCTATCTGGAGTTACTGGGAAGTAAAAGAAAAGTTCTTTTCTGTGAGGGAAAAAAGCAAAGCTTTGATTACAAATTGTATTCTGCACTTTTTCCAGATTTTTTTGTTGTACCAGTGGAAAATTGCTCAAAAGTACGAGCATATACAAGGGCTATGAATTCGGGAGGGCTGGCCAATGTACAAGCACTGGGGATTATAGATAGGGACTTGTTGACTGAAGAGGATGTTTCAGAGTTAATTAAAGAAAACATTTACGTCTTAGGTGTTTCTGAAATAGAAAATGTTTTCCTTCTCTCTGAATTATTGAAACCCTTTGCTTCAGCACAAGGTGACAATATCGATTTTGAAGCTATGCAGACTGAACTTCTTAATAAAATTGCAGAAAAAAAAGAAGAGATGCTTCAGCAAGCGAGATGTTTCTATGCAACACAAATTTTTTCTAAAACAGAGTTTAAAAGACGCTGTTCAGACTCTGAAATTTTACAATCTCTGAATGATAGAACTGAAAAAGGTATCCTTATTCTTACAAAATTAGTAAGGGATCTTGATTTAAAACTTTCGGACGCAGTAAACAAACGAGACTATGCAACTGCGGTAGAAGTAGCGTTCGATAAAGGTCTGATAACTACTGTTCAGCGTTTCTTTTATAGTTCGAGTGCCGATTATTTAAGAGCAAAGTTGATTAACTTTCTAAAGCGGGATAGAGGTGTCGCCGAAAAGGTTATCGAAAGAATTGGCCTTGGTGGAATACTTTGTGAACTTGAAAAATCCAAGTAGGGAGGTGGGCTCGATTATTCTTGATCCATATCTTAATTCTCCTAATAAATACCTACTTAAAATGCGGCAACGAAAATGTTAGATAGGAGCGGTCCTAAAACAAGGATAATTTTTACCTGATCATCTTTTTCGGTTTGATCAGTTGAAATGCTCTTAATAGGGAATAAGATATTTAGTGGTTGCAACTATATTTAATTGATAACAGATGAATAAACGTAAATCGGAGTAAGTTATTCAAATAAAAAATGTTGTAATCTAAAATATAATTTAGTTTAGGATTATGAGTATTTTCTAATTCAATAGATTTATATTTTTTCTTTGAGGTATTGTTCAATTAGGGTTGGTATTCCATATTTGTTTTTGATACGTTGAATCATCTCATTAGAAGGTCTACCTTGTGCTTTATAAATTTTTTCTAAAGTACTGAGGAGGTTTTTCCTTTCATTTACAAGAGAGGGTTCGTTAAGATTTAATTTTGATATTGTGTTTTCAAGTTTTATAAAGTCACGAGGAGATAATTCATCAAGAGGTAGGACCTTTATTTCACCCTCTCTGGTGTAAAAAAGAAAATTCTCTATATATTTACCATTTATTAGTTGATCCGGTTTAATTGTTTCTTTGATGTCTATTTCTTTACATTCTGTTAAGTTATCTTTCGCGATACCGCAATGACCATTGCTCATGCAAGATAGATAAAGATTGCTTTTGTCGTATGTGAGGTTGGTGAATAAACTCCTAGAAAAATAATGATCAATGTGGCTATTTTCTATATCTATTCTCTTCTCACAGTAGGCACAATACTCTCCTTGCGAAGACAGAAGGTCTCTTTTAATATCAGAGTATAGATTATAGTGTTTCGTGACAAAGTCAGACCAGCTCAAGCGTAATATCTTCTTCTTTGTTTGCTTTCTCAATGTGTCAAACAATTCTCCCTGAGTTTTTGCGAAATATCTCATTTTATTGTTTTGATGTTAATAATATATCCAAGAAATTAACGTATGGGTCGTCTTTCCCAAAGTGTAATTTCAGCTTTTCTAATTCTCGTTTGGCTATTTCAATTTGATTTGATCTGATATGGGCTTCGCATTCAGATAGCAGATTAACAATTTCCTGATCTCCCCTTTCATTTAAATCAAAAATATTAGCAATTACGGAGTCGAATTGACTACCTTCGGTTTGAGATGTGGGATGGCCGGCATCAGTTGGATATTGCGAATCCAAAACATAAATTTCAGATTTGGGAACTGTCTGAATAACGAACGGACTATGTGTAGATGCAATAATCTGTATGTTTGGAAAAGCTTTTTTTAATGTAGGGAAGATCTTTCTTTGCCAAGAGGGATGAAGGTGATTCTCTATTTCATCAATTAATAAGACTCCTCTCTGATTTGAGATATTTTCTTTTGACTTTAGAAAGATATTCATGAGGATATCTAAAAATAAAATCATAAAGCTCTTTTGACCTAGGGAGAGATCCTTAAATTTGGTTCGAAGATCATTTCTCCAGTCAAGAATAATTTCATCTTCTCCTGAGCTTTGATCGAGCCTTATATTTTTAAACGTTTCAAATATTTTGCTTAATAGTTTCTTAACCTCTTCAATAATTAGTGTTGATGACGCATATCCCTCGGAAGAAGGATTGGAAATGACCTTGAATTGTTTAATTAACCAGTTAATCGAAGGAAAGGTAGAAAAGTTGTTTTCGTCTGCCCGAATATTTCCAGAATCTATCCCTTTGGAAACAAAGCGGTTTGCTGGGTAATAAAGAAGGACTGGAAGGGCGTGACCATATTCATTAGCGAGTATTCTTAAGGTTCTACCTAACGATCTAAAAGATGCTACTTCATTTGTTACAGTTTCGGTGGAACCTTTTTTCGTGGTTCGAAGGATCAATGTCCGAGTTTCAGCGGAATAATTAGGAAGAGTAATAGAAAGTGCGAGCTCTGTGAAGCTACTAGGTTGATTGTAACTTATATCGCTTTCTGTTAAGCGTTTCCCTTGGGATTGTTCTCCAGAAATACCAGCATCCAACCAAGATAAACCTCTTGCAATCGCTGTTAAAAGATTGGTTTTTCCTGCCCCATTTATTCCCACCAAAATCGCGTTCGGGCTTTGATTTTTTTTAGGAGAAAAGTGAATAGAAAAAGGTTTTCCGTTAGCAGAACTAAAATTTTTGTAATTGAAAAGGGTTAATCTCGATACGAAAAAAGACTGGAAATAAGCTTTTTCGTCGATCTCATGTACAAGACTCTTTTGGCCCCCTATCTCTAACTCCCAACCAATATTGTCGGATCTTTCTATTTTTGCTTTCAGTTCTGAAAGTGACATATCATATTCCTAGTTTTGACAGTAATACTGGGCTATATTTTTTCTGTAAAGAATGAATAAAGCTTGGTTCAATGGATTTAGCAAAGGACAAGAAACCTTTTAACTTCATTACATCCTCTTCTTCTAAACGCCCTTGTAGGTATTCGAAAGTTAAATGTTTTATATAACGTTTGTTATTCCTTCCAATGGAAATTTTGCCTTCGGGGGTGATGATAAGACCCGTTACCTTGCAAAGGTGCTTCTTGGAGGTGAATACCGTTTTAGAAGGATTTAATCGGATTGCACCATTAAATTTTTGAGTCAGGAGCTCTTGAACAAAAGGCAAAACCTCATATAAAACATTTGGCTCATTAGTCGAGAAAGTCAAATCGTCGGCATATCGAGAAAAAGTAATACCTCTTTGATAACAATAAGAATGTATTTCATTGTCAAAAGACAGCAGACAAAAATTAGATATTGCAGGGGAAGAGGGTGCTCCGACACTAAGGACTAAATCTGATTTATAGGCACTAGGCTGCCAAAAAAGTAATTGCTCGAGACAGATTTTATCAACAGCGTTTAAATAGTTTTGCTCCGGAAATGCTAATTTCCATTGTTCCCAGAAAATTCTGGGGGTGATTGAGTTAAAGAAATTATCAAAATCCAACTTTAAAAAATATTTATTTCCTTTATGTAGTGAAGCATTCTGAAAAATATTTTTGCCTTGTTTGTACGAATAAACGAAGTTACTCGTGGGTAAGTGAACGGCTGAAAGAAAAACTCTTTGGAGAAATTTAATTTCTTTTGATGGTTGAGCTATCGCGCGTTTTCCTCCTCTTTTTTTGGGAATAAAAAAGAGTTTGTACTTGCGGGCTCCTCCATTTAGATGACTCACAAGTAGCGGTTCGGACATATTTAACCGAACCGCCATCCGAGAAATAATTCCCACTTGGGCTCCTTACTAGAGACGGCCTCTCGCCGCTTTATTGGCTGTTATCAGGCATTAAGGCGGCGAGAGGCCGCTCCAATGCCAACAGGAAAATTCAATCTGGCTTAACACCCGACTTAATCTATTAAACGCTAAGAAGCAGTCAAATAATAGCATGAATGCAGCAAACAACCCTAGGCAGTTTTTGGGTGACAAGCCTGAAAATGAAGCACTCAAAACTTCAACATGAGCATGGATAAGAAATTGACATACACCCCCTAAAATTATTTATGGCGGATGTGTTCCCAAATCGTTCGTTAGTCGAATTAAATGCTAGTTTAAAGAGTTATTTCATGAACGCTGTATTAACTCTTTCCTAGATTATTTGGCGTTTACTTACAGTCTCCTGTCCTACCTTTGTTTTCCTCCGTAGCAAACGATAAAATTTTGTCAGAGGTGTAAATGACGAGACTTTTTTTCGCCCTGGATATTGCGACGTAAAAATTTTTTCTGTCAATAAATCTATGAGCTCCCCAGATAATAACAGCATCGAATTCAAGTCCTTTTGTAAGTAAGGTTGTCCCTATGCATTTCCGAGAGTTGCGATTCCCCCGAATTCTTTGGCAATTTTTTACATGAACCATTTCATCATGAATGCTTTGCCCTGAAATCGTTGAGTTTTCTAGTGCTCTCAATAAGGAATAATACAGAGGCGGATGTTTCTTAGAAACTTTTGGCAAAGATGCGAAAAAGGTTAGAAGCGACAATAGATTGTCAGGACTTCTTCGAGTCTTTAAATTAGTAAAAAGTTCTTTTAGTTTTTCCGAATACTTCTTTTCATCCGGATTACGTTTGTTCTTTGGCTTTCCAGATCGATCTAACCAATTATTCAAGCCACTTTTATTAAATTTTAATTTAACCAAAAGATCATGAAAATGCTTAAGGTACGCTTCTCCTCCCACAAGTACACGGACTGCACAGAGTGCCGCTTCGTAGTAGACATTTTCATCTATGGCGTCAAGTACCTTAAGTTGTTGACCCAGATATGAATTTAACTTTAATCGGTCATCTAACAAACCGACCATTCGACCATTTTCTTGTTTATGTATCGGGTAAATCACTAAAACTGACTGATTCTTTTGTTCAAAATATTTGATGGCTTTAAATAAAGACTTGTAAGCTTCTGGTTTGTACTCTTCCTTAAGTTGAGGAAAATCCCTGATATAGAAATCAAATTCCGAATGTTCAAGGAGTTCCACAGGTTTTCCTTCTTCTAACTTATTTCTCATTGAGAGGATGAGTCTACCCAGCCTTTCATTATTAGATTGCCACCTCCAGGGTGTATTCAGAAAATTAAATTTTCTAAACGCTGTTAAATCTTTATCAAAATCGACCAAGGGTTCATCTCCGAAGTTATAGATTCCTTGAAGGGGATCGCCTAAAAGGTGCAAAGGCAAGCTCCCCAGAAGAGTCATGAGAAGGGAGTGCTGAGAAAATGTACAATCCTGATATTCATCTACAAAGATCCTGCTGTAACTCAGTGATATGACAAACTTAACTTGTCTTTTTTGAAGTAAATCAGAACATAGTTTTAAGGTTTCTGAAAAATAATGACGGTTTTTATCATCTATTGAAGGAAGTGACGCTTCTCCAAGTATGTTCGTTACAATTCTTTGGGAAAACCCGGAAATTGTTTCTAGTACATACTTATTTCCGGGGATCTTATTAGTTTGAAATTTGTTTTTAAGAGAATCTATTCCTGCGTGAGTGTGGGTAAGAATCAGGAATGGCTTTTCATCCGAAGCCTGAGACAAACATTCAGTGATAAAGTGGGTTTTGCCGTGCCCGGCAGGTGCAATTAAAACACTTGCTTTTTCAGATAAAAAATTTTTGATATGTTCTTTAAGCATTGGTGCTCCAGTTCTCTATTTCTGTCAGAAGGTTACGCAGAACTGAGAACTCGGGATAAGGGACACTCTCGTACTGATTCAAGATGAGCTTCCCAAGGAATTCTCCCCCGGGGATGTTTTTGAAGATTTTCTTTGTAAGGATAGGCATCGGAAATTTGGTCTTAAAGTCGTCTTTATGTTTTTTATAATCTTCTAAAAATTCCGGTCTATTTAAGGGTTCGTCCGATAAAAGTAATAAAAACGGTTCGATGTATTCTTTGTCAAAATCTTCAAAAAACTGCGTTTCGATACAATTTCCAACAGAACATAGAAATAACCGAATCTTGAGGTCTTCCGCTTTTTTTTGGTGTTCATGAAGATCTTTGAGGCTGTCGTTGTCGGCAAACACACAAGTTTCATAGTTTAGTTCTTTGAGCCGGCAGGCAAAATTATACATTTTGCTTCCGCCTCCGCAATCTATATAAGAAACCCCGAGAGAAGCTAGCGAAAGGTTTTTATTTTCAAGAAGCCATTCATCAAGACTTCTCATGACTCCAAACTCGGTCTTTCCCTCGCAGCAAACGATTTTTTTTGCGAAGAAAGCGTGGGGGGTTGTCCGTCTGCAAGCCGTCATCTCAGATGAAACTGGCAAAACTTGGTGTGTTGTACCGTCGGATGATTTAACTACCTTGTATAACTGGTTTGCTTCGGCCTCTATTAAAACATATGAGGAATGAGTACTTAATATAATCTGGCCTTTCCGCGTTCTTTTGTACAATTTAATAAGATTTACGATCCTATCGGGTTCTAATCCCTGTTCAACCTCATCAATGAGGACAATGTTTCCGTTTTTTGATAACTCTTGTTGCAACCCCATTGAAATTAAACGTTTTGTTCCTTTTCCTTGTAATCGCAGAGGAAGACCATGAGAATGAAGAGAAAGAGAGCTGCCATTAAGAGTATTTTCTCGGAAATCAAAAAGAGTCTTGATTTCATCTAAAAGTAGGCCATAGGGCTTGAACCGCTCGGGCAAGTCTTCCAAAATTTTTTCCAATTCTGCTAATTCTGACTTACTGTACTTTGATTTCAAATCCCTTAGCAAATGCGTTTGGATTTCCTCGATAGAAGTTCCTTCTAAAGAGTTTTTTGTTAGCCTGTATAGAGGGGATTGCTTAGAGTAAGAAAAGTGATTATCACAGTAGTCAGCAACGAGAGTTGCCCCTATTTTTGCGCGATCAGTTGCACTAATTGGAACTTCTGTGCCGAAATTATTAATCACTGTCCATTTGGGCTCCAAACTATCATCGACACGTAGGCGGATATTCAATGTCATTTTGGCCGGATCAAAATCTTCTCCCGAGTCTTCCTCGGAAAGAGAGGGGGAAAGTAATCCAAATTTATGGTCTTTTAACAGAGAACTAGGAAGTTCGGAAACCGAAACGTTTATCTCAATAGGATTGCAAATATCTTGGTTGTAAAAATCTAAATCAGAAAAGCTAAGGTTCCATGCCGGTGAAAGGGCGTAATTAATAGCGGTAAGAATTGTACTTTTTCCAGAATCTCCCCGGCCGATAAGGATGATAAGTCTTTCAGAAAGAGAGGTCGTTTCCAACGATTTAATTCCACGGAAATTTTTGATTGTTATGCTTTCGATTTTGCTCATAATTGTTTTAGCGCGGGTATATCAGGCTTACTGTTCGTAACTTTAAGTCTCTTTTAGATTCTCAGGTTACTTTATTGAAATAGAAGGGTCAATAAATAAGCGCATCATAAACATCAATCCATTGTTTCTAGAGAAATAAATATGATTCGAAAGGAGCAATTTAATAGCAGAACCTCAATACTTTCTTTTAGGAGGCTTTTGCACTTCTATAGGGGAAAGATTTATCGTTGAAGCTACTTCTCTTTATTCGATATGCTCCAATAGTAAGATAAAACGAAGAAATACCCCGAAAACCTTTCCGGTCTTCGGGGCCATTATCTACTTCAGAGTTTCAAATTATTTAACGTAATCCGCAGCGTTTTCACCGGCAATTCGACCGTATGTCAAACCGATAATCGCCGCAAAGCCAACTTCATTGGCATAAGCTTCATGTCCGGATGCTGCACCGGCTGCATAAAGTCCGGGAATAACGTGGCCTTTAGTATCCAGCGCTTCAGCTTTGGTATTGGTCTTGATACCGCCGTAAGTGGACTGCATGGACGGTGTGACAAGAGCGGCATAGTAGGGCGGATTCAGCATCGGATACTGGATCTTTCTTCCGAAAGCCTTGTCATTCTTTAAGCCTTCCTTGCAGTCTTTAATGTAAGTATCCATCGTTTCGATGAAAGCCTTTTGGTTGACATCGAGCTTCTTGGGAAGTTCCGGAATCGTATCCGCTTTGACAAAGTAACCGGCGTCTGCGTAGTTGCGCATCAGCTTAAGGTTGTCCATCGCTTTCTGGTCAACAACAGCATAAGCCTCGTGCTTCGGCTGCTTCATCATGGCTTTGCTCTTGAAGTTAATCGAAGGATGGTTTTCATCAACGAAGCGTTTGCCGTCATGATTGACAAGAACGGTATAAGGCGTGATTGCCGTCAGAGAAACTCCGTCTTTCTTAGTAAGCGGGTGGCAGAGGTAGTTAACTTTGATCTGTTCCATGGAAGCGGTGTCTGCACCGATTGCTTGCGCCATACGAATGCCGTCGCCGGTCAGAGAAGAGGCACCGGTTGTCGGACGACCGATCCAGTCAGGTGCGTAGCGTTTGAGGAGCTCCGGACTCGCGGAGAATCCGCCGGTTGCAACAATCACCGCTTTACTCAGAACTTTGTATTTTCCTTCCGGTGTAGAGACTTCAACACCGATGGCTTTTCCATGATCAGACAGGATTTCTGTGGCTTTGCTGTTGAGACGATACGGAATGCCTTGTTTTTCGACTTCGGCTTTCAGTGCCTTCATGATGTGCGGTCCGGGAGCGCTTCCGTCTTTAGTAATGTGGAAATACTTATCTTCTTGGAACCGACCAAACGGAACGCCAAGCTGCTCTAACCAGTCGATGATTTCGCCGCCTTTGCGTGCATAAGTCTCGACATTGGCTTTGTTAATAGGAATGCCTTTGTCTTTGGCCTGTTTCATCAGGTGATCGACATAATCCTGTGTGGATTTTCCTTTAATGCCGTGTTCTTGAATGAACTTGCTGCCGCCGGCAGTGATTCCGGTGGAGATGTTCATAGAATCTCCGGCGCCTAACATGCCTTGTTTTTCAATAACGAGGACATTGCTTCCTTTTTCTTTAGCCGCAATGGCAGCCGTCAGGCCTGCAATACCCGATCCGATAACAACAATATCTGCCTTCTCGTCTTTCATAGCCTGTTTTGCTTTTACGGGCAAAGTGGTAAGAAGCAGAGGTGAAAGATCTTTAGTGGCTTTGCTCAAAGCGTTTTGAGTCGCTTTAATTAAACCTTGGCTGCTGAAAGTGGCACCGGCGATGTTGTCGACCTTAAGCGTCTGGCGCTCGATAATTTCTTTCGGCAGTTGAGTAAGCGGCGCGTCAGAGAGACCGGCAGATTCACGGTGAGAAAGAACCTGGATGTTGGTGATCTTGTTCTGATTAACAGTGACTTCGACTTTCATTGGGCCGTTTCGACCGTTTGCTTCTCCGATATATTTGCCGGGAACAAATTCTACCGAGGAGGCTGCGTGCAAGTTCGTTCCTAAAAGGCCTGCAGATAAAAGCAGCGCGAGTTTTGAGATTTTGAACATTGAGATTTCTCCTTGAGTGAGTATTTCTATTGAGCTGCATCAATAACGATACCGAGTTCGATACTTAAGTACTCATCCTTTTAAAATTTAGTAAAAGGGGATCTTTCAACTAAAAATGTTTGCTCGAATCTCAATATTCCTGTTATCCCAGCTAATGCTCCTTTCAGTTCATGCGGCTGAACAGGTTGTCGTAGGTGTAAGCCTAGATCCTCCGCAGGATAATAATCAGAAGATCGTAGAGCCGACGCTTAACGTTCTTAAAAATACGTTCGGCCCCCAGAATCTTAAAATCGTACGTCTGCCTCTTCCTGAACTGGAGAAAAACTTAGAAGCGGGAAAAATCGACATTTTTCTTTCAACTTCCGGTTTGTCCAGAAGAATGGCACAGAAAGGAGCGAAAGAATTGGCAACTATGGTCTCTGATCGCTTGCCAAACCCCAATGAAGCCTATGGAACTTTGTTTATTACAAGAAAAGACAGTCCGATTAATAACATCTCAGATATGCAGGGTCATTCATTGGTCGCGAATCTGAAAGGTGGTTTCTATGGACATCAAATCGGACTCGGAGAACTCGTCAAACAAGGCTACGACCCTTATACCTTCTTCAGCTCTGTTCATTACGTAGGAAGAGACCTCAAAAAGGTAGTTGATGCTGTTTTGAAAGGAAAGGCCGACGTTGGCTCAGTTTCCAGCTGTTTTTTGGAAGATACTTATCCAAAGGACGGAGAAGTATGGAAGAACCTGAAAGGTATCGGTCTTAAACCAAATGGAACAGGCTGCCTGGCTTCCACTGATCTTTATCCTAATTGGTCTGTTTCGACGATGCCCACAGCAGACCCGGCTGTTGCAAGGAAAGCAGCCGAAGCACTGCTTGCAATGCCGAAGGCAGAGGGAGGAATGGGTTGGAGTATTGCGACGGACTCAACAAAAACTGATGAATTATTCAAAGATCTTCAAATTGGTCCATTCGGATTTCTGAAGGATTGGTTCTCTAAAGAATTCAGAACAAGATATGCGGGTTGGCTCCTATTAGGCATTGGACTTTTTGCCTCTTCACTCTTCTTAAGTTTCATTCTCGGACAAATTGTTCGTAAAAGAACGAGATCATTAACGGAGTCTCTTAAAAAACAGAACGAACTGAGACGGAAAGAAAAGGCGGTATCCGAAAAACTCAGTGCACTCGAACGCTTAGGTGTGGTTGATCAGCTTAGTTCAATTGTCGTGCATGAATTGCGGCAGCCTCTCACAACGATTCGAGCTTTCTTATTTGGAGCAAAGAAAAAGGCAGAGAAGGGTGTTTTGAGTTCTGAAGAAGCCTTAACCGTCTTTGAAAAAATCGAAGCTCAGTCCAATCGTGCTCAAAGAATCGTGGACGATGTGCGTAAGTACGCAAAGCAGAAGACAGGAAAGTATGAAAAGTTCTCGCTCTCGGATGCAGTGGATTCCGCACTAAAGGATTTCAAAGACTCGGGCTCTTATTCGGGGGCTCTAAAGGTGGCTGTCAATGAAAACATAATGATGCGAGGTAGCAGGCTTGAGATTGAGTTGGTAGTACACAACCTTTTAAAGAATGCTGCTGAATCAATCAGTCAGCACCGACGCCGCCATCCTTTAATTTCCATTGCTCTGTCAAGAAAAGACGATAAGGCTGAACTTATTGTTTCCGATAATGGCGGAAGCATGGCAGATGCTCCTTCTAATGTTCTTTCCTCCAGCAAACCGGAGGGACTTGGCTTAGGCTTGTTAATTGTTAAGGCCATTGCTGCTCGCCATGGAGGATGTTTTAGATTAGATGTTGATGATAAAAAGGCATCGGCTTGTTTGACTCTTCCTATACCTGAGGACCTAAATGAAAAGTGAGAATGACCCAATCCTCCCTTTAATCCGTATCGTTGACGACGATATGGACTTGTTGGAAGGCTTGGCGTATATGCTGGAAGGAGAGGGCTGGGAAGTTAAAACTTACCCGACGGCAGAGTCTTTTCTTGTTTTGGATGATTCTGCGAGGCCGGGATGCCTTGTCTTGGACTATCTAATGCCAAAAATGAACGGCGTTGAACTTCAAAACCGCCTGAAAGAAAAGGGCTTTTCTCACCCGATTCTCTTCCTTACGGCACATGCAGATCTAGACATGGCGATATCCGTATTTAGGAAAGGAGCAGACAATCTTTTGAAGAAGCCGGTCGATCCACAAGAGCTGATCGATGCAATTTCCGAAGGTATAAGGAAAGATTCGGCAGAACAAACTCAGGGAAACATTGAAGACCTGAATAAACGTTTTCAGTCTTTATCGATGAGAGAGAAGCAAGTGCTGGCACTTGTAAAAGAAGGACTGACGAATTTTGAAATTGCCGAGCGGCTTGGATTAAGTGAGCGTACCGTCGAGAGTCACCGCTTTCATGCCTATGGGAAACTTGGCCTTAAATCGAAGATGACTGAACAAACTCAGTTGAAAGAAATCCTTTCGCGACTCAACCAGTAATTATGAAGACCAGGGTGTTTTAGAGGAACTTTAATTTTCTCCTCTTAATTATTTCGCATAGGAATTGACGTTAACCTTAAATTTTGGTGAAAGCAAGTGCATCAATCTTCTTAGTTCCCTAAAAGAACTTTGAGGTTAATACGCTAACAATACATATTAAATTGATCGAGATAGTTTCCAGATTTTCTCAATTCGCAGATTGATACATGTTGAAATTCTTTTATGGTGGGTAATTTATTTCTGAGAGGCTATCTATCTGCTATAATGCCCATTAGTCGATATCCAACTATTTTTACCGCCAGTTTGATAACTAGACATAACATTCGACAATTTTTGTCAACTTTTGATTGACAAGATAGTTTAATTTTTTTAACATTGACCATGAAAAGGTTGCTGAAAGGCAACTAGGGCTGGTCGAAAGACCCTGGTCCTTCACAGGCGGGATTGTGTCCCGCCATTTTATTTATGAAAGAGCTGAGTGTTTTTATTGATGAATCAGGTGATTTTGGGAATTTTGAACCTCATTGCCGGTATTACATCGTATCTTTCGTATTCCACGATCAAGCCGTTGATATCTCAAGCCAAGTCTCAGTTCTTGATCAGAAATTAGATAACTTAAATATAGACCACGTGGTTCATACGGGCCCGATTCTTAGGAGGGAGCCTCCATATAATCATTTGCAAATTCAAGAGCGAAAAAGAATATTAAACGCCTTTGTTGCATTTTTAAGGCACGTAGATGTTTCTTGTGTATGTTTCTTAGTGGATAAAAAATACATAAATGATCCGATGAAATTAATTTCGGATTTATCCCGTCAGATCTCCCAATTTTTGCAGCAACACACCTCTTTTTTTCACTCATTTAATGTTGTCAAAGTTTATTACGACAACGGACAGACTGAATTAACAAAAATATTGGCTTCTGTGCTTCCAATTTACTTGAATAATGTGGTTTTTAATAAAGTCTCTCCCAAGGACTATAAATTATTCCAAGCTGCTGATTACGTCTGTACGTTCAGATTGTTGAAAGAAAAATTGGACAAGGACTGCCTTACCAAATCGGACTTGAAATTCTTTTCCGGCAAGAGAGAGCTAAAGAAAACTTATTTAGCGCCTCTTCTGACGAAAACTTTCCTCTAACTCTCTCCAACTGACATGGAAGAGAGGAAACTGTAAAACAAAAAGTTATCCAAAGAAGGGCGCTTTAATTGGATCTAAAGTTTCGGAGAGCCTCCAAATCTTCCTTCCTCATAAAGTTTCTGCAAACTTGAATCATTCCTTAACCCTTCAAACTCGACGACATTCACCAGCTGCGAAGAGGAGTCTTGCCGCCGCTCCACGAACCAAATCTCATCTCTGCGAAGACCGGCTCGCCGAAGTAGGTTGGTATCATGGGAGGTAAAGACAAGCTGCTTCCTAGTATTAGAGCTTACATTCTCTAAGAATCTTCTCACGAGCCAATAATTGATTTCCGTGTGTAATCCATGGTTGATTCCGTCAATGACATAAACGCAGTTCTTCTTGCTGAGCAAAAGATCGTTGATGGTCGGAGCAAGGTCAATAATTTTCCTTGTGCCGGTGGATTCTTGTTCTAATGGGATTAAATATTCTTTACCTGAAATTTCGTGTACTGCAAAGAGTCTCCTGAAGGCTAAATCTCCGTCTTTGTAATAAGCCAATACCCGTCCGCCCCCTGGTTCTTTGATGAGTTGGCTTCCCTGACAACTCACAGTTGAAAGTAGTTCGTTTCGCTCATAAGGAGATAGACGTAAGGCTGACTCTGAAACAGGAGTGGAAACAAGGGCTGATATTCCGGTATCGGTGTTTTTCAGAACTTCAGACAATAGGCTGTTCCACGAACCATTCCCACCGACATCTAAATCGTAAGAAACCAGAAAAGAATCCGGATAAATGACTTTAAGTTCCTCAGAGAACCATCTGAAAACTTCTTCAAATGGTTTGAATTTCATGGAACTCAAGGTCGCGAGAAGCGAGTAGGGACGATCCAGAGAGCGATCGGCGATGCACTGAATGGCTTCAAAAGAATTAATGTTCGGATTTATCCGAACCTTGTCATTGTCCCGAAGAAACAGAGTCTTTTCGCTGCGGCTGTTTCTTTCGATTAGTTCCTCATACAAGATTTCATCTTCGTTGCATGCGATCTTGAATTCATAGATCAGCTCGTTGACAAGGATTGAAATCTCAAATTTGGAGATCGGATTTTTATCCTCAGTAAAGTAAAAATTTTGCAGGGGAATTTTCCCTTTAAGCCTCGGAGTTGTTACCAATGTCTTGAGGAAATCCAACGCTTTGATGAGATTGCTTTTGCCCGAAGCATTGGCTCCGTAGATGGCAGCCAAGGGAAGCAGTTTCAGTCTGAACTTAGAAATCGATGCCAATGTTTTGCTGTTTGTTCTCTCTTTCCCAGCAACCATGGAAAAAGTGGTTATCTCATCATAAGAGAGAAAATTCGAAAACTTAAACTCAATAAGCATGATGTTCTTTACGACTGTGTTGGTTAACTTCGCTTTGGCGACTTTTATGTTTCATATAACGAGATTTTATCTCCTAGAATGGAACAAAAGATCTTCTCAAAGAGAGCTCCCTTAAGCCTTTAATTGTTTTAAATCCTACCTACAGCCTGAAAAAACAGTGATCTCTACGTAAGTATTGTTCAAGCTCCTTAGCTCAAAGTTTTTCATATTCAGGAAGTTGAGATTCGGTTTCCAATGAATTCTTCCGTTCCCAAACGGTAATGCGCTCAATCAATCTCTTCCTATAACTATCTGAACTCACAGTGATTTATTCTTTAAGATGGAAGGAGAAAGCTTCGGGATAGGAGATAGAAGTGCGCAAGCTTGCTGATCTGATCTTTCAAAGAGATCGACGTCGAGAAGAGTTGTCGAAGATTCAGAAAGAAATTTCTGTCCTAACCCAGAAAACTCCCTCTCTTATTCTTCCTTTTGCGCATGAAACACCCAAAGATGCGGATCAACAGAAACCTTCCGTTTCCGCACCATTAACGCCGCAGCAAAAAGTTTCGCTTTTCTTTGAGTTGTTCAAAGGACGGGGAGACGTCTTTGCCGAAAGATGGGAATCTTTCTACGATCCGCAAAAGGTAGGATATTCTCCGATTTGCATCAAACGTTCCGGCGAATGCCCGAGACCGTATTCGTTCTGCAAAAACTGCCCTGATAAACATTACAAACCCTTCACTCCAAAAGACATTGAACAGCACCTTTTAGGAAACAAAACGGTTGTAACCTATCCGCTCGTTAATGGCCGATATTGTCCTTTCGTTGTCATAGATTTGGACGAGGATGATTGCAGAAATGACGCCAAGGCCATTCTTGAGTGCGCTGAGAAATTTGGCATTCCGGCTTATCTGGAAATATCTCGCTCAGGAAAAGGCATACATATCTGGATTTTCTTTGAGGGCTTGGTTTCTGCAAAAGACGCAAGACTTCTCTGCGATTCTCTAATCACTCTGACTCAGAATCAGATCAGAATGGAGGTCTCTTTGTCATCCTTCGATCGCATCATTCCCTGCCAGGATGTATTGGATACGAATCAGCTAGGCAATCTTGTCGCACTTCCGCTTCAAAAGAAGCGGCGTCCTAATGCTTCAGTCTTTGTGGATAAAAATCTGCAAAAGAAGGCGTCAGGGTTTCCGACGCGAGAATAAACAGTTCGGATTCACTGTTGGAGATGACGAAGACAGCGAACTCAAATGATCTTTTAGCAACAGTGAATCGAAGTCAGACATTAGGATTTTCAAAAAAAAATAGCAGACCAACCGGAGACCTAAGCCCCTCCGGCTGGTCAATCATTACTAACTTAGTGGTCAAAGACTACTTAGCAGCCTCAGCCCCGGCAATCCTTCCGTATACTGTCGCCATAACAAGTCCGGAAATTCCACCGCCTCCTAGTCCGGCTTGATAAGCCAAATGGCCTGTAACGTCGCCAGCTGCATAAAGTCCCGGAATTGGGGTACCGGCCGTCGTCATGACTTGAGCTTTCTTGTTGATTTCTAATCCGGAATAAGATGTGTAAATTTGAGGCTCGCACTCAAATGCGTAGTAGGGTCCTTTATCAATCGTATCCAGTAACTTGGTACGATTTTGATATCTGTCCTTGCCCTTGAGAACGTCTTCGTTGTACTCCTTAACCGTCTTTTCAAGGTTTTGGTAGTTAATGCCTTCAGCCTTTGCAAGATCCTTTAAATTATCGAACTTGTCGACTTTCTGTTTCTCAAAGAAGATTTTTAGGCTGGTATCTTTGTATTTTTTAACTGCCTTGGAGTCAAGAATCCAATAGGCGAGTTTGAATTTGTTTTCGACCATCTTGTGGTTAACGGCGAGATAACCGCGAGTCTCATCTTGGAATCGCTGTCCGTTCTTATTAACAATGATCAATGGAACTTCAACGAGAGGCTGACCGATGGATACATTGCTGTGTGTTCCGACAAAGAGCATGTTCATGCCGAAACCGTAATGTTCAACAATGACATTTGCTCCAAGCGCGGTTGCAGCCTTAATGCCTTCTCCGACATTAAGCTTAGAGCCGTGTGATTTAACGCCTTTCAGATAAGGATGATATTTTTCAACCATCTCTTTGCCGTTAGCAAAGCCGCCGGTTGCAAGAATCACACCGTGGTCAGCATAGATTGCGTACTTGTTTCCTTTGTTATTTTCTAGGATTGCACCGATGACGCGAGCATTGCGTTTTTCACTTTCAGTAATCAGGGAAACAAGGTTAGTGTTCAGAATAATTTCAACTCCGAGAGATTCAGCTTTTGCCTGAAGAGCCTTAATGGCTTGCGGTGAACCGACTCTATAACCCGGTGCAAAATAATGAACACGTTTGCGATTGCCGATGGCTTGAGCCGGCTGGTCCGTAAACTTGACGCCCAAAGATTCAAGCCAATCCAGATCCTTAGGACCTTGTTCATAAACCAACCGCGCAACGCCGGTGTCTCTCTTCAGGAAACGATTCAGCTTTAATCCTCTTTCAAGGGAATCCTGCCAGTTAATTTCCAGAGAATCATCAATTCCGGCTTTTTTCTGGATCTTAGTGCCTCCAATCCAATACCCGGATCCTGAAAGAATGGAGTGTCCTCCTAAAAATCCGCCTTTTTCAACGAGTATTACTTTTGAGGCCCCGCTTTGTTTAGCTGAAATAGCCGCACACAAACCGGCCATGCCGCCGCCAACGACTAAAACGTTGGATCGAACGTCTGACTTATCTGCTGCGATTGCTGTCATAGGTAGAGAAGAAAGTGAAAAAGCAACGCCTGCAGAGATTAAAAACAATTGTCTTCTTTGCATAAAATGTCTCCTTAGGTGAAGAACACTTACAGATTAGCGGTCCGTAGTTTTTCTACCTACCGCTTTTACTCAACCTATATTGCAATTTTGCAAGTTAGAGGACTGACCCATGCGACCCAAAAATAATTTATTAAATTGGAAGGTCTTGGAGAGTCTTGAGCGCACCGGCAACTTAACTCAAGCTTGTATTGAAAATGATTGCGACCTGTCTACGGCTTCCAGACAATTGGCTGCCTTAGAAGAGGATTTGGGGATCAGCCTCCTTGATCGAAGAAGAAAGCCCATGCAGCCGACAAGGTTTGTGAAAACTAATCTTTCTTTAATCCGTCGAATTATTCGTCTCCACGATGAATTATTGGAGGAAGTCGCTAAAGAATTAAGCAGTCGAAACGACAAGTTCATCCGATTCGGTCTAACAACGAGCGCAATTGTTCACGGAGTAGTCGGCCTGATAAACAAATTTAATACTGAATATCCTGATATTGAAATCCAATTGGTTCCGGATATGGACCACACTTCGGTTATGAATAGGGAAGTAGACATTTCCTTAGTGCCTTACGATCCGAAAGAATCTGAGTTGACAGTTCTTCCTATAGGCCAGTGTTTCACACTTTTAGTGGCTTCTCCTGCTTATCTGGCTAAACGGGGCGAGCCGAAAATAATCTCCGACCTTAATGATCAGGGTCATACGCTTTTATTAAAGCGCAAACCTTTCTATCCGGAGGCAGAAGATCTCGTTTACGGGGACTTTATTTATGATTTTTATACAGGACAACTGAGAAAATTAAAAGACAATAAGGAAGGGGCGGCCGGCAAAAAGGGCGCCGGAAAGGTAACAACGAAATTTGTCGGTGATCAAAACGGTTATATTTCAGCTCTTTCAGGAGAAGGGATTGCAGTCGACCTGCCTCTTTCTTTCATAAAACGTGACCTTATGGGTGGTTCTTTAGTACCGGTTCTTAAAGGTTGGAAAAGAAAACCTTGGAGCCGAAATCTGGTTGTCCATAAAGAAAATTCACATTGGGAGGAGCTCTATACATTTGCTCGCTGGTTTCAACTGCATGAAAGAATTGACTCCCATCAACGGTGGAATGAGATGTATCAGTTCTGCGAAGTCCCAGAAGAGGCTTACGCCAACCTCTAAAGGCACAGAGGATTCTGATTATTGGGTCTGGAGCAGTTCTTCTATGCGTAATCTCATTGGTCCCTTATTCCTGCTAGTTAGCTGCTTGCTGTTCAGTGTTACCGGGACATTGCAGCAATTGGCACCCGAAGGACATACTCCGGTCGTAATCACCGAAGTGCGCATGTTCCTCGGCGCCTTAACAATATTCCTTTGGTGCCTATGGACTCATAGGCTTCCGCCTAATTGGTCAGCTGTCCCGTGGAAACCGATGTTAATCGCTGTAGCCAGCGTTCTGCTGTACCAGCTGTTGTTTTTCTACTCGGTAGCGGAAGTCGGAGTTGCGGTTGGTTCAGTGGTGGCGATTGCGACAACTCCTTTATGGGCGGCAGTGGTTGCATTTTTACTTTTTAAGAAGACGCCATCTAAATTTTGGGTGGTTGCAACTGCCCTGGCAATTGTCGGTGTATTACTCATTAATTTCGGAGAAGGCTTCCAGTCCCAAAGCGCAGACTGGCGGCTTTTATTACCGATTACCGCAGGCCTGTGCTACGGTGTAGAAATTATAGCGGTTGGGCAAGTGGTTAAGAAAATCAATCCTGAAACGACAATGCTTTTGGAGATGGGTCTAGTTGCAGTCCTGCTTTTGCCGGTGACAATTCTTTTTCCGACAGATTGGATTTTTACAACACGAGGAATTTTGGTTTCTCTAGGTTTAGGTGTGGTGACTGCCGGAATTGCCTACCCGTGTTTTACCTACGGTATTAAATACACATCTCCTGTTGTGGCTTCTACATTAGCGTTGACAGAGCCGCTGATGGCGGCCGCTCTTGGAATATTTTTTCTTCATGAAAATCCCTCTATCTCCATGGGTTTAGGCATGCTGAGTTTGATGGCATCTGTCATCGTTTTAATTTTTGAAGAACCGAACAATCATTCTTAATTTCTTATGACTTAGAGCTTGAGCAGAAAGTGGTTTTCCTGCCAACCCTGCTAAATTTACTGGACCAATATTCAAGCAAACATTCGTTGTCCTTTGAGGACAGACGGGCTTTAATAAATTCCGCGGAATTTCTTAAATGATTTCACTAGACTGTATTTGAAAAGGCAGAATAACGGTAACAATCCGTCTTTAGGCATCTCTCATTTGAGTAATTGATATGCTCAAGTAGGAGTTGTTGTTTTCGCTGAACACGTCAACTCCCAAATGAATATACTGAAACCGCCTTATCCAAGTTAGCGGGTAGTCTAGATTTATTGGGGACAAAGGGCGGGTTTATTAAGTAAGATTTGGACGCCTTTCTTGATTTACCTGCTTGGGTCTTGTTATTGCTTCGCTGATGCGGATAAGGTCCTACCGCCAAAATACAGCTTTATTCATCTTCGATGACGACTATCGATCATCTCCCGATAAATCGCAAAGATTTTCTTCAACCCTAGACCCTCACTCTTTGTCCTTCGCGTTCAATAGGCCTCGATTGGAGCCCGATTGACTGGTCCTGAGATGCTTGTTTTGTATTATCCGTTATCACAACTTGAGTTTGTCCCGTTACCAAAGATTAGCGTGCACTTTGAAAGTTTTACTTCTAAAACATAAGGATAGCTAAGAAAAATGTATCTAAGTTTTTTGTAAGACTGCTTTCGTGGGCTTGAAGCCTTGTTGGAATCTTTCTATTGTTAACAAGGCTGGCTAAGGCGGCAGCGGTCTCTAGCTTGCGATTACTTATTGCATCTGAGTGAGAACTGTTTTCCTATTAATCCTTTCCTAATTGGCTGAAGAGGTAAAAATGAGTTCTAATCCAATGGCTCTGATTCGTGTCATAGACGAAGAAGAGAGTGCGAGAAACTCTTTGAAATTCCTTCTTGAACAGGAAGGGTGGAAGGTGCGTCTTTATTTTTCCATTAAAGATTTTTTTGAAAATGATAATCCGATGATACCCGGCTGCCTCATTTCAAACATTCAAGTGAGGGAAACATCTGGATTTGAGCTGCAAATTAGGTTAAAGAAAAGTGAGTGCCCGATGCCGCTTATTTATATTAGCGCCTATGCGGATGTCGGGACAGCGGTTATGGCCTTAAGAGAAGGCGCATACGATTTTTTAACAAAACCGATTAATGATGAAAGACTTCTTGAAAGCGTCGAAGCTGCTGTGAATGAAGATTGGCAGTCTCGCTCTACCCTCAAAAACGTCAAGAAAAATAGAGAACTTCTCCTCACTTTGACCGGTCGGGAACTCGACATCGTACGCCTCATAACGAAAGGTCTGAATAATAAGGAAATAGCAGAGGAACTGGGCATCGCAGAAAAAACGGTCAAAGTTCACCGCTCATCTATATATCGAAAATTGCAGGTCCGCACTCCATTGGAAGTTTTTAAAATAATTGATAGCGTTTATCGAGGAAATAACCTATTCCGGAGTTATGAAAAAACGCAGTTCCTAGATAATCTTAATAACTTTCTTTAAGAGAGGTGCCTTAATCAGCACCTCTTTCAAAAGGTAATTACTGTTTAATAAGGAGTGCGCCGATCAAATCCGGTTATTTAACCTTGAAATCAAAACTGTGGCACTGTGCGCAATAATTTTCCGGAGCGGCATGCTGCAGATGACAAAGCGTGCACTCTAATTTGTTGCCGTAATGGGGCGATACATGTGGATTCTGAGGTTTTATTCCTTGAGTCTTCTTTTCAATTTCATCGGGAGCATGGCATTTCGAGCATTGGTTAATGTCCGGGGCAGTAATTTCATTTCTCTCACCATGGCATTCCTTACAAGTCACATTTTTAACTCCGTGGCGATCTGCGCCGAGCGGAGCACTCTCCTGAGCAAAAGAAGCATCAAAGTAAAAAAGGGCTACGGATAAAAGAAAGGAGCTGAGCAGGAGTCTTTTCATAATCCCTCCAACAGAAGGTCGACCAAAAAGATTTTCTTCTGATCGACCATTCTTCGGCTAATTCCTCAAGCGAGAATATCGTTCTTTAGGATTTGGCGCAGTTTTCGCCGGCCATTCGTCCGAAGACTAAACAATCGAGGATAGCGACTGAGCCTAATCGGACTGCCCCGTGTACATGTCCCGTCGCCTCCCCGGCCGCATACAAGCCCTTGATAGGTTTATCTGTCTTCACGTCAAGCACCATGCATTTATCGTCTGTAATCAGACCACCCATGGTGTGGTGAACTTTAGGCTGAAGCTCGCCGACATAGAAGGGCGCAGTTTCAACAGGCAATTGCTCGTTATTGATATAACGGCCTAAGACAGGATCCTTTTTGTTTTTTACATATCCGTTGAACTCTTCAACCGTCTGTTTCAACTGCTCGGCGTCAATTCCTTGTGCTTTTGCCAATTCATCTAACGTGTCATATTTGAAGATCAAATTCCGTTCGAGATGTTTATTTAACATTCCCGGACGCTGTGTTTCAAAAGGTTTTACACCGTTTGCATCAGCAATTGCGAAGCATTTACGCCCGTTGGCCTGTTCGACCATAATCGCGTCCGCTCTTACTTTTCTATTTGCCAATTCATTCACAAATCGTTTGCCGGCGCTATTGGTCCATAGTCCGTATTCTGCCGCTGCTGTTTGATTGAATTGCCAGCCGATGCCCATGCCTTTTTCATGAGGATTTCCCCACGGACCGCACTGAATCCAATCGTTTTGAGCTTGCAGGCACCCGATGCTGGAGGTTTCTCTCCAAAGTTCGGAGGTTGCTCCCGGCTGATTAGTGGTATCTAAGGTAGCATTAAGTTTCGGATCCTGAATTGTTCTGTAAGGAACATCAGCTGAGAAACCACCATAACAGAGAATTACACCTTTATTGGCTTTCAGGGATTTGTGTCGACCGCTTCCAGCCTTAGGAAAACGGTATCCTTCAAAGACTTCGACGCCTTCTACACCGTTTGCTGTTCGGATGATCTTGTCAACGTACGTTCTTAGACGAATCGGGATGCCAAGTTCAAGACATTTATCTAACTGTTTGTTGACGATTCCTGCGCCTGAGCCAATCTTTGTTGTCACATAGCGCGGAACTGAGTGGCCGCCTTCCTGACCGATCGCATCAGGCAAGTATTCGACACCTAATTCATTGACGGTCCACTCATAAGTGGAAAGGACACGATCAACCATCTGGTGAACTTTCTTCACATCATTCATATAGTTGCCGGCCACGAGAATATCTTTCTCAAGGAGCTCCTTTGAATCTTCAATGTTGTGTTTCTTTTGCTGCGGACAGCCGGTGGCTGTAAGAATTCCTCCGTTAATGATTGAGTTTCCGCCGGCGGTTGGCATTTTTTCTAACACGATGACGTTTGCTCCTGCTTTTTTAGCTTCAATCGCCGCAGCGAGGCCGGCGAAGCCTGAACCAACCACAATCACATCAAAGGTTTCATCCCATTTTTTAGTCTGAGCGGATACTGTCGCGGCTAAGATACCGGATGACGAAAATACAGCCCCTGCGACAGACGTTTTTAAAAAGGATCGACGGGAAGAAGTATTCATAAGGCCCCCTTTTGTTAACAAGGTTATTTCAAGAGATCAAAAGTCATTCTAGAGGGGGATAGTGGACAGAGAAATACGTCAAAAAGTTTAAATGATAGATTTGATTAATCTATAACTATATGATTTATAGTGATAATTAAATTAGTTAAGGTGCGATACTTAGGACAAAAGACTTATTTGATAAAACAAATAGATTAGTAAACCTCGCGACAGAAGCAGGAGATATATTTTAAACAGCTTTCTTGATGATGAAGAGAAAAGCACCATATTCGATCTAGCTTTTTCAAAGCTGACTGTTTTTGATAGAACATGGCTTTTGAGGCTTAGGACCGTATGGTTTGTTGGTAGGTTATGAACTTGTTGATTTTGCATTGCTTTAGCGGCGCAGGTCTAGTTCAAAACAAGAGAGGGTAGATTTTTTCGATCGACAAAAAGTTCTTCGCAAACTGCGATTAATAGCTATTCCAGAAGAGTTTTGAATGGGATCTGGTGCCCTAATTGCTGCTTGAGCAGGTACAAATGTTTGGCAACTATTTGATTGACACATGGTGCAGGGAAAATTATAGATATCATCTCTGAAAAAACATTAGTCTCGGAGTGCGTTTTCTTGCTCTCCGAGACGTCCAATTAATCAAGCGATTTTAGGATAAGGCTTTAAAAACTATACTTTAATCCGGCCATAAAGCTTAAATCACGGTAATGGTATGAACCGGCGCGGACAGCAGTGTTTGCCCAGAGGTGTAAGTTGGGATTGAGACGACTGTCTACCCCGGTTTTAAATTCACCCAAGTTGCGTGCGCCTTTTTGTTTGAGGTTAACCCCGTTCATTGTGACTCCGTAATCTTTGGTATTGTGAATCCAATTACCTTCAATAAACACCTGTGCTCCCTCATATTTAGGATTAGCTTGGTTCTTCAGATGGAAGATCGTTCTTGCGCCGAGCCTTGTCGTCACATTATTTTTCCCGACAGCTTCAATGCGTGTGCCATTGGACTCAGTGAAGTTATCAGTCTTAATACCCGACCAAATGACCTGAGCCTGCGGCTGGAAATAAATTCCGACTTGGCGCCCTTCAGAGGTATCAAATTCTGAGACCTTCAGGGTATAGCCCGTCTCAAGAGATCCCGTTAGGCCTTTTGAATGATAGGATTCAACGCCTGAGCTTTTAACTCTGTTTTTGAACCAGCCGTATGTAAGCCAGGTGTCAACGTATGCGCCTTCACGGCCGGTTCCATTCTGGAACCAGGTGCCGGTTACACCGAAATTCAGACCGTCTACGCTGCCGATTGCGCGGTATCCCGAATAAGGATTATGGGATTTGGTCCTTCCGTGGCCATAACCGCCCATCCATCCGAATTGGAATCGGTTGGTGCCGTTGGAAGAAAACGAGAGTAGTTCCGTTCCAAGCTGTGTAGCGGCTGTCAGAGTGCGGTTTTTGATTTGTCCGCTGCTCTCTTTCCAGGAGGTATATCCTCCCTGCATTCTCATCCAAAAGTTTCTTGTTTCGTTCTTATCAGAATGCGGATCGGTAAACCACAGGTCACCGATTCTGCCTTGCAGGCGATTTGTGAAAAGAGAATGGACGACAGCTTCATTTCCGATATAAGCACCGGCTTCAGGTCTTACGATTGGAATGACTTTGCCGTCGTCTCCGTTGCCTCCGTTTCCGTTGTCACCGCCATTGCCTCCGTTATCCTCGTTATTAGGATTGTCAGGTTTTGTTTTATCGGTAAGGTCACTGATTAGATACCAGTTTCGGCTATCGCTGCCTTTTCCTCTTTTCAGTTCGTAATCATAGGCTCCGGCAGCAAGGCGGGTGCTTTGAACGAAATTGCCGTCGGATTTTCCTGAAACATCGATAAGCTTAATTCCGTTAAGTGTTTGTTCTCCGGGTCCGCCGAGGTTGTTAACGTGGACGATGGTTCTTCCTGATGTGTCGCCTTCGACGATCAGCATATCGGTTAATGAATTATCTCCGCCTAAAAACGTGTTAAACAAGATATGCCCGTTATCTCCGGAATAATTCCCTGCAACGATGAGCTTGTTTCCTGTAGATTTGCCGTTTCCAAGAACAATCTGTCCTGAGTTGTTCAAATCCTTTCCGACTCTTAATTCGGCCGTTTCTGTTGAGTCTAAGTTTCCGATACCCAAGAAACCTTCATTATTGAGGCTTCCTTTGATAAGACCGAAGCCGCTTAAAGAAGATTCGGACGAAATATTCACGGAAGAGCTATTCATCAGCACTGGCTTTTCTGAAGTTCCGAGCGTGACGATAGCGTCTCTTAAATTTGTAGGACCGGTCCATTCGGTGTCAGTTTGAATGGTGACATTTGCATTTTTATCAAAACTGACAGCGCCTGTTCCGCTGATTTTATCCTGCAAAGTGCCTTTCACCCCTGTATAGACAAGCTCTCCGTTATCGACGATGCTGCTTTGCCCAACAGAATTCAGGGTGGGAAGAATTAAGGTTCCTTGCTCTGCAATAAGCGTTTGACCGTCATAACCGGTCGGAACGGTGAATAACGTTCGCCCGCTTTGAATTTCCACACTGCCGTTTCCGACGATAGGAATCCGCAGTTCTTGTGCGGAATCTCCTGTATGTCCGTTGTTAAAAACAACTTTGGCATCACCCGGACCTTTTAATTGAACTTCCGGAGCGTTTAAGTTATAAAACCCTTCGTTAGAGCTGGTGTCGCCAAGAAGTAATTGTGCTGTTGCCCCTTCTTTTTGTGCTTGAACAATAACAGGCGATGAGGTTTTGACGTTTGCGCCATGACCTACTAGAAGGGATGTTTTATTTCCGGCACTGGGGGCTTGAATGACAAGAGAACCAACATTGAATTCAGCATTGACTCCTTCATCGTTAATAATCTGTAAGAATGCATTATCGGTACCCCTCACGTCTCCGTACTCTGAACCGCCGAATAGGAAAGTTTTGCCAACTGAGAAGTTAGAATTCCGGATAAGTGCTTGGTCAGAAATTTCTCCCATAACAGCTAGGTTCTTGACTTTGTTAGTAAAGCTAAGATTTTCTGCAAAAGAAACATTTCTAGCATTTTCAATTAAGAAACGATCATTTTCCTTGGAAAAATTTAGCTGTGCAGTACTGTTAGAAGTACTACCGGCCCCCACGCTGACAGAGGCTGAGTTTTTTACAACGAAGGAGGCCTGAACATTCGAATCAATAATGTTGAAACTACTTGCCACATTTAACTGTGTTTCATTGTTGTTATTTAGGTTTCCGCCATCCACATACAAACTGATGTAATTAGTTTGACCACTATAAGCACTTATGGTTCTTGCATTAAATGAAACATCACCGTTTCCAGAGCCAATGACATTAATGAAGAGATTGGGTTCTCTTTCGCTTACATAAGATTGTCCAAGAACTATCTGGGGTAAACTTAAAGAGGCTGTTTGGCCTTGTTGCACACTATCGGTTGGGAGTGGAGTAAACGTCGTTTCGCCGCCTGCTTGAAAATAAGACGGCGAGTAAATTGTCAGCGCCCTTGTTTCTAGAGTATAGGAGCCGTTTTTTGCCCAAAAAATAAGGGGCGGTTTTCTCTGTTAGAAACATCATTCGGATCATTTGAGTTAGATGTGACATCTTGTTCGTTATCAACGAAGACTAAATAAGCCTCTGAGAAGGGAAAGTTATATCCTTCAATGTTCGCTATCGCATCATTAAGAGGAAAAATCAAACAAGCAGCCACTGCAAGGGCAGAGTGTTTCCTAATAAAAGGAGCTTTTGCAGACAGGGGGCTGTTTTTTATGAGTTTGTCTAAACCCGATCCGTTATGCAGAACTTTCATGTTATTCATAATTAAATAAAAGATAAATATGAAGAAATTTGAATTCTACAAATGAAAAAATATTTTCTGATTAAATATTAAATTAGATCAAATAGACGTCGTCAATAAGTGTTTGATGAATAACAAACAAATCTAGTAGTTGTATAAAAATTAAAACAATTATTGTTTTATACAACAATATTTTTTTTGTTTATAAAAGGATGTTTAAATAACAATTATATCTTGCTCTTTTGGTAAGTCGTATCTAACGATTTTGTGTTAGTAAAAAAAGCTTCGAGTTGCAGAGAGTTGTTATTTATATAGCATGCTATTTGAAGTTTATATTTATTTTTATGACTTGAGATTATCTAGCCTCAAAAAGAGGTTAAATAAAATATAGTGCCAAGAGAGGTATCCCTAAACGTAGTGTAGAAAAAGTACCTCTTATGTCTGCTTCATAGACTAGGACAGTTGATTGACAAGAAAAAGTCTTTTTATACCTATAGTTATCTACCAATTATTGCCGATATCATTGCACGCGCATCCTAGCACTGCTTCTGGAACGAAGATTATTTGATTTGCTTTTTTGAGTTACTTTTGTTACTTAAAAATCAGTGTGCATTAAAAAACAAATATTAATTTAACTTAATTATTAAAAAATATATTTACTA
>NZ_GL883763.1:7434-14736 GCF_000205025.1 Parasutterella excrementihominis YIT 11859 | reverse complement strand
AGCAATTGATTGTTCATATGGGCGACAATTCCTGTCTTGGTGGCCTCCGAATTACTCAGAAAACGTTGAATAATCTTCGAAAATTGTTGCCCTTTATCGCTTTGGCTGAATTGCTCTAACTTATTGCTAAATTTTTGGATGTCCTGGGTCATTGCCAGGAGGTTGTAAAACTCCTTAACCGGATTGTTGTTTCCGCATTCTTGAGCTAAAAGCATTAGAAGTGTCTCAAATAAATCTTTGGCTGAAAGGCTCCAGAATTCTTCTTCCGGGCTCTTGTTGACAAAGAGCTTTTCAGAAATATCATTCGCAAGGGCCACTCTTTTAGCTTCGCTCTGGTCATCGCCGCAACAAGAAAAGTAGTAAAGGAGCATGCCGGAAGCCGCAAGCTTGTTTTTGCAGCCTGCAATAATTTTTTTTTGCTTCAAAAGCTCTGACTCACGAGAATCGTCCGTAATGACCTTGTTTACAGCTTGTCTAAAAGCTTTTTCAAATTTCTGTTGTTTCATTTTTTCTCCTTCATTGTGCCGAGTTGACTTTCCAGATGCTCCTTAAGGAAACGTTCTGTCAGTTCCAAAGCATTTTCGGCGACGCCTTGTATTCGCTGATTGTTTACGATTGCCGGAAGAACTTTCATGGCAGCGTACGTTTGAGAACTCGGAGTGAGGACCCAAGCGGTAAATGAAAAGATAATGAAAAGATGCCAAGTAACAGAGCGAAAAGCAAAAGTCCGACGGAACTGCTTTCAACGGCAATTACTATTAACAAGAGACAAAACAGACTCGTTAACATTAAGCCCAGCGATATTTTGTCCATTGCGCCGATCCAAAAAATATCTGAAGCTGTGATTTCAATCATGCTCATTCCTTCTAATTAGACGCTCTACCAATGCACGCGAGTCCAATTTTTCCCGTTGATAAAAACGTCGATAGCGCGTCTGGATTGGTATTTCTGCCAAACAACTTCTTCATAGACCTTCACAGGTCGATAACAAGTTGTCGTGTAGGAGCTGTCCCCGGAATCTTCTTGGCATGTATAGGGCTCGTAAGCGATGCCTTGATAGCCCCGTACGCATGCTTTTGTTCCGCCCCAATAACCGGGCGAATCCTCTGTCGCTTTGAACCAGTGCTCACCGCCCCAGTTATAGGAAGAGTGACCGTGCGTTAAAAATTTCCTATTTCCACGAGTCGTCTTGAACTTCTTAGCATCGTTTAAGTTCCCCTCGGTTAAGAACCCTTGAGGAGCATCCTCCATGCCTTGCAAAGAGCATGGATCAAAGCCGTCACTAAGCTGCTTGGCATAATTGCCATCGCCAGCCATCGGGCAGGACGGAAACTTGCACGGATGACGCCAAGAAAGACAGTCAAAAAGCTTGTCAATCGGAGGACGGCATTCAGAAACAGCGCGTGGGCCGTTAGGATTGGCTAGACAAAGAAGAACTTCACATCCCCAGCGTTCGTTTCCGGTCATGATTTCCAACTTTGGCATTCCCGGCAGTTTGGAATAATCCACATCTTCTGCGCATACAGCCGTCAAGCCTACCCCCATAAAGAGGACAGAGCCTGCAATAATTCCTGCCATGATGAGTTGATTTTTTGGGATTTGAATTATTTTCATTTTTTTGCCTTATCCTACATGGCTAGTTGAGATTGATTACCTACCGAACAAATACGAAACGCAAAAGTTCCGAGCAAGTAATAAAGACATTCCATCTTTAACCTCCTATACCTATCGCAGTAATGAAGCCGTGGACACAGAAATAGAATGTCCAGAGGAGCCCGATAACGAACGATGTGAAAAAAAAGAATTTGCAGGTTATTACGAAATTATCTAAAAACGAATCGGAAGAATTGACCAAATTAATCACAACCAGTTCTAGAAAAAATAATGAAAAGCCGGTACCCATAAAATAGAAGAACGCTAACATTTAGTTCCTCCATTTTCTCCAATCATTTTTGGGTAGTCCGCGGCCCTTAGGAATAAGAAACAGCGCCGCTGGCCGATCCGGCCAGATCGTGTTCTGAACAAATGGGAAGAGAATTTTGCTATGCACAAATACTGAGACCAAGCAATAAACCTCGAAATAAAAGCTTGCAGCAGCATAGTTTTCAGACACGCACGCGGCGCTAAAAGGGCCCTAGCTTTCCCTAAAGCCCCGAGGAAAAGGGGTCTCCGAGGATAAGAATAAAATTTAGTTTGCAAAGACAAATTTCTATTCAACCCTCGGAGGAAAAGAAAATGTCTAATTTCGAAAAATATCTCTATAAAACGGTCTTCTATGCCGTCTTCGCAGCTGCAATACTTTTTGTTCTTTTCTTGCTGGCGGATATTTACCAAAACAAAGACAGCCGGGAAAATATGGTGTTCTTGTGTACATTTATCGCTTGCGCCTCTGCGGTGATAAGTATTGTCCTTTCTATTGAAAATAACATTGAACGCAAAAAACTTATCAGAACGATTGAAAAAGCAACAGAAGAAATTCAGGGCCTTAAAAATGCAATTGCAAAACTCGGTAAAACGAATGCCAGACAAAGATAATAAAGAACTAAAAACAAAAGGCTTTTCGCTTTCGAGGGAAGCAGAAGAGTTAAGGGAAATTCCTGGAGAATTTTGGGAAGTTTTGAACCCTTGATTAGCGTCCAGAACAATAGAAAATTCACTACTATTAGCATGTGCAGGGTTCCGAGAAGAAGGGCGTTCGGTGTCATTTGCTGCCAAAAATCGACAGTAACCATGTCTAACAATAGCTGTTGAAAAAAAGCGTTCATTTAGTGATAAACCCATTGCCGGGGCGTTATAGCAAAAATGAAAGATGGAAGAAATCAAATCGAGCAAAACAGATACGTCCCGGACTTGAGAACTTTCAGAAGAAAACCGATAGCGCAGAAAACGAGGATATTCAGAGCAAAAAAGAGATTCCATCTTCCCGAAGACCAGTCCCGTGTGAGATAGAAATCGAGGCAGATGTAAATGAGGCGCAAAAATAGGATTGTGTAGATAAGGGACAGGAAATCCCGACCATGGTAAACCTCTAGTGTTTCGTAAAATTCGCAAGAGATTGTTCCTTGAAGCAAGGGAAGAAGACGATCCCAATTTTGAGTTGTCAGATAAACAGAAGCTGCTAAGAAAAGAACAAGGAACCACATTTTTATTCCGGAAGAACTGGGGATAAGAACTGGCGAGCATCCCACAACAAATAACAGAAACCAATCGATATCCGCTATTTCTTTCCCTTCTTATCAAGTTGGTTCTCATGGCACCACTCCCTTTAGCCCTGCCAGTCCGATAATTAGTATCGAGAGTCCGAGCAATAACAAGAGAGGAGCGGCACAAAAAACAGAGTCATGCTTTTGGAACAAAAACAAAGGAGCAGCGGCTATACAGGCTAAGCCGAGTATCGTTAAATAGAATGCGCTGCTGAAGTGTTCCATGGTTCTCTCTTGGGTTTTTAGTTATGCGGGGGATTCGTTTTGAAAATTAAATTTGCGGAGTATCTCTCCAGTTCAATATGTCTGCTTCATTCCAACGGGTGTATCTGGGGAAACGCTTCAGCGGCTGAGGAAAATTAGGCTTGTTTTGCATGAATTTCCAGACAGTCCGGACATTGATATTCAAAATGCGCGCAACGGTCTTTGCCGGTATTAGTCGTACAGCCTGAACGCCTGAAATCCTCTCGTTAGACATCATCTTTTCCTTTAGCAAGCTCTGGCAGTTTCAATTTCATTGGCATAGCGCTTTCTAAAAAGCTTCCACACACTGTCCCAGTCAAAATTCGGGTTTAGTTCTTCGCAGGTGACAGCACCGTCCGTCAGCAATTCAATCTGGATGCAGCGTCCGGCTGAAATATTCGCTTTTTTATTGGCCCACATGTAAACGTTCGTCGGTTGAATCTTGAGTTTCTTGGCTAACTGATACGACGCTCCGGTGCCTTGTTGCTTTAAATATTCGTCCAGTTTCATAAACAAGCGTTTCCTATTCCAATCATATAAAGGCAACTATCAATAGCTAAATTATAGCCAATCTATTGCTGCATTTCTATCGATAGATAATTTTCTATCAAAATAAAAAAGTTTTTGATATTAAAGAGCAAAACTAAGGGTTAAAAATGCGACCAGTCTCTTTAATTCGCCAAAAAAATTTACTCTTTCTTATAGAGCAATACGGTTCAATTGCTCGGCTCAATGTTGCCCTTGGACGATCAAAAACTGACGCCACACTCAGCCAAGTTAAAAATTTTGCCCCTTCAAGCGCAACGAAAAAGCCAAGAGAAATGGGTATTGCGCTGGCACGAGATATAGAAAAAAAGTTGAATTATCCAGTCGGATGGATGGACGAGGAACATCCAGAAATTCAACCATTACCGGAAAAACAAGAAGACATTAAATTAAAAGCTGAGGAGAAAAAAAACTCACCTTCAAAGCTAACCGTTATCCCATTGTTTGAGATACGCAGACGATCTACAGACGGCAGATTTGTTCCTTTTAAAATAGGTAACGTTCAAATGCCTGATATTTTTATTGAAAAGTCTGCGTATCCCATTCATGCGGAAAAAGCAGAGAGTTTTTATGTAGATGAGTTAACTTCAAGCGATTTAGTTCCCTATGGATCAATCGTTATCTTAGATAAATCAGTGCGCAGTTACACGAAGGATGGTCTTTACTTGGTTGAACTCAACGGAAGTGTTGTTTTTAGAAAGATTATCTCTTCTGCGAAAGGAGGTTTTATCGTTCAGTCTAGTTCTACAAATTCAGAACACATCCAAAACCTAGAACCGCTAAAAATTCTAGGCTTTGGTGTCTTCATTTGGGTGCAACAAGCTTTGTAATTTTTAACTTCTTAGGAATATTATCGCCGTTTGTAGATAATTAATGAAGAAAAGCACCTGAGCTGGATTTCCGCTTATAGTGTTTAAACAACCCGGCTTTACGGCATTCCTCTTCTTGTTGAAGTATCTTGTTGGACAAGTGTGCATGTTTCCCAATTTTCTTTTCAACGGAAAAATTCAATAATTTCTCACTTAAAACCATAAATAATTCTGTGCTGCAATCCTCTTTACGAACTTGTAATGAATTTATCGCCTGAATAAGTTCGGAGGGGCTCAAGCTGTTCGCGAATTCATCTAGTTCTTCAAAGTAAGTCATCTTTGCCGTGTCGTAGTTGTTTATTTCAAGGCTAGCGGCAGAAGAAGAAAAGAAGCCCATTGCAATCAGTAGGAAAATAATTTTATTCATCTCAGACTCAAACTATTAAGATAGAAAACAAATCATTAGTTTTGCTATTATATAAAAAATATTTTATAAATGAGTACTGACATGATAACTCCTTATCTCGTCGATCCCTTACAGCTTCAGCTCAATCATTCCAATTTGACGGTAGCAATGAGCGGAATTATTTCCAGACTCATTAACTTCTTCTATCTCAACGGCGGGGCGCCGTTCTCGTACATGCAAGCCTGCAACAGCGTAGGTGCCTTGGACGATCAGCTTAATAGAACACTTCTTGACGATCTTGATCAAGTTCTTGCCCTTTACTTCATTGAAATCGACAAAGGACTTTTTATCCCTCGGGAAGAGTGCGGAACAAAAGCTTTAGAAAAGTCTCAGGAGGGAAAAAATGAAAATTAATGACCTGATCAATCCCTTTGAATTTACCGGATACTTGATTACAAGTGATGAGTACGTCAGGGACTACATGGTGCTCTCTGATGAGTTCTCATCCTGTCTGTTTAAGCTCCGGCTGGGCTATGCGATGAAGGGGTCTCCTTTGACGCAGGAAGAAGTTTTCGCTTTGTATCCGGTGTTAACCGAAAACAGGCGTCACATTTTAGATACTGTGACTGCCAGATTCTTCAAAAAGGACAAAGAATTGCTGATTGATGAACGATTGGAGAAATCATTGTCCATGCGAAAAGAAGCCCACAGCTTGTTGGAAAACTTTATTCAGAATGAAGTATCTAAGAGGTTGGAAAAAATGAAGGCTGGATGGATGAGTTCCGAAAAAAGAAAACTCACAAAGATTCTTCAAGAGAAAATTGAGGCGGAATTGAGAACTGAATCGGCCCGGCTTAAAGATGAAGTTGCGAGAGCTGATCCGCAATTTATCAACAAACCGGTGAGCATATCTTCAACAAACGTTCAACAAAACGATGACAGAACGTCAACAGACGATCAGCAAAATTTCAACAGAGCGTCAACAAAAGTTCAACAAACTACCCAACAAACGTTTAACAGACAGGTCAACAAAACCTCAGCAAATGACCAGCAAAACGCCAACAGAATGTCAGCAAACGACCCAACAGAGGGCCAGCAAAATGTCAACAGAACGTCAACAAACAGGTCAACAAAACTTCAACAAACCACCCAACAAATGGTCAACAAACAGGTCAGCAAAACCTCAACAAACCACCCAACAAACAGTCAGCAAATTCATGAGAGTTGCTCGGAAGCCTTGAGTACCAATGGGTCTGCCGTAGCACAGAAGGACGGGAAAACGGCGGTTTTTTCGGCCGGAAATGTGACGAAAAACGAAATGGAAATCGCAGAAAATGAAAAATCGTCCTCGCGTACGTACACGCGCGCGCACCGATCGGATCGGATATCGGATAATAATTTAATTAATAAAAATATTAATAAATCGGAATCTGTATCGGAATCGGATAGAAGTTTAAAAATTAAAAACCTATTCGCGCGCGAAAAATCGGCTTGGATGATCGGCGAAGTTTTAGAAGTTTTGGTCTTTTTCGGTTTGGACGAAAAGGCGCTTGCCCGCTGGAGATCCAGAAATTCGGAAAATCAAAATTTCATTTTGGAGCTGGCCGCCGGCGGTATGTCCCGCTTCGACTATGACACGATTGCTCAGGTGTTTGCACGCTGTCAGGCCGCAAAAGACAAGGAAGGCAAGCCGTTAAGCTCGGCAGTGGCCTTTGTTCTCAAGTCCCTTCAGCACGAATTGACTGCGGTTTCAAACCGCAAAAATGCAAGACAATCCGCTTCAGAATCGGCTCAGCCCAAGCGATTCCGAGACATTGACTACATGGAAGGAATCGAAAGACTCAACCCGGACGGGACATTTGTTCTCAAACGCAAGACGGAGGGACGTTGACATGATTTCCTCTCAAATATCTGAAAAACAAGAACTTACCCCTCGAGAATCAATTGATGAAAGTCGGTTTGAAGCCGGGTTTTGCGAATTTCACGGATGGTTTACCGCCGGGATTAAATCTACCGACGGCACGGGGAGCCGTTGGTTTGCTGGATGTCCGAGATGTTTGGCTGAAACCAAAATCAAAAAACTATTCGGCCAAAG
>NZ_GL883763.1:6785-7424 GCF_000205025.1 Parasutterella excrementihominis YIT 11859 | reverse complement strand
TTCTCAACTATCTGAAAAACAAGAACTTACCCTTCGAGAGTCAATTGATGAAAGTCGGTTTGAAGCCGGGTTTTGCGAATTTCACGGATGGTTTACCGCCGGGATTAAATCTACCGATGGCACGGGGAGCCGTTGGTTTTCGGGATGTCCGAGATGTTTGGCAGAAACCAAAATCAAAAAACTATTCGGCCAAAGCATGATCCCCAAGCGCTTTGCGGACAAGAACTTCGAAGGTTATGAAGCGACTGAAAAAGGTCAATATCAGGCTCTTAAAAGCTGCTTGGATTTCGCTCAAGAGCTAAAAACTGACTGGTTCAGCGGTAAAACTCTTTTACTGATCGGTACTCCGGGAACCGGAAAAACACATCTTGCCTGCGCTGTAGGTCATGAAGCAATGCAGCTTGGGAGGACTGTTCTTTACACAACGGTAACCCGTCTGCTAGAGGACATTAAATCATCTTGGAACGACAAAGACCGTTCCGTGAAAAACATTATCGCCCGATATGTTTCGGTTGATCTGCTGATCATGGACGAGATCGGTGCATTTAGAGGGATTTCCGAGAGAGAAAAAGACTACCTCTTTGAAGTCATCAACGCTCGGTATGAGCAAATGAAACCGATGATTGCCGTTTCAAATCT
>NZ_GL883763.1:0-6775 GCF_000205025.1 Parasutterella excrementihominis YIT 11859 | reverse complement strand
ATCCCCAAGCGCTTTGCGGACAAGAACTTCGAGGCTTATGAAGCGACTGAAAAAGGTCAATATCAAGCCCTTAAAAGCTGCATGGATTTCGCTCAAGAGTTAAAAGCTGACTGGTTCAGCGGTAAAACTCTTTTATTGATCGGTACTCCGGGAACCGGAAAAACTCACCTAGCTTGCGCTGTAGGTCATGAAGCGATCAAGCAGGGAAGGACAGTCCTTTACACAACGGTAACCCGGCTGCTAGAGGACATTAAATCATCTTGGAATGACAAAGAGCGTTCCGTGAAAAACATTATCGCCCGATATGTTTCGGTTGATCTGCTGATCATGGACGAGATCGGTGCATTTAGAGGGATTTCCGAGAGAGAAAAAGACTACCTCTTTGAAGTTATTAATGCTCGGTATGAACAAATGAAACCGATGATTGCCGTTTCAAATCTAAGGCTTTCCGGTGCAGATTCCATTGAAGCCTACCTCGAAGAACGATCTTTTGACAGGTTATGTGAACAGGCTCGTTTAGTGGTCTTTGACTGGGAAAGTTTCCGGAGGAAATCGTTATGTTAAGACAGCTGAGAAAAACAGCCGGAAGCCCCGAATCGGGATCGAGACTCCCTGCGTCAAACATCAACACAGCTGACGGTTATGAAAACCAACTGGCAGCGACCGCCGAGATGATTAACACGAGCAGCGCTAGAGGCACTCCGACCTTAACTTTGAAGGTAAATCCTTCTCTGTTCAGTTGTGTTAATCTCTCTACGAAGATTAGCGAGTTCTTAGACCGCATCGCTTTTTCTCCAAAGATTAGACACGGCTCAACTGTTACCAGCAGTTGGGCCGTTGCTGTTTTACGGAGTCAAAATGAACTTTCGTTGTATGCTTCAGAAAAAATGCCGGAACAAAACAACCGTCCCGGCATTGCTCGACGCTATCGTTTAATCAAAAGCAACAGCGCACCTGCCCCAATTACCGCTAGAGAAACAGAGCCCTCAAAGTTGACAACAAAGTCAGCTCTGACGGATAATTCCCTCAACACGATAAGGAGCAGAAATAGTCGTTTTACGTTTACTTGCACGACTAATCTCCTTGTTCAAGGGCTCGGCGCTTGTCCAAGGCGCTTCGAGCCCTGTGTTTTTCTTCCCTCAAGAAACTTAGAAGATTTCGTCTCAAAAGGGTCCTCTGCTTCTTCTTTCAGAAGCATTTCCGAAAAAACAACAAGGTCTGGGAATGATACAGATTTTGTTCTGAGAAGTCGCGCCGCCAGAAAACGCAGAAACAAGACAACTTCTGCCCTTCTTTTCAAAAACGTCGAGCAGAAACCGGCCTTCAGTTATTAAAAACTCCCAACACTTTAATCCCAACAGAGGAACAAAGATGACTAATGAAAATGCAGAAAATTGCGTTTTTGATTCAAATGACAGTACACCCACTGAAAGTTTCAGCACTGAGTTGTTGGATGTTATAACGGCAGCGCTGGAAGATCCGGACAATCATTTGGATTCGATTGTTAAAGAAGCTTTAAAACGGATGGATGGAACCTCTATTACCTTTGCAATACCGGGAACCGTATCTATAACCGGAGCGGATATTCTTATCAGCGTAGATCGAGAACATATCCTTCGGGAAGAGCCATACCAGGTTCATGACTGGAACCGCTGGCCTTACGTTTTACCACCTATAAAAAACGAACTGTTGCCCGGTGATCCCTTTAATTTTAAGTGGATGATTTATTTGAATGACGGAAGATGCGTCGTCGATAAATTTAAAGAAGGAAGATGGCAAAAATGGCCTTCAGACAAAATTCTTTTCTTCAAAGACTTTTCTCCCGTTCCTGCTTCAGCCAAAGCACTGCTTGATCCCGAAACGGCCCTAGGCTGGTCGTCTGTAGCCTCTTGTGAGCCGCCTGAAGGTGTGGCTTGTGAAGTTCTGCTGAAGAATCATTTAAGAGGCTATTGCTCAACGTTTAAGGAAGGTCATTGGGATTTTTTCAACGATTCTGTAGTTGCTTTTAAAGCCATTAACCTTCCGTATGCAAATTATCCGGAGAACTAAAAATGATTACTCTGACCGTAATTAACAACAAAGGTGGTGTTGGAAAATCATTCCTTTCAACACAATTTGCGTTCTATTGCGCCTTGAAACGTGGTTTACGCACCTTGTTTATCGATTTAGATCCTCAGGCGCATTCTTCAAACTGTTTGTTTGATTCAAAGCTTTTTGAGCCCGCTAATGTTTCTTCAGGTTTGCTGATGCAGCAAGGAGGATTGAGAACAACCGGAGCCGCCCGGCTTCTAGTTAGAGCGGATACAAATTTGGAAGAACTGGAGCGAAGCGGTGAAGAAGCTCATAACGGCTTTGTAGAAAATTTGCTCAACAGCTTAAACGAGATCCAAGACGATTTTGATATTTGCATTATTGATACCAATCCCTCATACGATATTCGCCAGATTGCTGCACTATTAGCTGCAACCCATTACGTTTGCCCTGTCAACCTGAAACAAGAAGCTCTCGAGGGAGTAGAAATGCTTTTAGGCAGAGCCCAAGAGGTTTCGACCATCAATGAGAAACTTCAGTTTGCAGGATTGGTATTGAACATGGTCGAAAGGAAGCCTTATCAGATTGAAAACTTTAAGCAGCTTTGGGTATTGGCAAAAGATCTGATACTGAAACAGGAAAACGGTCTAAAACCGGCATGGGTTCTTAATCGAAATGAATATGCAGCGGCACAAGGACAGCATCGGCCGGTATGGGTAAGTAAAAACTCAAAACCCGGTGAGGCATGGTACGAGCTAAGGACGGTTTTTCTAAATTTAGCAGCAGCTCTTAATTTACCTGAAAACAATCCTCTTCGTGTGGTTTGGAACGAGGACGGAAGTTTAGCCGTCGTGAACAGCTCCAGGGAGGATAATTGAAATGGCTCTGAACTTGAATCGGCTAAGTAAGATCGCAAGCGGCAAAAAGTCAGTCCTGAATACTGAAGGCAAGATTCTAGACATCGAATTAGACAAAATTAAACCTGATCCTAACCAGCCAAGAAAACAATTTAATGACGCGGAACTCTCAGAGCTATCCGCCAGTATCCAAGAATATGGGCTGCTTCAGCCAATAGTTGTCCGAGCTAATTCAGATGATACGTTCACAATTATCAGCGGAGAGAGGCGTTTTCGGGCGAGCCAACTCCTTCAGGCTAAGTCAATTAAAGCGATTGTGAATACTTCTATTGCCGCTGAAAACATTAGCTATGCTCAGATGGCGGAAAACTTGAAGCGATCTTCACTAACTGTCGTTGAGGTTGCTGACTTTATTTGTGAGCGGATTTCTTTAGGAGAAAAACAGGTAGAAATTGCCGAGAAACTTGGATTGGAAAAAGCTCTGGTGTCCAAGTATTCAGCTTGGAAAGAGTTTCCGGAAGAGATTCAATCAGCCTTAGCGGAAAAGAAAATAAATAGTATCCAGACGGCTTATATTCTCTATAAAAAATGGATAGAGCATCCCTCAGAAGTAGAGACTTTCCTTGAAGGCCGGGAGTTTATTTCAAAAGCAGAGGCGAACAACTTCAATCCTCAAAGTTGTTCCGGAACAACTTTTTCGACTGAATCTGAAGACGCCGCCGATATTTTGCCTCAAGAGCAAAACGAAAAAATAGAAGGTGAACAAATCGAGTTTTCAGATAAGGAGACAGTTGCTGAAGAATCTCAAGCAGAAGCCGACGAGTTATTCCCAGGGGCAAAGATTGATGAATCTTGCTACCAGCCTCTGGAAGATGAAAATAATATAGACAACGAGCAAGAAGAGAATGCAGAGGAAGCATTTAAAGAAAGCCCTAGTGAGGACTCTTTTGATGATGTTGAACCATCCGTAGAAAGTTTCCCGGATGAAGAAACAAAAGAGCAGCTCTATAAAAAACCGATAATTTTTTGTCTTGTTGACGGAAGGGAATGTGAGCTTCTCTATAAGCGGAAAGCTTCGGACGGTATTGTCTGTGTAAAGTTTGAAGACGGATCAGAGCAAGAAGTCATTGCAGAGGAAGTACAGCTTAATCGAATTTGTGAATCTTAACCCTCCATAGTCAAGAGAGATACCCTCCCTTGGTAACGTTGTTGGGGAGGAAGTCAAGAAGGAAAAGCCCCGCTAGTGCAGGGCTAAACTTTGCCGACCTAGAAGACACTAAAACCGGTCGGAGTTCGTCTGGGGCTATTCTAAGGTTTTTTAAAGCGGTTGGTATCCTTGATTAATAGCAACGGGAATAATTGACTACAGATTTTTGAAATAGTATGATTATTTCAAAATTTTCCTCTTTTTACTTCATCATGGATAAAACAACTAAAAAAGAAAACCGTGGCGGCGCTCGCGAAGGTGCAGGCCGCAAAGGTCTCGGCAGTACAAAACGGGTTTCTGTCTGCCTCACGGACAAATTGGTTCCGGTTTTCAAACAGTTAGGTGGCGCAAAATGGCTTCGCTGTGAACTTGAACGTGTCGCAGAACCTGCTCGTACCCTCGACACAGACCAGATCCTTGTTCCGGCCATGAATCCGACGCACCTGAGCATTCCAGTTTACGAATGCGGGGTTCAGGCCGGGTTCCCTTCCCCGGCAGAAAGCTATATCGACAAAACGCTGGACTTAAATGAATATTTGGTTTCCAATCCCGCCTCCACATTCTGCGTCTACGTAACAGGCGATTCCATGGACTTGGCCGGTATGGACGAAGGCGACCTCTTGGTCGTCGACCGCTCGCCGGAACCCAAGAACGGAGACATCGTCATCATGAGCATTAACAATGAATTCACTGTTAAACGCTATATGAAAGACGATAAAGGACTGCGTCTGCTCCCTGAAAGCTCAAATCCGATCTACAAGCCCATCCTCCCGAAAGACTACGATGAATGGCGCTTTATCGGCGTCGTGAAGTACACGATTAAAAGCAACTAGCTATGCAGGTGTTCGCGCTGGTGGACGGAAACTCTTTCTTTGCCTCCTGCGAAAAAGTTTTTCGTCCGGACTTAACTGACCGTCCCGTAATTGTGCTCAGTAATAACGACGGGTGTGTCGTTGCTCGATCGAAGGAAGCCAAAAAGCTCGGCATCAAAATGTGCCAGCCGTACTTTCAGATCGAAGAATTCTGTATACGGGAAAACGTCGCCGTTTTCTCAAGCAACTACGAACTCTACGCCAATCTCTCCGGGCGGATGATGTCAACCATCGCCTCCCAAGTTGACTGCATTGATCCGTACAGTATTGATGAGTGCTTCGCCAACATGAGCGGCTACGAAGGTCTGGGTACTGATCTAACCCAGTTAGGTTTTCGGATTAAAGACAAAGTATTTAAGGATGTAGGAATTCCAACGTGTGTCGGTATCGCGCCGACAAAAACTTTAGCCAAATACTGCAACCATTTAGCGAAACACTATGGCGGCCTAAAAGGCGTTTGCAATTGGCTCGACTTAACGCCTCAGCGGCAGGCAAAAGCGCTTGCTTGCGAACCAGTTTCTGAAATTTGGGGTGTAGGGAGACGTTATACGGAACACCTAGAAAAGATGGGTATTCGGACGGCCTTAGATTTAGCCCGTGCAGATGCAGAGGCCATCCGAAATCGGTTTGGCATTACGCTTTCCATGACAGTACGAGAACTTCAGGGAACGTCCTGCATTCCACTGGAACTTGTAAAACCAAAAAGACAGCAAATCATGAGAAGCCGCAGCTTCAGTCATTTGGTCTGCGACAAAGACGATTTGCTAGGCGCAATCACGTTCCATGCCCAGGAATGCGGAAGAACCTTGCGTCGCGAAGGTACGGTGGCGCACACCGTCGGTATTGTCTTAAACACGAATCCTTTCCGCCTTCAGGATGTCCAACAGCAGGCTTATCCGTGTGTGGGACTTCCCTACCCGATCTCGGACACCAATACGATCATTCACTGTGCCCGACGGCTGCTCAATCAAAGTTACCGCAGAGACTTCCTCTATAAACGCACCGGCGTCTACGTCGGTGAAGTCGTTCCGAAAGGTGCAGTCACCAAGGATCTTTTTGAAGAGACGGAAACCGAACAGCAGCAGATCATCTGTGAACTGATGGATTCCATCAACACGCGCTACGGTAAGAATACGCTCTGCTTTGCGGCTTCTAAATTAGGAAAAGGTACTTGGGAAATGTCTCGTGCGCGGCTCAGCCCCGGATACACCACCTGCTGGAAAGACCTGCCCCGCGTCGGGCCGCTCTTAGAAGAAACGGTTCCGTTCTGATTCACTACTTCCAACTTGTTTGCCTCATAAAATTTCCGAGGAATTTTTTAAATTTCGGCTGACTCTCCTTGGCGCCCTACATAGGCATTCAAAGCAAAGTTTTTTCTTTCATGAAAGAGAACATCAGAAGTACTCCTTTGCGATTATTTTGGCAATTTAACTTTGGATAAGGTGCAAAATGCTTTTTATACCAACTGCATCCACTGGCTGGAAGAAGAATCCGGTCGAGTTGTATTTATCGTCCCTCGGCTCCCGTCGTTCTTCGATAACAATGCAAAACTGCATAAAAAATATTGCAAGGGTTCTTGGACATGAAAATTACGAATTGATTGATTGGTCAAAACTGAGGACAAGCCACTGGACATTGATCAAAAACCACTTAACTGCAAGAAATTGTTCCGGTGCAACTGTTAATCTTTATCTCAATGCATTTAAGGCGGTCGCGAAGGCAGCCTGGTCACAAGACTATTTGCCCCAGTCTGCGTATTTAAAAATTCAAGCTATTAAAGCAGTGAAATACCAGCGATTACCGAAAGG
>NZ_GL883762.1 GCF_000205025.1 Parasutterella excrementihominis YIT 11859 | reverse complement strand
TGCTAGATACCCTAACTTCTGCAATATTTCAGATTTCAGGTAGATACCCTAACTTCTGCAATATTTCAGAAGTTAAAACGCTTCGACTAAAAAATCGAGTAGGGTTTCGCTGATTTCCAGCGAACACCCTCTCACACCGCTGCCCGTACCGGTCTGGTAGGCCAAGTCACCTTGGTTTTTCAGCGGTTTCTTAACGTTTTAACCTCTAAAACATCCCAACCATGACCATCCTCTTTGTTTGAGGAAGTCCGTGGTCAGAGTGGTCGTGAGAATGTGGCTGTTGGATATCCGCCAATAGCCCTTTCGGGTACAACCCCAGTAATAAGCTTGATTAGGGTCCGCCCCCAGTTTCACCAGGGCCCTGATTCTTGTTTTTACCTTTTTCCAAGTTTTCCACAAGAGTTGGCGGATGCGACGTCGTATCCACCGATCCACCCCTTGCGTCCATCTTTGGGCGTCTGCTAATTGGAAGTAGTTCATCCACCCCCGAAGCTTTTGCGCTAGTAGCTGTTTCACACTCTCTATGCTCGTTTTCGGACTCCGAGAGAGTAATTTCCTGATCGTATCCTTGAGCTTTTGTTTGCTCTTTTCATGGATTGTCAGTCTTACCTCTCTTTTTGTCCGACTGTAGTAGAAGCCGTACCCTAAGAATTTCGTTTGCGGGCTCGATATATAGGCCACATGCGACTTTTCCCGGTTTACTTTCAACAGCATCTTTTCCTGTACAAATCTTGTCAGACTTGCCAGCGTTCTTTCTGCCGCTCTTCTACTCTTACAGATGCAGATCAGGTCATCAGCGTATCTTGCAAAGCGGTGGCCGCGCTTTTCCAATTCCTTGTCCAGTTCATCTAGGTAGATGTTGGCAAGGAGCGGTGACAGTGGGCCGCCTTGCATAAGTCCTATTTCCGTGGGTTTGATCTCCCCCTTAATTTGGACTCCCGATCGGAGCTTCTTGTGTATCAGCGAAATGACCCTGCCGTCTTTGATTTTGAGTGACAGCTTTCTGATTAGTCGGCTGTGGTTCACCGTGTCAAAGAATTTGGCTAAGTCCATGTCCACTGCCCATCGATAGCCTTGATCGGCTTCTGCTGTTATGACTCTGAGAGCATGGTGAGCCCGCATGTTCCGTCTGAACCCGAAGCTCCGATCCGAGAAGTCCCTGTCATAGGTCCAGTCGAGTACTTGGGCGGTTGCCTGTTGCACTAGACGGTCTATGACTGTTGGGATTCCCAGATCTCGGAACTTTCCGGGTTCTTCTTTCGGAATGCTTGCTCTTTTCACAGGGGAGGGCCTGTAAGTTCCCTCCTTAATCGCCTTTGTAAGCTGGCCGGGGTGGCTGCGTATCCAGTCGAGCAATTGCCCGACTTCCATACCGTCAACTCCGGGAGCCCCTCTGTTGGCTATTACTCTTTTGAGCGCTTCCTTCAGATTAGTGGGCTCCAGTATCGCCTCTAAGGTGATGCTTGCGTATAAATTGAGGTTATGTGTGTCTTCTTCTGCTCCTATGGACGCGGGCGGATCCTTTTGTGCAGGTTTGGCCGCATTCCGTGCCCCTCGCCCGCATGAAGGTTTTTCATTGTTTCTATCCATAATTCCCTTTGTCGTAGTTGCAGTAACACACTCCGCTAAGATTCAGGCCTTCCTCGGTTACTGCTACCGAGTACTACGCCGTCTGCTGACCACTCACGACAAGCTTTACTCCGCCAAGCCAAATGGCTTGCGTCCGTGAGTTCTCCTCGGGTAAGAACGAACTCTTTCCCATCATGTACCTTCGGTCTTTACACTGCCATCTCCGTGTGGCCTTTGGGCTTCAACTTGTCTTGCAGTCTTACCCGACAGCATATGCCTGAGACCGTTTCTGTTCGTAAGGTCAATGGTTGGCCTCGGGCTTCCTTCAGTCGGAACCTCGCGGTTCAGGCCTTGCCTCTGGCTATGTGCTTGGCGCCACCGCCTGCACTTCGGGACTTCCACCCTGTAGAGTTCGCTCATGCCGAGCGCACAAGGAAAAGCCCTGTGAAAGAACCTCACGGGGCTGGAATCTTGGCGGAGTGGACGGGACTCGAACCCGCGACCCCCGGCGTGACAGGCCGGTATTCTAACCAACTGAACTACCACTCCTTGGTGGATGCTGAGAGTCTCGAACTCCCGACCTACGCCTTGTAAGGGCGCCGCTCTACCAACTGAGCTAAGCATCCTTCGTTATTAAGATCTCGCTGTCTCAATCACGAAAGATTTTATTCTACTACATCTTTTAAATTTTTGCCAGCAACAAACTTCGGAACTTTACGGGCCGGAATATCAATTGATTTATTTGTCCGAAGATTGCGGCCTTTGCGAGCTGCACGCTCGACAACAGAAAAAGTACCAAAGCCGAGTAATTGGACTTCTTTGCCGTTCTGCAATGCATTTGTAATTGTGTCGATCATCGCATCAACAGCGCGCTGTGCTGCAAGTTTGGAAATGTCGCATTTAATTGCGACGGCTTCTATGAGATCTGCTTTATTCATCATTCCCTCCGAGAGAGATAAAGGGGTAAATAAACTCTGATTCGTTAATCATAGCAGTATTTGTGGGCAAATTAAAGGTTTTCTAGACAATTCTTCTCATTTGTGAGACAAATTTTCTTATCTGGCCTGAGGTTGTTGATTAACTATGAGTCTGTTTTATTGAATTTGCCCCCATATTTTTACAAGTTTCAAACCCATCCTTTTAAGTTCCAAAACCAACAAATGATTTTGAAATTGACTACCTGAACAGAGCTTGAGTCGGTCGAAATTTGTTACATAAATTCAATCGGTTTGAGTCTGGGTAAAAAATAAGAGGGCCGAAGCCCCCTCCTCTTAAACCAGTGGATCTTAGTTGCGTGCAGTCGATCCAGTAGCTGAAGTTCCCACTTCAATCTGCTGTTTCGCAGTGATAGGCTGCTCAATTGTCTGAGGTAACGCTTCAGGCTGCTTGGATAAACCGTACTGGAACACTTCGTCAATGGTGCGGACAGGACGAATCACCAATCCTTCCTTGACGTTTTCAGGTACTTCCTCCAAATCCTTCACGTTTTCTTCCGGTATCAGCACTTCTTTGATACCGCCTCGAAGCGCCGCCAAAAGCTTCTCTTTCAAACCGCCGATCGGAAGAACTTCGCCTCTCAGCGTAATCTCACCGGTCATAGCCACTTCAGCCTTGACAGGAATACCCGTCAGAGCGGAAACCAAGCCCAGCGTGATAGCGGAACCCGCACTCGGACCGTCTTTAGGCACAGCTCCTTCCGGGAAATGGACATGAATATCCGTCTCAGAGATTTGCTTGTAGGTAATGCCCAAACGAGAAGCCCTCGAACGAACCACTGTACGTGCAGCTTCTACAGATTCTTTCATCACATCGCCCAAAGAACCGGTACGTGTTATTTGGCCTTTACCCGGCATTGTTGCGACTTCGATCGTAAGCAGATCGCCGCCGACTTCCGTCCAAGCAAGACCTGTGACTTGGCCGACTTGATCGCCCTTGTGCATGACACCGAAGTTGTAGCGACGGACACCGAGGAAGTAGTCAAGATTGTCGGAGTTGGCGACCACCTTTCCTTTGGTCTTCTTCAAAAGGATGTCACGGACCGTTTTACGGCAGATCTTATTGATCTCGCGCTCTAGGCTGCGGACACCTGCTTCGCGGGTGTAGTAGCGAACGATGTCAACAATCGCAGAGTCTTCGATCTCGAGTTCGCCCGGCTTCACACCGTTCAGTTTCATCTGTTTCGGGATCAGATGTCTCTGAGCTATGTGGAGCTTTTCATCCTCCGTGTAACCGGAAAGATGTATCACTTCCATACGGTCAAGCAGCGGAGCCGGAATGTTCATGGAGTTGCTAGTCGCAATGAACATCACATGTGACAGATCGAAATCCACTTCTACATAGTGATCCTGGAAAGTGTTGTTCTGTTCAGGATCCAGCACTTCCAAGAGCGCAGCCGCTGGGTCGCCTCTGTAGTCCATACCCATCTTATCAACTTCGTCGAGCAAGAAAAGCGGATTATTGGTTTCCGCCTTAGTAAGACTCTGGAGAATTCGACCCGGCATGGAACCGATATAGGTTCTTCTGTGACCTCGGATTTCGCTTTCATCTCTTACGCCGCCTAAAGCCAAACGCACAAACTTACGTCCGGTTGCGCGGGCGATAGACTGGCCCAAAGATGTCTTACCGACTCCGGGAGGTCCGACTAAGCAGAGGATCGGAGATTTCACATTCTTGACTCGGCTTTGAACCGCTAAGTATTCAAGAATGCGTTCCTTCACCTTCTCAAGACCGTAATGGTCTTCTTCCAAAACGGCGTCTGCCTTGATGAGATTCGTGTTGACACGAGTTCTCTTGCTCCACGGCAGAGAAATCAGCGTGTCAATGTAATTTCGAATCACATTGGCTTCCGCGCTGTTCTGACCCTGCATACGGAGCTTCTTGAGTTCGCCGAGGGCCTTTTCCTCGCCTTCGGGACTCATCTTGGCAGCTTTAATCTTGCGCTCGATTTCCTCAAATTCTTCGTCGGTATCGCCCAATTCTTTCTGAATGGCTTTTACCTGTTCATTGAGGTAATAGTCGCGCTGGTTCTTTTCCATTGCCTTCTTCACACGGCCGCGAATACGCTTTTCCGTCTGCTGAATGTCAACTTCTTCCTCGAGCATGTCAAAAAGAAGTTCAAGACGTTCCTTTGTTCCAACCGTTGCAAGCAGATCCTGCTTACGGGAAGGAGAAAGAACCAGCAACTGGGCAATGGATGTGATGAGCTGTTCCGGATCGGTTAATGAAGAAATCCGATTCAGCTGATCGTTCGTAATTCTCTTATTGTTCTTTTGGTATTCGGTAAAGGCTGTCAGGATCGTCCTGCGCAGCGGCTCAAAAGTGCGCTGGGAAATTCTATCCTGAGGAATGTCTTCCACCTCAGCAAAAATTTGCTCGTCTTCTTTGTACTGAGTAACTCGGACACGGCGAATACCCTCTACCAGGACTTTGAAAGTACCGTCAGGCAGCTTCAAAGACTGGACGATACGCGCAACCGTACCGACATCAAACAGATCATCGGAAGATGGATCTTCGATGCCTGCATCGCGCTGTGCGACGAGCAAAAGCTCTTTGTTCGCCTTCTCAGAAGACGTGACATTGCGAAGAGCACTAAGCGACTTCTCGCGTCCGACGAAGAGCGGCACAACCATCTGAGGGAAGACAACAATGTCTCTCAGCGGCAACACCGACATCATCGGATTTGAATTAGTTGTACGTTTCTGAATCATCTAAATCCTTACTGCTAAAAAATACACTACGTAAGTTACTACTTGGGGACGCTTGAAAAAAAATCAAGGGCGCCAAATATTTAAAAATCGTTTCTATACTGTATCAAAAGTAAAAGGCCCCTCGCCTTAAGCCTTTCAAGATTTTGTGGCTATTTTGGGGACCTTAATCAAGGGATGGTGGATAAACAGACCATCCAAGGAGAAAAAAGGAGGTGCCGAAGCGACCTCCTATTTACCGTTATTTAGTGATGAACTCGGCTTGTCCGTCTCTCATCGTGGAGGCTTTCACCACCACTCTGGCGACGTCTTTTCTGCTCGGAATCTCAAACATAGCAGAAAGGAGTGCATTCTCAATAATGGACCGCAGGCCGCGGGCTCCGGTCTTTCTTTCCTGAGCCATTTTGGCTGCTTCTTTGAGCGCATCCGGTTCGACTTCGAGAACAACGCCTTCCAATTCGAACAATCGTGCGTACTGCTTCAGGACCGCATTCTTCGGTTCGGTCAGAATGCGAATCAGCGCTTCTTCGTCTAGGTCATCCAACGTTGCAATCACCGGGAGGCGTCCGACCAACTCAGGAATCAAGCCGTAGCGAACTAGATCCTTAGCTTCAATATCGCGGAGCACTTCGCCTTCGCTTCTATCGTCGGCCCCCTTAACATCGGCTTCAAAGCCGATGCCGCTGCGCTCAGTTCTTCTACGAATGATCTTATCCAAACCTTCAAATGCGCCGCCGCAAATGAAGAGAATGTTCGAAGTATCAACCGGAATATTGTTTCCCTGAGGATGCTTTCTTCCGCCGGCAGCCGGAACATTGGCAACGGTACCTTCAACGAGCTTTAACAAAGCCTGCTGAACGCCTTCGCCGGATACGTCGCGGGTAATAGACGGGTTCTCACTCTTGCGGGCAATCTTATCGATTTCATCAAGATAGATAATGCCCATCTGAGCGCGTTTGAGGTCCATATTGCAGCTTTGCAGAAGCTTCAGGATCACGTTTTCGACGTCTTCACCGACGTAGCCGGCTTCTGTCAGAGTCGTTGCATCTGCAATTGCAAAAGGAACATTCAGCATTTTGGCCAAACTTTGAGCTAAAAGCGTCTTGCCGGAACCTGTCGGACCGATAAGAAGAATGTTGCTCTTCTGAATCTCAACTTTTTCGTCGGAATCATCTCCGATGAATTTGCTTCTAAGACGTTTGTAATGGTTATAAACCGCAACGGAAAGAACCTTCTTCGCCTGTTCCTGACCGATCACATATTGGTCAAGATTGGCATAAATTTCTTTCGGCGTCGGCAGTTCTCCGTACAAAATCGGATCCTGCTTTTCTGCCTCTTCTGCTTCGGCTTCTTTAGCGGGGGCTTCGGAACCTGCGTTCTTATTGTGAGCTTCGAGATATTGGTAGCGCTTCAAAGCATCTTCAATCACACCGGAGTAACGAGCAAGCTCTTCAGTACATTCTTTACAAATGTACTGATCTCCGATGTTTGACTTATAAATTTCAGAGTACTGTCCCTTTTTGGCTCCGCAAAAAGAACAGACGGGTCCCTCTTTGTTATCGCTCATAACTTCCTTAAATCTTTAATCCGCAAAATCAATTATTTCTTTTTAATGATTTGCTCGGAACGTTTTCTAAATACGCCGTCGATAATTCCGTATTCCACTGCCTGTGCGCTGCTCATGAAATTATCGCGTTCGGTGTCGACCGCAATCTTTTCAATGGACTGGCCGGTGTGTTCGGACAGGATTGTGTTCAAACGGCTGCGCAACTCCAAGATTTCTTTCGCCTGAATTTCAATGTCTGCAGCGGTTCCGTTTGTACCGCCGGAAGGCTGATGAATCATGATGCGGGAGTTCGGCAGTGCAAAGCGTTTGCCCTTCGCACCTGCAGCAAGCAGGAACGCACCCATGGAAGCAGCCATGCCTAAGCAAATGGTGGAAACATCCGGCTTGATGAACTGCATCGTATCGTAAATGGAAAGACCGGCGTAGACGCTTCCTCCGGGGGAATCGATATAGAGCGAAATATCCTTATCCGGATTTTCGCTTTCCAGGAACAGCAGCTGAGCAACGACCAAATTAGCGCTCTGATCAGTCACCGGTCCTACCAGGAAGACTACGCGATCACGTAACAGGCGGGAGTAAATGTCAAAAGATCTCTCTCCGCGTCCGCTCTGCTCGATAACCATCGGTATAAGTGCAGAATTAAAGTTTGAAAAGTCGGGCATACGCGTCTCCGTGGTTTGTAGTAGTTTTCAATGACAAACGGCAAGGACTAATGAGTACCTTGCCGACTTGTTTGTATTTTTCAGAGGCATTTTATTGCCTCTGACGCCTGAAATTGATTAAGCCTGCTGACCGCGACCCATCAGGTTTTCAAAAGAGATCGGTTCTTTCTTGACCTGAGCGTTCTTCAGGATCCAAGCGACGACATTGTTTTCCACAACAACCGCGGCAAGCTCAGCTTTGTGCTGAGGGTTGTTGAGGTACCAATCAACGACTTCTTTCGGATCTTCATAGCTCTTGGCGATGTTGTCGGCCAAAGCTTTGATCTGTTCATCAGTAGAAGTAATCTTTTCTTTCTCAACAATAGCGCTGATTTGCAGTCCAAGACGAACTCTCTGCTCAGCTTGGTCAAGCATGGCGTTGGCAGGAATGCTGTCGTTGGGGAGGTTAATTCCCTGAGCCTTCATGTTTTCGATGGCGTCGTGGACCAGAGCCTCTCTCTGTTCTTCAACAGCAGCGTGCGGAACCGGGAACTTGGCAACGGACAGAAGAGCATTCATGGCGCTCTGCTTAGTACGTGCTTCAAGACGAGCTGTCACTTCGCGCTGGAGGTTTTCTTTAACGTCAGCCTTGAGTTTGTCGATACCATCGTTAACGCCGAGGTCTTTTGCGAACTTGTCGTCAAGGGCGGGAAGAATTTCTTCGTCAACTTCTTTCAGCGTAACTTCGAACTGAACTTCCTTGCCGGCAAGGTTCTTGGCAGGATAGTTTTCAGGGAAAGTCAGGTTGAAAGTCTTGGTTTCGCCGGCTTTCATACCGCGAATCGCGTTTTCGAATTCGGGGAGCATTCTGCCCTGGCCGAGAGCGAAAGCGTAGTCTTTAGCTGTACCGCCTTCGAAAGCAACGCCGTCAAGAGTGCCCTTGAAGTCAACGATAACGCGATCGCCGTCAGCAGCAGTCTTGTCAGCCTTTTCGAAAGTGGCGCGCTGTTTGCGCATAACGTCGAGTGTCTTTTCAACGTCAGCGTCTGTCAGTTCGCATTCGTATTCTGTAACGGAAGCGTCTTTCATGTCAGGAACTTCGACGTCAGGGAAGACTTCGAAAGTAGCTGTGAAGGACATTGTGTCTTCATTTTCAGGAGCGCCTTCGGTCGGAGCGATATCCGGGTAGCCGGAGACGTGGTATTTGCCTTCCTGAACTTTTTCAACGAAAGCGGCAGAAACGAGTGCGTTGATTGCATCAAACTGAATTTCCTGACCATAAGCGGCTCTGACCATAGCGGCAGGAGCATGGCCGGGACGGAAACCGTGGAATTTAGCTTTCTTTGCTTTTTCGCGAAGAGCTTTAGCAACACGAGCATCGAGTTCTTTACGAGAAATCGTCAGCTCAATGGTGCGCTGAAGAGGATTCGGCTTAACTTCTTCGGCTTTTGTTTCTTCAGCCGGAGCTGCTGTGGCTTCTGTTTTTTCCTCTACCTTTTCTTCTACTTTGGTTTCTTCTGCCATTTAAATATTTCCTTTCCGGATATGCCCGAAGGGGGCTTGTTTATAGGGTGGAGAAGCAGTGCTTCCCTGTTTGATCGTCGGATTATAACTGTAAATGAACGAGATACAACTTAAAACATGTAAAGTTTGATGAAATTTACAGCTATTGATTATCATTATCAATTAGGAAAGAATTTAGCAGTATTTACGATCATTTTTTCCTTATTTTTAGAAATTCAACTTGAACGTTAGTTGAAAAGGTTCTTCACACCACGAATAGAATCGAAAAATTTTGAAGAGGTTTTACTCAATAGACGAATTGCAGTATCGGGTGAACTTCACCTCTTATATGTGTTACACGAAAGTTTCTCGATGTCCTCCTGCCCTGCCTCATTTGTGGAAGAATTTGCCTAACGCTAATAGTTAGCTCACAAATTTTTACGCTCATTTTGATTTTACTTAGGTATAAATACCTAGAAACTTTCCCTAGTTCAGATATAATTCATTTAACGAAATACCTCATAAAGGAGTCCGCGATGTATAGAGACAGTGCTAAAGCCCGCGTCGCTGCACGGGACCTTAGAAGACAACAGGTCAAGTTATTTAAGCTTGGTGCAACCATCACTCTTTGTGCTTTTTTGATCTCTCAGCTGGCAGATATGATCTTCTAGCGACGTTTCAAAAAATATTTTTTCTTTTACAAACAAGGCGCTCGAGAGTGCCTTGATTTGTTTCTGCGTTGAGTCCTGCAAAAGTTTTTGTTTTGTGTATAATTCTGTCTTCTCAGCACAGGGGAATCGCCAAGCTGGTTAAGGCACCGGATTCTGATTCCGGCATTCGAGGGTTCAAATCCTTCTTCCCCTGCCACCTCGCTGAACTTTATGTTGCAGGGGAATCGCCAAGCTGGTTAAGGCACCGGATTCTGATTCCGGCATTCGAGGGTTCAAATCCTTCTTCCCCTGCCATTTCCTCCTTGAACAATCTCAAAACTCTTGGAAACCGCCGTCTATATTTATCTTATTCCGGTGATCTGCCTTATCTGTTCCTACTTTATCCTTGGCGAAGAACTCACTGTTTGGTCCGCCAGCGGAGCGTTCCTTGTGCTTTTCGGACTCGTGTTGTCTCAATTAGATTCTTCTGTTTTGAAGAAAAAGTTGCTAAAAGCTTGAAAGCCGTTAAGCAGCAAAAATCTAAAAAATTCATCCAAAATGCAAAAAGGACTTTTCGCGAAGTTCGCTCCTTCAACTAACTCCAGGAAAAGTCCTTCTGCTTTGGAATGCTCTCAGGCTTCTTTGAGCATCTCTTCCGTCAGTGCGACGGCTCGCTGAGCCGCCTCTTTAAAGAAGGATTCGTAAGAAACAGGTGCGTGGCCGGAAGCATCATCGGAAATAGATCGAATCACAACAAACGGGATTTCATTGACAAAGCACACCTGACCGATGGCCGCGCCTTCCATTTCTACAGCTTCGGCTCTAAAGAAATCACGAATCCAAGCTTTACGGTCCGTATCGCAGACAAATTGGTCGCCGGAAGCAATCACGCCGGTTTCGGTATGAATGCCTAATTTCTGTGCCGCTTTCTCAGCTTTTGCGACCCAGAGAGGATCGGCATCAATGAAGACCTTATTAATTCCGGAAATTAAACCTTTGGGATCGCCGACGCCAGACGTGTCCATATCGTGCTGGCAGACTTGAGATGCAATGGCAACTTCACCGAGCTTAAGGTTAGGAGAAAGTCCTCCCGCCACACCTGTATTAATAATGGCTTTCACACCGAACTTCAAAACCATCGTCTGCGCACAAACGGCGGAAAACACCTTACCGACCCCGCTCACTGCGGCGACGACGTCCGTACCGTGCAGCTTTCCGCTGTAAAAATCAACGCCCGAAATTCTGGTTACAGTCACGTCCTGAAGCCTTGCCTTCAAAGCCTCAAGCTCAACCTTCATCGCTCCGATAATGCCGATCATTCAGTTAGCTCTCTGAAATTAATCAAAAGGAAGCGGTTCGCCCTTGCCGTTAAAGAGCGGAAGTTTTTCGAGATAAGAAATATCTGTTCTAGAAGCAGCATCGCCTTCGGCTAAAACGGCCATCTTGCCGACAACATCGGCACCCGCAGCGGCAGCAATTTCTTCCAAAGCCTGGAGGCTGCGTCCGGTAGAAATGACATCGTCAACGATCAAAATGCGTTTGCCGCGCATCTGTTCCATCTCTTCCTGATCAACATAAAGTTTCTGGTCTTTCTCCGTAGTAATGGATTTCACACCAACGCAGATGGGGTTGTCCATGTAGAGTTTTCGGCCCTTTCTAGCAACAATATAGTGTGCATCACCGTTCTGACGGGCCATTTCCTGAACCAGAGGAATGCTCTTGGCTTCGGCAGTTAAAAGGAAATCATATTTAGGAGCTCTTTCCAAAAGAGCAGCTGCGCAATTAACAGTCAGCTCGGTATCGCCGAGAATTAAAAAGGCTGCAATGCAAAGATCTTGATTAATAGGGCAGAGTTTCAGGGCACGTTTGGTACCGGCCACTTCAATATCGTAATAGCGCATCTATATCTCCCAGCGGAACAAGCACGAATAGGCGGGTATCCTACTTCAAAACACCTATAACTGCGATGATCCGCTCTCGTTAATACAGGGTTTTCCTTAGTGAAAAAACGAAGTTTTTTGTAATCGAAGAATACAATATTTTTATAGTCTGGAACGGGCCAAAAGCCTGTATGAGACTAACCAAATCCTCAAGGGTCGTACCGGACTCCATTGAAAAAAGAACACTAAACAAATGGTGTGCTTCGGCAGTAAATCGAGAGCAAATGAGCTTTCGGTTTCATTCGACCTAACTAACACTTTTTATTCTCTAATCTCTAGGAGTAACTATTGTGACCTTTAAACTCTTAAGCAAAGCTGCCCTCGCACTCGCTACCATGGGCCTGTGCCTTTCTGCCGCCTCCGCCGCATATAAATCCGAGTACAAGCTCAGCGTTGTACCCGGCGCCTCCTCCGGCTGGGGCCAAACCGCAACCTTCTTTGCCGACTGCGTCAGACAGAAATCCAACGGCCGAATCAACATCAAACCGTATTTCGGTGCTCAGCTGATGGCAGGCAAGCAAACTTCCGAACTTTTGCTCGTTCGCCGCGGAGCAATTGACTTTGCTTTAGCTTCCACCATCAACTGGTCTCCTCAAATCAAAGAATTAAACCTCACCGCCCTTCCCTTCTTTGTCGCCAACAATCCGGATCGCTATAAAGCTATCGACGCTATTGAAGCCGGAAAATCCGGAAAGATGCTGGAAAAAGCCATCGAAAAAACCGGCGTTAAGTTCCTCGGCTGGTCTGAAAACGGCTTCCGTGAATTAACTACGAGCAAAGGCCCGATCGAAAAACCGGAAGATATGAAGGGTATGAAGCTGCGCGTATGCGGTACCCCGATCTTCATTGACATCTTCTCGTCCCTTGGCGCCAACCCTCAGGCTATCAACTGGTCTGAAGCTGTGACCGGCTTTCAGCAGGGCATCGTCGATGGTCAGGAAAACCCGACTAACGGCATTAACGTCCCGACTAAAGTTTGGCAGTGGCACAAGTACTCCACCGATTGGCATTACATGATCGACCCGTTGTTCTTCACTGCCAACATGAAAGTCTGGAAGGAATTCTCTCCGGAAGATCAGAAGCTTATTCTCAGCTGCGCTACCGAAGCTGAAAAATACGGCAAAGCCCTTTCCCGTCTGAGCAACGACAACGGTCAGGCTTATGAATACCTCAAGAGCATCAATAAGCTCCCTGCTATCACCAATCCGAAGGAAGAACTTAAGAAAAACGGCATGACCGTGACGGAGTACACACCTGAAATGATCAAACGCTTCTATGAAGCCACAGCCGGCGTCCGTGCTGACTGGACTCAGAAGATCGGCCCGAATGTCGTCAAAGCTGCCGAAGAAGACATGCAGGCTGCCAAGTAATTTTTGAATTACTCAGCGACACGCCGTGTGCGGCTCCGGCCGCACCGGCTTTACCACAAATAAATATAAGAAGAACAACTATGCTTCATTTCCTCAACACCCGATTTGAAGAGCTCCTTGGGTCATTTCTCTTAGCAGTCATGGCCTGCATTGCCTTCATCAACATCATCATCCGTTACTGCACAAACCTGTCATTTTCTGCTTCCGAGGAACTGACAGTAAATTTCTTTGTGTGGATCGTACTGCTCGGCACTTCGATTGCGTTCCGAGAAAGCAGCAACTTCACGATGAATCTGCTTTACAGTATTACCCACGGATGGCTGCGCAAAACGCTTTACTTCTTCGGCGTAATTTGCTCACTGGCTTTCTTCGTCATGCTGGCTTACTTAGGTGCGATTGAGGTTATTGACGAAATTGAACTAAACGTTTCCTCTGAGTCTCTGGATATTCCGGTTTGGCTCTACACCATAGCCACGCCGCTTTTCTCGGCGCTCATTATTGTCCGAATTCTTCAGCGCACTGTTGAAGATATTCAGAAACAGAACTTCTAGGAGGAGATCATGCTTAATTCGCTGATGTCCGATCCCGGACTGGTTCTGCTGATTCTTTTTATTTTCATGCTGGTGTGCAGAGTTCCGATTGCCATCAGTCTTGGACTTCCTGCCGCCATCGTCAGCTGGCTCTTTGACATGGGCATCGACATGCTGCCCTACAACTTCTTTGCCGGCGTCGCTAAAGTTCCTTTGTTAGCTATTCCCTTCTTTATTTTGGCCGGCTTCATTATGGAAAGCGCCGGCATCGCCGCGCGTATTGTGCGTCTTGTCGAAAACCTCGTCGGCGACATGACCGGCGGTCTAGCCATTGCAACCGTAGCAGTCGCCACCTTCTGGGGCGCCGTGAGCGGATCGGGCCCTGCGACTGTCGCTGCGCTCGGCTTAATCCTCATTCCGGCTATGGTTAAGAACGGCTACGACAAAGCCTTTGCCGCAGCCAACGTTTCCGTGACTTCGGGCCTAGCCATCGTGATTCCGCCGAGTATCGCTTTCATTGTTTACGGCGGCATTGCGGATGCTTCCGTTCCGGCATTGTTCGCCGCCGGTATTGTCCCCGGACTGCTGGTTGCCGGTTTCTTAATGTTAACCGTATACCTCATCTCAAAGAAAAGAGGCTATCGCGGACTGCCCCGTCAGGAATCGACTTGGCTCGTATTTAAAGATGCGATCTGGGGCGTCATGACGCCGGTCGTCATCTTGGGCGGCATTTACGGAGGAATCTTCACGCCGACCGAAGCTGCAGCTGTCGCGATCTTTTACGGTTTGTTTGTCGGGACCTTTATTTATAAGGCGTTCAACTCCTGGGACAAACTACTTCACGTCCTTTTTGAATCCGTTAAGGCAACCGCCGTCATTATGTTTGTGGTGACCTGCGCCGGATTATTTACCTGGGTTGCGAGTACCGTCGGGTTAGTAGAAAGAGGCGCCGCGGTGCTCCTTGCGCTGTCTGATAACCCTTGGGCGCTCCTCTTCCTTATCAACGTGATTTTGCTGGCAGCCGGAATGATTATGGACGCGATCTCGATTTACTACGTTCTGCTTCCCTTCCTGCTTCCGATTGTTCATCACTTCGGCTGGGATCCGGTTTGGTTCGGCGTCATGATGACTGTGAACTTAGCGGTCGGACAGGTCACACCGCCCGTGGCTGTAAACCTCTATGTCGGCGCTCAAATCGCCGATTTGACGATGGAAGAAATGACGCCGCCGGTCATTCCGCTCTTAATTGCAACGCTGGTTGCCTTAGCCGTCATCGTGTTATTCCCGAGCCTAAGCACATTCCTGCCAACACTTTGGGGTCTTTAGAATCTCCTTTGGGAAGGAAGGCCTAGGTCTTCCTCCTTTTTTTCTTTTCCTATTTCCAGCTTTCCGACTTGTCTTTAACGATGAAATTCGTCACCCGGACAGTGGAGACGAGCCTTCCGTTTTCGGTTTTTATATCAACATTCCATAGATGCGTCGTGCGGCCGAGATGTAAAGCCGTGGCTTCCGCGTAAACCAAAACATCCGGCGCCTTGCGCACTGAACTAACATGGTTTCCAGAAACCGAGCTTCCGACTGGAATGAATCCTTCCGGACAGCACAAATAAGAGCCATATCCGGCAATAATCTCCGCAAACGCCAATGAAGCGCCTCCGCACAGAACTCCGAAGGGCTGAGAAGTATTGTCATTGACAGGCATACTAGCGCGAATAAAACCCTCCTTTTCTTCTATGAGCTTTAAACCGAGACTTCCCATCATGGAATGCGTAATGGCCTCTTGCGCTGCGTACTTCTTGTCCATCTTTCTTTCCTAACCTAAATGATGTCGGGTTATTTTATTAGAGAGTAAAAAATAAAGAATCAAATTCCGGCTAAAGGAACTAAGCAAAAATTCTTTTTCTTCACGGTCCTATAATTCGGATTAATACCGTATTAATACTTTCTTACAAATTTCGCGATTGGGCGGTAGAATTGAGGAGATTTACACCATTCGTTTTCACTTAATTGAAAACGCTAACTTTTATTCGTGGGATTCGTCGCTGATGAATGTACGCATGCTTTCGGCGCCGTTTTCCATGCGGAATTACAACCATGACATTAGATTTAGCAAAGTACGGCATAACTGACGTCAAAGAGGTTGTTCATAACCCTTCCTATGAACAACTCCACAAAGATGAAACCGCAGAAGGACTGGTCGGCTACGAAAAAGGTGTTGTCACCGAACTCGGTGCAATAAACGTCATGACCGGCATCTACACCGGCCGCTCTCCCAAAGATAAGTTTTTCGTTGTTGACGATGTCAGCAAAGACACCGTCTGGTGGACCAGCGAGGAATATAAGAACGACAACAAGCCGCTCTCAGAAGCCTCTTGGAAGATCCTAAAAGACAAAGCCATTGACGAACTCTCTCATAAAGACCGTCTTTACGTCGTTGACGCTTTCTGCGGCGCCAATAAGAATACGCGCCTGAAAGTTCGTTTCGTTATGGAAGTGGCTTGGCAGGCACACTTTGTGACGAATATGTTTATTCGTCCGACCCCTGAAGAACTCAAAGACTTCGGAGAACCCGATTTTATCGTTTTAACCGCCAGCAAAGCTAAAGTTGAAAACTTCAAAGAACTCGGACTGCACAGCGAAACTGCCATCGTCTTTAACCTCAAAGAAAAGATGCAGGTCATTTTGAATACCTGGTACGGCGGAGAAATGAAGAAAGGCATGTTCTCGGTCATGAACTATCTCAACCCTCTTCGTCATATCGCTTCGATGCACTGCTCGGCCAATACCGACTTAGAAGGCAAAAACACTGCCATCTTCTTCGGTCTTTCCGGTACCGGCAAAACAACGCTCTCAACCGATCCTAAACGTCTCTTAATCGGCGACGACGAACACGGCTGGGATGATGAAGGCGTTTTCAATTACGAAGGCGGCTGTTATGCCAAAGTCATCAATTTGGATAAAGACAGCGAACCGGATATTTACAACGCCATTCGAAAAGACGCCCTTCTGGAAAACATCATCGTAAATGAAGCTGGAAAAGTAGATTTCAGTGACACGTCAGCTACTGAAAACACTCGTGTTTCCTATCCGATCTATCACATCGAAAACATCGTTAAACCGATCTCCAAAGGACCGGCCGCCAAGGAAATTATTTTCCTTTCTGCTGATGCCTACGGAGTCTTGCCTCCAGTTTCTATACTCTCTCCTGATCAGGCAATGTATTATTTCCTCTCCGGTTACACCAGCAAGTTGGCCGGAACAGAACGCGGCATTACGGAGCCTCAACCGACCTTCTCTGCCTGTTTTGGGGCTGCCTTCCTCTCTCTGCATCCTTTTAAATATGCCAAAGAACTGGCAAGGAAAGCCCGCACTAACGGTGCCCGTGTCTATTTAGTCAATACCGGATGGAACGGAACGGGAAAACGTATTTCGATTAAAGACACGCGAGCCATCATCGATGACATCCTCTCAGGAAGCATCCTCAAAGGCGCGACAAAGAAGATTCCTTATTTCGACTTGGAGATTCCTATTAACGCTGAAGGTGCGCATGCGGAGATTTTGAATCCTCGCAACACCTATAAGGATCCGAGTGAATGGGACAGGCGCGCAGAAGCATTGGCAGCAAAATTTATAGAGAACTTCAAAAAATTCTCTGCTACCAATGAAGAATGTAAGCGATTAGAAAAATTCGGTCCGCATCTCGATTAAAGACCCTTAACAAGAATCCCGGCTTTGCACCGGGATTTTTGTTTCTATGGTTTTATCGCTTCGGAGCTTTTCTTCGGAAGAGACAAAACAAGGACATTCAGCAGCACAAGGCAAATGCCGGCGCCCTCCCACATACCGATTCTCAGATCAAAGGCAAAGACGGAAAGCAAATAGGCGCTTAACGGTTCAAAACAAACCATCAAACCGACGATAACAGCAGAAACATACTTAAGACTGGACAAGTAGCACCAGAAAGCGGCAACCGTTCCAACAAGAACAACATAAGTGAAAGCCGAAACAGACATAGCAGTCCATTGAACGTTCATCGTCCAAGGCGGATTCATCACAGAGGCAACAAGACCGCCGAAGAGCATTCCGAAGCCGACAACGGGGCCAACGCCGACTTTCATAATGAGTTTTCTCGGCTGAATGGAGTAAGCGGCAGAAAATATTGCCGATACAAAACCCCAAAGCACGCCCGCAAAAGACAAGTCCAGCGTACTGAAGTTTCCTTTGGTCACGATCAAGAAAACCCCGGAAGCCGCAAGGACAAAACAGATCCCTTCACGCATTGTCAAAGGACGCTTCTCGGTGATAGAGAGCCAGAAGGCGCAAATCAGCGGCACAAGCGTAAGCACAATGGCGGCCGTTCCCGCATTAGATGCGGCGACCGCAAGCATGAACGTGAGCTGAGAAACAAGAATCAAAAGACCGGCAACTAAAATCCCGACCGTAGTACGGATGTCTTTCAGCGGCGAAATAATATTTCTGCCGAATACCAACCGTTCCATAATCAGCAGGATCAGACCAGCCAATACCAAACGCATGGATACCAAATCCAGCGGCGTAAATGAACACTGCTGGAGAAGATACTGTGCACAAACGCCCATCGAGCCCCAAAACACGGATGCGGCGATGGCTAACCCGATGCCCTTGCTAAACGACGAATCGCTCATGTCTTTCTAATTACCTTAGGAAAGGAAAAGACTCACAAACGGAGCCTTTTGAAAAACTAAAACCTTTTTCTATTTATGCAATATTGTGTTGTCGGAGAATACTCCTAAAAGACTTGGCGTTTAAACTTTCTCGGCAAACGCACCTTCCCAAACGATCTTCAGGAAATTCTTTCTGTCGGTAACACCTTCCGTATTGAAAAACAGAAGGACAGATTCACTGTTCAAACCTAAAGAGCTAATTTCTTCCTGGTATTGTGCTTTGTGAAACAAGAGCTCAAACGCTGTACCGAAACCAGCCGCTCCGCTCTCTCCTGAAAGCACTCGAGGATCGTTCTCCAAAGGAGAAGAAAGGACGCGGACTCCATCTGCAGCAACGGATTCCTCAATGCGGAAATAATGGGAAGCCGCAGCCCGAATTTCTTTCCAGCCGACGCTGCAAGGCTCTCCGCAGGAAAGGCCTGCCATGATGGTTTCCAGACTGCCGGGAGCATTGTGAAGTTTGCCGTCGTCCTTTTCAGCTGTACGATAGACGCAGTCAGCGGTTTTCGGCTCGACAATGGAAATCACCGGAACATCAGGCCCGTAAAGAGAGGCAAAGAATCCGCACATAGCGCCAGCCATGGAGCCAACGCCCGCTTGCAAAAAGATATGCGTCGGACATTTGCCTTTTAGTTGCTCCACCGTCTCCAGGGCCATCGTGAGGTAACCATGCATAATGAACTGAGCTACTTTCTCAAATCCCGGAAGCGCTGTGTCCTGAACGAGCAGCCAATCGTTTTCCAAAGCAAACCTTTCTGCTTCATGGACGGTTTCATCATAGTTGCCGTCTGTGCGCCGGCAATCGGCTCCGAGCTTACGGATATTTTCCTGACGCTCCTCACTGCTGCCGGCCGGCATGAGAATCTCGCACCTAAGTCCGAGCAAATGACAAATCCAGGCTAAGCCTCGGCCGTGATTACCGTCAGTCGCGGAGATGATCTTAGGTTTTTCTTCCAGCGACGCGATCTGATCTTTGAGCTGTGCGAAGCTTTCAACTTTACCTGACCATCCGTACTTTTCTGAAAGCAGATGGAACAAACAATAGCTTCCGCCGAGTCCCTTAAATGAATTCAATCCAAAACGCGAGGCTTCGTCTTTAACAAAAATGTCTTTGACGCCGAGTTCTTTGGCTAAGGCAGGGAGTTCAACCAAACGAGTAACGGAATATCCGGGAAGCGTTTGATGAAACTTTTGTGCCGCGAGAGCCTGCTCTTTCGTAAAACGGCTAGAGGTTTCACCGGCACGAGGCAGTTTGAGGTGGTCGAGATCTTTCATTTCACAGCTCCGCAATGGTATTGAGATAGAAGTTTGCCGCTTCCTTAACTTGCTCAGGACGGCAGCGTTCATTAATCATATGCGCTAATTTATATTCTCCGGGACCGAATCCGATGGTCGGAATCCCCATCGAAACCGGAACCACTGCGTTGGTGCCAAAGTCCCAGAATTCAAATTTCTTTGGCTTTTCTCCGAATACATCTTCATAGGCTCGGATGCAGGCTTTTGTTAATTCAGCGTCTTCAGCGATTTTCCAAGGATCGTGTTCGGGAAGATAGACGAGCTCTTCTCCTTTCCATGAAGTTTCTTTCAGAACACCGAGCTCCCACTTAGCAGGCTTACCTTCCACGAGAGCGTCCATTTCTTTCTTTACATCTTCTATGGTTTCACCAAGACGGAGGCGACGATCCAAATAAATTTCGCATTCACTCGGCACCGCATTTAAAGAAGCGGCAACGGAGCTGATCTTGGAAAGAACAACCGTTCCTTTTCCTTCCGTCTTTTGAAGCCTCTTATTAAGCTCATCAACACGAGTAATGATTTCAGCCATCTCGTAGACCGCGTTCACACCTTTTTCCGGAGCCGAACCGTGTGCAGAAATGCCCTGGGTACGAATACGTACCTGCATCTTGCCGTTATGTCCGAGCGTAATGACATTGTAAGAAGGCTCACAGATGAAGACAAAGTTGGGTTTAATACCCGAATCTTTGTAGAAATTGATCAGATTGACGCCGTCGCAGTCCTCTTCGCAAACGGTCGTTGTTACATAAACAGTCTTCCCGTCCAGAAGTCCTTGTTTTTTAGCTTCTGCCGCAGCATAAACGGAAGCACTTAACCCACCCTTCATGTCGACAGAACCTCTTCCGTAAATGTACTCGTCAGCATAATCTGCGGAAAACGGAGGATGGTCCCAAAGTGCCGGGTCGCCAGCGTTAACCGTATCCATGTGAGAGTCGAAGTGAATGATTTTTTTACCGCTGCCGACTCTGCCTACAACGTTGCCAACTCGGTCGATATAGCATTCATCGTAACCGAGCTTTTCCATTTCTTTGAGAATGAGCACAGCGATGTCGCCTTCCTGATTGGAATAGCTGCGCGTGCGAATTGCGTTTCGGTAAAAATCGATCAGGTCGTTTTCGGTTTGAGCAGGAACTGAATGTTTCATTTTGTCTCCTTAGAACTAAATGTCTTTGTTTGACATCTAGTCTAAGAAAACAGCTCTTCTCGGATATTCCAATACCCGCTGAAAATATACCTTTGTTGCTCAATGATTCTTTCGGAATTGTCCCGGCGTTGTCCTGAATTCTTTTTTGAACTGGCGAATAAAGAGATTAACGTTCGGAAAGCCAACCTCAAATCCAATCCTTTCAACGGATTTACGACTATACAAAAGAAGCTCAACGGCCTTTGCCATTCTTGCCGAGATCAGATAGCTCCAAACCGATTCTCCCGCAATGCGCTTAAACCGACGTGAACACTCCCATTTAGAAAGACATACTTCTTTAGCGATGAGATCTAAGGTAAGTTTTTCACCTAAGTTCTTCTCAATATAAGAGATCACTTTTCGGCTCGTCTCATAATCTTCCGGACGCCTTGTCGAAGGCTGGTCTTCTGTTTTGTGAAGCCATCGCACAAGTTCTTTCCAAATTAGAACCAGCTCCGCAAAAATATCGAAATATCTTTCCGGCTCGGTTTCCTTGAAGAGCTTTCGAATATGAAGCATCTTTGAAGAAATCTCCTCGAGCAGGCCCTCCTCGCTTTTCTCAGAGATCAAGAGAAAATCGTTTTGCTCATTTCTGAGGAAAGGCAGAACGAAATTTCGTTCCATCAAACTTCCGTGAAAGCCTCCGACCATTTCATACGCAAAGTTAATGCAGCAGTAGGAAGCCTCTTCTTCGTCGTTAGATATAGAAGTCGCACTGTGAATAACCTGAGAATTAATGAAGATGACATCTCCGGCGCCCGCTTCAACCTCCTTTTGATTAATAGAGAAACGCACGCGGCCAGTAAGAATGAGGCACAGCTGAAGTTCTTTATGCCAATGAAGCGGCACGTATCGAAGCATTTTTGAGCGAAAGACCGTTTCGTAAAGAGCCGCCGGAAAGCCTTCACTTCCGTGCTGAGTAGTCTCTTCCAAATTAGATTTGAGAACGATCTGATGGCCGGCCATATGAGGATGAAAACGAGCTGTCTGCATCTTTCATATTAGACGAAAACATCTTTGTTCATGAAATAGCGTTCGCTAAAAGATCGGTCTTGAACAGAGAAATATCGTCGCCGGCAAGACATCTGAAGGGGGACACTTCGGCTCTAGATATGATAAAACTCACGAGCGGCCGACTCGTGAGTTTTGAATTGAGATATGTCGTTGGACTAAGTTAGAAACCGCAGACAAGGATTGCTAACAATGTACCCGGCCACAAAAGTGCGCCGATAACGACATACATAATGTTAAATGCGAAATCCAAAAGGTTCGTCCAAATAAGGTGAAGGACGGGGATATAAGCCCAAAGGAAAATAAACATTGCGAGAGCGCCCAAGAAATACAAGCAGCTCACCCAATTAACAAACTTTTGAGTTGTGCGCAGAACCATATCGTTTCTCCCAAGATCTTGAAGATCAACCCAGCGTCACGCATCTTTAGGGTTTACGTGACGATAAATATGATCATTAGCCAATATTTTGATTTTAGACCTTTAAGCCAAGCAACGAGCAAATCCTAAAAGACAAGTGAACTCTTGGTGGCTAAAATGAGCACATGGAACACGACAACAGGCTCCGAAAAGAACCTTCCAATAAAAAGAGGCACTAACATGCAGCAGAAAGATCCGGGAAAAGACCCCTTGGCTGAAAAACTTTTAGAAAGCGGAATTGCCTATAAGGGCTCTTTTCTACAATTACACAGAGATACGGTCAAAACACCTGACGGAGTCGTCACGACGCGTGAATACCTCCATCATCCCGGCGCCTCAATGATCATCCCCATGTTGGAAGACGGATCTGTCATCCTTGAACGTCAGTACAGACATCCTTTACGCAGGAACTTTCTTGAGTTTCCTGCAGGGAAGCTGAATCCCGGAGAATCACCTTATAACTGTGCAAAACGCGAACTAATTGAAGAGACCGGCTACGAAGCTCAATTTTGGAAAAAACTCGGGCGGTTCAATAACGCCATCGGTTATTCCGATGAGGAAATTACGGTGTTCTACGCGAGTGATCTGAAATATGTTGGACAAAATTTAGACGCAGGGGAAGTTCTTGATGTCATTACATTGCCTTTCCCCGAAGTCCTCAGGCAGTGCCTGAGCGGAGAAATCACCGATGTTAAAACCATCGTAGGTGCTTTTTGGCTGGAAAACTTCCTTAAAACGCAGAAAAAATCGGAATAACACCTCCTCGACTTAAAAGAAATTTATTTCCTGATACGGGGCGCTTAAACATTGTTGAGCGCCCCGATTGTTTAATAATGACACAACGATCCGGAGAAAAAGGATGAGAGGTCGGTTTTGAGCAAAAGCACATGGGAAAGAATTAAAGAGCAAGGCATTCAGGGAATTCTTCGTTTAATCGTTTTACTTTGCTCCTTAGCCTTAGTCGGATGCATTTCCTACGACACTTTTGTCTACAACAACCCGTTTTACCAAAGCCAGTTTGCAATGAAACTGCAGTTTTGGGTATGTATCTTTTTCATGGCGGATCTGGCTCTTGAATTCATTTACTCCAAGAGAAAGACTCGTTACATCATTACCTATTTTCTTCTTTTCATTGCATGTATTCCGTATGGAACAATCCTTCCTAAGCTCGGCATAACCCTTCCGAGAGACATTGGCTATTTTGTGAGCTTCATGCCTTTGATACGGAGCTGCTATGCATTAGCGATTGTCGTAAGTTGGTTCGCCGTACAGACATCTTCAAAGATGTTTTTAACTTACGTCATCATTTTGTTTTCCGGACTTTACCTCGGAAGTCTAGGTTTTTATGTTTGCGAAACTAACGTAAACCCGGACGTAAGAACTTATTGGGATGCTTTATGGTGGGCGGTAATGGAAGCAATCACTATCGGATGCAATATAGAGGCGGTCACAACCGGGGGCAAAATTCTTTCTGTAATCGTAGGCGTGCTTGGACTTTTGATCATTCCTATGTTCACTGTATACGTTAACAACATCGTTTCCGTTTTTCATACGGTAACAACCGCTGCGGCAGAAGCAGCGGAAGAGATTCCGGAAAAAACGGATGAAAACGGCAAAAAGAATCTAAGTGAAGCAAAAACAATGAAGAAACAATAAAAGCACGTCCTGCAAAAATCAGGCTTAGTTTGAGTTGCTTTTAATCTCAGAGCACGAGAATAAAGTTATCCTTAAGAAGACGAAGAATTTTGGAGGATTTATGGCATACAAAATCATTGATATTCAAGGAATTGGGGAAGCATACGCTCCGAAGTTAATTGCAATTGGTATTAAAACTCCGGATGAGTTGCTTGAGGCTTGCTTGACACCGGCAGCCCGCAAAAAAGTTGCGGATAAAACAGGGATATCCGGAAAGCTCATTCTTAAATGGGCCAACCATGCTGACTTATTCAGAATCAGCGGTATCGGACCTCAATATGCCGAATTGCTCGAAGCAGCCGGTGTTGATACGGTTAAAGAGTTAAGACACAGAGTTCCGGCCAACTTAACTGCAAAAATGGTCGAAATAAACAAAGCAAAAAATCTTGCGCAGCGTGATCCATCCGAGAAGGAAGTCACCAAATGGATTGAAGAAGCCGGCAAGCTTGAAGCGAAAATGACGTACTAAGCGCTAGGCTAGATTGCAGAATTCGGGCCTCCGTTCGGAGGCCCTTTCCATGTTTTAGAGAAGACCTTCTTTTGTCTTCTGCGCGATCATTAGAGCAGATTTATCAAGAAGTTTTTTTTCTTCCTCTGTCAGTTCCAGACGATGGACGTATTCCACTCCATTCTTACCGATGACTGCCGGATATCCGACATAACAGCCGTAGTCTTCCAAATAAACCGAGGCAGGACAGGCAAGCTTGGCATCTGAGAAAACTGCTTGCAAAAGTTTGGCTGCGCAGGTGGCAATCGCGTAGCAAGTGTATTTCTTACCGTTAAAGACAAGCCAGCCGCCTCCTCTTGCTGCCTTATCTAATTCGGACAATTCAAGATGCTGGTCTTTGGCGATTTCAGTGATCGGCTCACCCTGAACGGTAATTGTCGACCAAGCGGCAAACTGAGATTCTCCGTGTTCACCCAAAACATAACCGGCAATGTTGTGCGGGTTTTGGTCTAAAGACATGCTGACAGCTCGCTGCATACGAGCGGTATCCAAGAAGGTTCCGGTTCCGAAAACCTGCTGGCGGCTCAAACCTGTGTAGTGCTGAAGCAAACCTGTAATAACGTCGCAAGGATTCGAAATATTGATCAGCACGCCGTGGAAACCGGCTTCTTTCAAAGCAGTTCCGACTTGCTTAGCCTGCTGGCAGTTAAAAGAGTATTCCAGAAAACGATTTCCGCCGTCAGCCAGCGCTTTGATATCTCCGAAAGCAGTAATGACGACATCGGCATCTTGCAGAGCCTTGTAGTCATTCATTGAAAGCTTTGTGTAGGTATCCAAGCGGCCTAAAGAATCCAGAAGATCGTAAAACTCGGCAGTACATTTTGCTTCATTTGTATCAATTAGCACCAATTCGTCAGCGATTCCTTTTGTCACAAGGGTATAGGCAACGGTGGAGCCGACGTGGCCCAAACCGATAACACCAACTTTTCTCATTTTTCCTCTCTATGTTGATACCTAAGATGCAATCGATTCTAAGTAGAAACCTTGAGAAATCTAAAAATATCGGTAGGATTTTTGCATCCAAATCGACCTTTTCTCCCTCGCTCAATCTCTACTGCTAAAAATTGGTCTTGATGAGGTCCTACGAATTTGGTACGATGATCTCAATTCGCCCTTCCTCTAATCCGAACGATTCAATCGTTTGCGATGTCCGAGGGAGGTCATTTTTGTGTACTTCCCTCCCAGCCTTTAAAAATTCCTAGTGAAGAACCTCACTTTTAGGGAGGTTGAAAATTCAAGATAAGTTGCTTCCTAGTTCTTTGCTTTCGCTACTTTGAGAACTCAGGTACAATTCGTCTTCCTGCGAGTGTGGCGAAATTGGTAGACGCGCTAGATTTAGGTTCTAGTGTCTTTGACGTGACGGTTCGAGTCCGTCCACTCGCACCAATATCTCTAAGGAACTTTGCGTTCCAGTCATCCCGATTTTCCCCCTGCACATAAATAGAGCTAAATGGAGCATGAAATAGAGATTTAGCGAGAATTTCTAACTTTGCATTTTGATAACAAGTTCAGTCGTGTTCTAGAACTCTTTTTACAGATGAGAACATTTCCTTTTAAAAGGAATGAGGCTTTACAACTAGAATCACCATAGAATTTTTGGTTACACATAGGTGAATTCAATGCTTACAAAAGAACAAATCGAACTCGTTAAGACTACTGTTCCTGTCCTTCGCGAACACGGTGTAGCCCTCATCTCTCATTTCTACAAAAGAATGCTTTCTCACAATCCGGAACTGATGCAGGTCTTCAATATGGGTCATCAGCGCGCCGGTTTCCAGCAACAGGCTTTGGCCGGCTCTGTTCTGGCTTATGCAGAAAACATCGAAAATCTTAAGCCGCTTTTAGGCGCTGTTGCTCACATTGCCAACAAGCACGTTTCCGTCGGCATTCGCGCCGAACATTATCCAATCGTCGGTAAGCACCTCATCGCCTCTATTAAAGATGTACTCGGCGAAGCCGCCACACCAGAATTAATTGATGCTTGGACTGCTGCTTACACACGGCTCGCTGACATCCTTATCGGTGCAGAGAAAAACATTTATGACAAAAACGCTGTTGTTGAAGGCGGCTGGACAGGCTGGCGTTTCTTCAAGGTTGCTGAGAAGTCCAAACAGACAAACGATATCACTTCCTTCAAGCTGGTTCCGGTTGACCACGGCAAGATGCCTGACGTTAAGGCCGGTCAGTACATCTCCGTTCGTGTCTTCGTAAAAGGCCAGGAACTGATTCAGCCTCGTCAGTACACAGTCGTTAAAGCTGACGCAGCATCCTTCACAATCGCTGTTAAGAAAGTTGAAGCCGCAGAAAAATCTCCTGCCGGCATGGTTTCCAATACCCTTCACAACGACATCCAGGAAGGCGATCTCGTTGAGGTTTCTTTCCCGGTCGGTGAATTTAATCTTCCCGAAGGCGACGGCAGCCTCTGCCTCCTTTCCGCCGGCATCGGCATCACTCCGTTGTTCGCCATGCTGAAAGAAGCAGTGAAGAAAGACCCGACTCGCAAGATTTCTTTCGTTCACGTCTGCAAGTCCAAAGAAGCCGTTCCTTTCTCCGATGAGATCGATCTACTCGTTAAGGAAGGTACCGTGACCTTTGAAGTTTTTGAAACTTCTGCCCACGGTCGTCCTTCTGAAGAATTCTTCAAGCACCTGGCAGACAAAGACACGAATTTCTGTGTTTGCGGTCCTGTTCCCTTCATGAAGCTTGCTGCTGCTGAACTCGTTAAAAACGGTGTTCCGGCAGAAAAGATTCACGCTGAAAAATTCGGTACCGGCGCTATCTAATTCGTCCGAACTTTTCTAAAACCTCCCTGCAAGAACTTTAGAAAAAGAAGTAGTGAGAAGCCCAAACACCTCGTTTGGGCTTTTCTTTAGACCGAAATTCCAGAAATCTAATCCCCCATTGCAACTAACAATAGGTTGTTTTTAGAACAACACGTTAAATGAGCGAAATTCCCAAGAGGCTCATTAATTTTCAGAGAGGAAACTTCGTGCGGTGAAAATTTGTTTTTTGTTATTGCCATGCGCTCAAAGAGAGGTTTCATCAAATATAGGCATAAGTACTAATGAAAAATTTCATTAAGTGAAAATTAAGAATCACAATAAAGAAACTTATGACTAAAAAATGAAATTCATGCCATATACCTAAAATTCAGTAGTATTATTTCCTCAATCTTGCTAATATCTCCATGAGCCTCATTGTTTCTTGAGGAATCGCATCCTCAATTGAATACTCTGATCCTCACCCGATAACCACATCTTCGGAAGAACAATATGAATAAACAGCAATTGATCGAAATTATTGCGGAAGAAAATGAAATAACTAAGGACATGGCTACCCGCACGCTGAATACAATGATTCGCTCTATTATGACATCTGTCAAAAACGGAGAGCCGGTCGTCTTAGTCGGTTTCGGAACCTTTCGCCAGGTAAAGAGGAAAGCTCGTGTGATCTGTAATCCCCATACGGGAGAGAAGCTTGAGCTGAAGCCCCGCAGCGTCCCAAAATTCGTTCCGGGTACTTTATTCAAACAGATCGTTGATGAACAAAACAGCTAATCACTGCTTTTGTGAACCGGATTAACGCTTATCTTTGATCCCGTAAATTAGATAAACGGTTTGCTCGGGTGAGAATGGTTTTGCTGCCGTTTTAGAAACCCTGAAGAAAGAATCCCTTCAATTTCAAGGTTTCATTTGAAGCACATAATCGAGTAGGGGAAGCTTTCACCTACCCCT
>NZ_GL883761.1 GCF_000205025.1 Parasutterella excrementihominis YIT 11859 | reverse complement strand
CGGAATAATCCGCGCCGGAAAGCTCCAGCTCGACAATGGTGCTCATTGCTTCGTGGTAAGCCTTTGGCTGTTTAACTTTTCCTTTTACGACCCCAATTGCGTAAGGATTAAAACCGGACTCGGTTTTAACGATGGCTCTCAGCGTATCTTCTGCAACAGACGGGGCGCAGCGTTTGGCTAATTCTCCGAAGTCATCGGCTTGGGATGACAAAGAGAGAGTCGCAAGGATGAGACCGATAATTAACCTTACACGCAGGCAGCATTGATTAAAATTTAGCTCCAAAGAGGATGAATACAGTAAAGGTTTAATATCAAATTTGATATAATCACTTCTGACCAAAACAAGCAGTGAGTCACCATGCCGAGGTATGAAATTTATTTTTTTTCGGAGGATGTTCGTCTGGGAATTGAAGCGATGCCTCTGAAGATAAGAGCTCGATTGAAATACCTCTTGGACAAAATGGAGGTGTTTGGAAGCGATCTTGGAGAACCGCATACGAAGACTCTGACCGGCTACCCGGGCCTCTTTGAGGTTAGAGCTAAAGCCGCAGGTGGTAACGGAAGGGTTTTTTACTGCACAAAAGTCGGAAGAGAAATTTGGCTTTTGCACTCCATTATTAAAAAGACTCAGAAGACTCCAAAGGGGGACTTGGAAATTGCCTATAACCGACTGAAGGAGCTTAAAAGTGGAAACTAGAAGACTTGCAAAGAAAACTTGGAAAGAGACTTCGGCGGATTGGATGAAAGATCCTGAATTCCGCAAAGAATACGAAGAAGTCAGAGCAGAGTTTAAGGATCTTGACAAAGTATTGGAGCTGCGAACACGCGCCGGGATTAGCCAAGCTGAGATTGCGGCAAGAATGGGAACATCCCAGTCCGCAGTGGCCCGGTTGGAAACCAAGTTGGGAAGAGGTGAGCTGCCGGGGATGTCTTCTCTCAAGCGATACGCAGCCGCTCTTGGCAAAACGGTTGAAATTCGCTTTATCTGATTATTTCGGTTCTTGGATTGAGACTTATCGTGGAGTGTCCCTTTGAGAACTTCTTGAGAGTCAGCTTTCACAGCGGACTTTTCGAGAAAATAAAGAGTTCGTCTTATTTTCATTTTTTGCTCCTCTTATTTTTTCTCGCTTGCATGATTAACAGCTTGCGATGCTGTCTTGCCCAATCACGACTGAGCCAAATGCTGGAAAGCCGCAGGACACGGCTGACGGTTCTGTACCCGTAACCACAGCTAAATAGGTTCATGGCAAGCGTGCGGTTAATTAACGTATTTCCTTGGTTTCTGCATTCCCGCTTGGCAATAAACGCGGTTTGCCAATCACGCACCGTGTGAAAATTCACTTTCAAAGACTTTGAGACTTTGTGAGGCCCGAAGCCTTCGGCAAACATCGTCTCTGCCTGTTGTCTTTTTAAGACGGAACTTTTAGTCATCTTTTTCCAGGCCATGGTTATCGCTCCGGTGCTTGCTGCGTTCGATTTGCTTCACGGTCAGAGGCGCTTGACTGCTGCGTCATCCCTCTTTGCTGATCTAATTTCGCTGAAAGCCTCATTGCGCGGATCTGCTCTTTGGCAGCAGCCTTAATCGCCTCAACTTTTTCCGGGCTTGGGTCAGAGAAGGTTTTTCTCATTAAATTCAGTTCTTCGGTTTCCCTTCGTTTGCTCTCAATCGAATAGAACGTTTTCTGCGCATTGCAAAAATCGTTGAAGTGTTCCTGCTTTTTGTAATCCGGCTCGTTTTTTTCCAGCGCTTCAATCGCTTCAAAACTTAAGCCTTCTTTTTTCAAAACTTCCGCGCATTGCGTTTTCAGAGTTTCCGGTCCCCAGGAGCAGACCTCCGGCAGCGTCCGAGGGTCGCTGCAAATGACCAAGCCTTTGTGGTTTAAGTCCCGGAGAACAATATTTCCTCTTCCGTCCAAGTCTCTAGCCGGATTGAGAATCCGGTCGCAGAAAGAAAGTTCTTTTTCGGCTTTAACTCTGCCGAACAGGTCGTCATACTCGGAAGAGTCTTTTTGTGCGTTGAAAAGTTCCCGACATGCTTCTCTGATGGGACTTCTGACGGAGGAACCATAGTTATGATCTTTTTCCATCCAAGTGTCAGCCATATCCGCCGCTTTCCCGACAGCGTCTTTAAGTGTCGCTTTTCTGACGGTATCGGCATCAAAATCAACAACCCAGCAGTGTTTGAGAGAAAAGAAATCTTTGTCGGCTGTTCTTCTCCGATAGGCAATCTCATTCCAGGTTTTATTGGCGGCTGCAACAAAAGCATTTTCATCTTGAGAGAGCTGACGATCACTGATCTTTGTTTCCAGCCAACCCTTTTTGTAGGGGTCAGGAGGAATTGCCGATTCCAAAATCGCTTTTTCTGCTCTTTCTGCCATCATGGCGCTTCTGGATTGAGCAGCCAAAAGTATGTCTGCATCGTAGGGAGATAAGAAATTATCCCTATTTCGATTCTCAACAAACTGAAAACCGCAGTGATTTAATTGGCTGCACAGGTTCTTTTCCGCAACGGGATTCAAAATATTGATGTTGCAGCTGTATGGAGAGAAATAGCCTTGTTTGAAAAGCGAATCCTTTAATTCACGAACTCCGCTGTTGTTTAAGAGCGTCCCTGAGAGGCTGAGCTTGGAAAACTCTTTGGCGAGGTAACTTCTGCATTCTCCGGCTTTCAAAATGAAAGCGTCCTGACGCTCGTAGTCGAACAAAATATAGCTTCTCTCGCTTATTTCCATGATTCGGTCAACCAGGCGTGAAGCATCCGAGGCCGAAGTAAAAAGAGATGCGGGGTGCTTCCGAATAAAATCCGCAAGGTTTTTGTTTTCGGCTTGTTCAAAGTCCTTGTCGAGGATCGGGAATCTGCTTCCCGCATAAGACTGCATGAATGTCCGAGCTAATTTTTCTCGGAGTGCAAGTTCATTGACGTCTTCGGGCTGTTTGGTAAGGTCCTGATGCTTTTGATAATTGACGAAATTCGTCAAGGCCCGGATGCCGTCGAGGGCCGCGTTTAAGCGCTCTTTATCGTAGTTTTTCCCGCTCGGATCATAAACAGAAGAGTCTCCTAAAATCAGTTCTCTTTTTTTGTTGACATAAGCGCTCGGGTTGCCAAACTTCTGCTCGGGTTTGATGCCAAAACCGACGCAGATATCCGACATCAGGTCGCGAGGGTTATGGTTATAGGGAGAAAGAGGCGGCAGCCGAGAGAGGTTTTCACACTGCTCAACGTTGTAGTAGGTTGTCGGGACTTTGGTTTGGGTCAGTTTTCCCGCTGTTGTTTCTGTCCAGACAACGCTCGGTATGCCTCGGGCTCCTTTGGAGATTTTCCCTCCAAGCGCAGCAATCTGAGGCTCGGTGAGCCATCGGTTGTCGGAAAAACCGGCGCTCTTTTCTTTCATCAGCAGCTGCAACGCGGTAATACCGGCCAGCGGTTTTCCGCTTATGGCGTCAACCGGATACTCCGGGATGGAGCCGCCCATTGACCAGGGCGCTTTTCCGGCTTCGATCAAATCGGCAAATTTGGACGATACATCCTCAGCTAATTTCTCAAAAGAAGTCTTTTCCATTTACGTCTCTCCAAGGATCACCCTTCATTGCCTTTTCGATAAAGGCGTTAAATCTCGCATCCTGGAACTGCTGATCCTCCCAGGTGTTTTTGACATAACCCCATTTTTGGGCTTCTTCAGGAGTTGAACCGTAACGGTTTAAAACCATTGCTTTGGAAGTGTCACGGGAAAGAATGTCCGCGCATTTTTTAATATTTGGATTTTGTTGGGCTGTTGTCATATGGAATTTCTCCTAATTCGTCCAGTAAAGGACAACTTTGAAATTTTTTAAAAGGATCTCCTTTCGGTGATAATTAAATTTCCCCAAATAACCTCACTTACAAGGAGATCCTTATGAAAACGTTTGTTTTGAACAAAGAAGAACGGGAGGAGGGCAAGGAACACGATTTGAAAGAACTGAAGGAGCTCACGAACCAGAAGCCTCCAAACTTCTTGAAGTACGAAAACGAAAAGGGCAGAGTGTTCTACAAAGCATTTGCTTATTGCCCGGGATGCTTGAATATTGTCCAAGCGAAAAATGTCACTCTTCATGAAGACAATCGAAGCGACGGCCCATTTGCACTTCATTTTCTGAGCGATATTTTGCAAGAACCTTCTGTCACCCCTGCAAAACATCGTCTCAAACAGTATTTGAAATCTCCAGCCGAAAGAAGAGAGGCTTACGAGCATTGCGATTATGCAGATTCGGAGCGAAAGCCATACCTTCCGAGTGAAAGAAGAAAAGCGACGGTTACAAAAGCTGAAATCAATGTAATCAGGGCCCTGCACAATAATTTCTTTGAAATCATTGAACTGATCAATAGCCAGCTGAGTTTCAAGATTAATAAACAAATAGCCCAGAAAATGCTTGAAAATTTTCTTAGAAGCTATGCTTTCCTTCATCCTGACTGCTGTTTGAGGAACCTGCCAGGAATTTTTCTTTATGCTCAAAATACTGCGTTTGAAACAAATTACATTAGTTTTAAAGAACACGAATCCCTTCAAAAAATCATGAAAAATTTGTCTGATGTGCCTGGCATTTCGGTCCAAAACAATGTTCTTATCTACGACCGGACTTCCGGATTTACCTTGGACATCAATTTTTTCGAAAGGAAAATCACCCGAAAGGAAAAACAACCGGTTGCGCAAACCATTTTGGCGAAGTGGAACGGCTGGTTGGGGCGCACCCATAATAGGAACGTTTTTGTGAGAAATTTGTCCTTGATTTTTCCCTTTGACAAAAACCCTAAATGGAATTTCGCCCCTGTTGCAGTTAAAGAAGGCACGGGGAAAATTTTTAATTACCGCACACGAATTGAAAATGTGGCCCATGATGTGTACTTAAATAGTCAAATAAGAAAACTTCTGCCTGAGGAGGTTTACCTTTAAGGCGGGGAAGAACCTGAAAACCTCTCTCCAATAATTACCTCGGTTTGAAGTATTCACTTTGGGTTCATCAACAATTCCGCAGAGCTGTAGGCAAAAAAGTATCGTAAGCAGCTGGTAAGTCGTGAGATTGATGAGTTCTCCCTGTCGAGTCGCAATCTTGATTTCTTCCGGGGCCTCACAGTTTTCGTGAGAGAGGACCCCAATTTGCGGAATCGAAACACCCTCAGATGTCAATAGCTTCTTCCGTGAAAGTTTGTTCCACCAAGCGTTGGAGATTTCCGGCAAATATGAATAGTTGTTAATTTCGTCGCCTTCTTTTATTGCTTGAAGCAAAGCAACCGCGGCAAAAATTTCAGAAAGTTCAACATCAGCGCTCGTTAACGTCCCTGAACCGACTTTTTTAAGCTTTAAGGGCTTGAGCTTGGAGTTCTCCACACCGATTTTCAGTGAATCATTTACAACGAATTCTCGATAGGTTTTATCTTGTCCTGCGGGTTTGTTCTGTTTTTTGCCAAAAATGAAGATGTCACACAGCCGGTCGGAAAATTTCGGCTCAAAGTAGGAAAAATGCTCCCACAACTCTGATTTATCGTAACCTGCTTGAAAATAGGGATCGGGTATTCGCTTATATAGAGACAGAAAGGTTATGGCTGATACGAGGTCATAAAGGCCTAAATGAAGTGTAGTGTTGGAAATAGAAGTTAGCGCAAATCGGAATGTCTCGGGATAGGAAACATCCGGTTCGTACAGAATCTCGAAATTCGGGTCGGTGATTAAATCTGCCAGTTGGATAGAACCGTTTTGAGACAGTCTCTCCCAATACGCTGTCGCTAGCGGAGAGCACTCAAAGCCTTGGCAGCTCTCAACATTCCTCAATTTTTCCCGCAATAGGAAACAGAGAAGAATTTTGGAAATACTGACCGAACACTCTTCAGAAGTGGCGCTGTTGCTCAAGACTAAGCATTTTTGTCCTTTTTCTTCAGATGTTGCGACGGGTATCCAATATTGCCGTTCCGGTGTTCTTTTAGTGGTTTTCATTTTGGGTCCTTGCGAATCCTTTCTTTGCAGGGCACCCGGGAGCGCCCCGCAAAGAGTTTTCTTTAGAAGCGGTATCTGCCTTCAAGCTTGATACCGGCATCTAATTTCCCGGCTGGACCTTTGGTCAAACCGAACTGAAGACCGGCCGTAGCATTACCGCGTTCAACTTGGAATCCGGCCTGCACCTTCGACGCGAAACGTCCGGCAAATTCATTGGTGATTGAGTCCATTTCACCGATAGAAACACCGGAGACCTGGGTCGTGTTCTTCAGATTCCCAACGTTGTAGGTGAAGGTCAGATCAGCCTGCGGACGGACTGTCCAGCTTCCGAAATAGGCTTCGCCTTGGAGTCCGACACCAACCGGAAGTTGCAGCAAGTTCGTAGAAGTCTGGCCATAACTAAAGGCTTTTTGACCGTTGAGCTTGGTTGTGTGGCCTTGAATATGAGTGCGCAGCCAACGGGCACCGACATGAGGAATCACTTGGAAGTTTTCCGTGACTTGGAAGTTCTTCTCAAGTTTTGTGGCAACATTAGCTACCGTATTCTTGATTCGCGCGTCCGCTTTGCTGAAACCGGACCAAGAAGGCAGCCCTTGCGAAGCTTTGCTGATGTTCTGGCCAACATTGATAGAACTAATCCAGTTCAGATCATTGCCAAAGTCTTTAGCAACATAGCCGTGGAGCATCCACTGACTGAACTTGTTCTTGGTGTCGATGTAATCACCGAGGGAGTCAGCTTTACCTTTTTGGAAGGAAGCTGCAAATCCGGCTCTTACAGACGGCATAGCTTCAAACTGATGATCGGCACCGAGGATCAGCCCTCCGGCGAAGGCCTTGTAGCCTCCGGTCATATTTCCGGCTCCGTCTAAAGACTTCGTCTTCAGATGCGTTCCCAGAATATCAGCCCACAAATGCAGACCTGAGTAATCCTTCAGATAACCGTTTGAGTAGCCGTAATCACGGAAGGAGAGGTGCTTTTCAATCGAATCTGTCGCATTGTCAGCTAAGTCATTCGTGATAGACAAGGCTCCGCTCGCTTGACCGATCATCACGACAGAATTCAACAACTTCGTCTTCAGATCACGCCCGGCTGTCTTATCCTTGAGGATCTGGCAGATCAGCTGTTCATCGGGGCCCCCGTTGCAGGTGCCATCTAGAGCTTTATTGACGATGTTCGGAACAACAATGTCCGGGTACAGCGTTCTGACGTCTGAGAGCTGCGCGTTGACCCAGATATCGGATCGGTTGCTTTGTAATTCAAGAATCCAATTGATTCCTGTACCGTCCTGAGCCAATGCATAAAGATTGTCTCCGTTCCAGCCTCCTTCCCAATCACTTCCGTTTTTGTTGCCTTCAGTGTTGAATCCTTTGACAATGTATAGGATTCCGGGGTTCTCAATATTGCCGAGGATTAGTTCCGCCTCAGGTTCAACAATTACGGAAGAGTTGCCGGACTCGGAAGAAAAAGCCGCATTGCCGTTCTTCAAAGTTGCAGTATCAACTACAGTAGCGGAACCGTTTTTAAAAATCAGATTGCCGCTGACGGCTTTGACGGAGCCTCTTTCACTTGTATGGCTGCCGACGGTTATGCCTCCTTGAGGTCCTACTGTAATGTTCTTTGTTACGATTAACCGTCCGTGCCCCAAAGGAGCCCCGAGAGAAGACGCAAAAGTTAAGGCGTTTGGCCCCAGCCCTAGGTCGCCGTCGCTATGGATTAGCACCACAGAATTTAAAGGCGTTTGCAGATTGAATTCGGCTTTTGCAGGCTTGGTGTTCTCCCCGGATGTCCCGACAGAAACTTCGCCGCCCTCAAGCGCCGACTCTTTGGCTGCAAAAAGTCCTGCGGCAACATCAATTTTTCCGCCTTCAAGTTTCAATTTGTCTATAACTGAAGAACTCTCATTGAAGAACGCATCTTCTTGTTCAGCCAGCTGCGACACCTTCGGCCGGACTGACAAGGATACTGAGGAAGTTTGTTTTGTTTTTGCAAAATTTCTGCTTGGCAAAGACTTTTCCCCGTTGACAAAACGTCCGCCTTCTTCAATCGTCAGGCTGTCGGCAGAAAGAGTCCCGTTGTTGGTGACAAAACCTCCGTCCTTTACCTTCAACTCGGCATTTTCTCCGTGGAACACGGCAACGGCACCGGGAGCGTTGGACAACAGCCCCGAGACTTGCGTTTTCCCGGTTGCATTCAATGCAAAGGTATTGTTAATGTCACCTCTGGTTTCGATTCCTGAATTAAAGAGTTTTATGAGCCCCGTATTTTCCAAAGTTCCGTAAACCGTGGAATTATCGAGTGCTTCCATGTAGCCACGATTTCGAAGTGTGCCGTTAACGTTTACGGTATTGGCAATAAGGTTTGCTCCGTTCTTATTCTCCAATGTCCCGTCGATATTGGCAGTTCCGATTAAGCGTAATTCTTTGTTGTTGTGAAGTCTTCCTCCGAACTGGGTTTCTCCTTCGACAGTCAGACTCTCATTGTTGGTCAGAATAGAACCGGTATGACCGCTAAGATGCTTAATTGTTGCAATGCCGTTATTGGTAAACTCAGAGTTAATTGTGAAAGTAGCCTTATCCGCAGCCAGCACCGCACCTTTGTCCACCGTTGCTTTTCCGCTGACAGAAGAAAAGTTCTCTATTTGATAGTTTCCTGCGGCGACCTTAAACTCTCCCTGATTCGAAACGTTTATCTCTTTAACCGTTCCGGCATAATCTCTGCTTCCCGAGAGCCCCAAGGACCCAAGAATGAGTTTGGAGCCTTCGCCGATCACATTGATGACTTTCTCGGCTATCGCATAAAGCGTACCTTTGCCGTCAATTTTCGCCCCGATGAGGGTAAGTTCTCTCCCTTCTTTAATCGTGGTGCTTTCGGCTTCATTGATGCCCGCAAACCCGCTGTTGTATTTAAGACCGTCTTTGCCAATGACAACGTCCGAATTTTCACCCTCAAGTTTTCGATCCGTGTAAATAACGCCTCTCAGTTCGGAGACATTTTCATAGAGTTCATTGACCTTGGCGGTGTTTAATTTGTCATCATCCGATGCCTTTGAGATATTGCCTTGGAACTCAATGGAACCCTGGGCAAAGTTGGGGTCAGCTCTCAACGCATTTGTCAGGCTGTCCACCTGAGCTTGTGTAAGATTTACGTCAGTGAAAACAATCTTGCCATCGATTCCGTTTAAAAAGTTCAAATCTTTGACTTTACCCGGAGCATATTTTTGAAACAGTTCAGTGCGTGCGGTCTTAGTTTCCTGAGTAGGAGCGCCCCCGAGTGTTATATAGTGCAGATCATCAATTTTGGATCCGCCTAACGAATCAAAAAAATTGAGTAAGTTGGAGGTTCGGAAGATTCCGCGGTTCAGTGCCTCCGATTTTTCTCCCAACTCAAGTTTTCCGTTAATTTCCATGACCCCATGGCTATCGTTAAGAAGAGAACCTCCATCTAAAGTTAAGTCTTTTTCAAAGAAAAGATAGCTTGTACCGTAAGATTTGAACCTGCCGTTGGTTATAAGACCGTGAATCGTTACGTTGTCTTTAAATGTCGTATTGCTCCCGTCATCGTTTTCCAAATCGCGATTTAACGTTACTTGTTTTTCAAAAACGGCTGTTCCTCCATCGTTCTGGAACCAGCTCTTGTTATCGTTGATTTCCGATTTAACTACTAAGGATCCGCCTTTTTTCAGGCAAGTGCCAAAGCTGTTTATTTTGCCGGCAAGCGTGACATCTCCGTCGGTATTCTCAACTAGATATTCTGTTTCTCCCCCTTCTTGAATAAACGAGCCGGAAAAGGTCGAATAGGATTCCGTACTTATAGAAGAGTGGCCGCCCTTTTGGATGATGGTTGCAGTATTAACAAGATTGGGGTTTGTAATTAAATTTTTACCGACAATAATGTCGAACCCATCCGAGTTCTGAACACCTATTCCAACGGTTCCACCGATCGTGCCTCCTCTAAGCGTGTCGTGGACTATAAGTTTTCCTTTTCCGTGATATAGACCGGATAGGGTTAAATTGTTGAATTCCGCCTCACCATAATTACTAAAAAGGCCATTAACTTCTCCTTCTTTGACGATCAAAGAGGAATTTTCATCACGGATATCTATGTAGTCTCCAGTTAATGAATTAAGAGTTAAGCTCGCGTCCTCTAACTCCATGCGGGATGTTTCTATGCTACCTTGGGAGATATTGTGATCACCGTGTAAATAAACGCCACTGGCATTAATACTTCCGGTGCCTGTGAAGCTGTCTCCGGAAGAGCCACGATACGAAAGGGTGCCCCCCTCAACGGTAATAGTGCCGTTGTTTGTGAATTGTTCATGCCCTGCTGTGAAATCCCAGTTGTTGGTGTTTCCGATAGATAAAGACCCCTCTTTTAGGTTGAGTTTTCCTTCTTCTGTGATTGTCAGAGAGACCGGCGAAGACGGATCGGAGGACGCCATTACAACACTTTTTCCGAAGTATTCTCCGCTCATCACCGGAGAGCCTTTTACGACCCAATCCGTTTCATAGTTACCGTAGGTTCCGCTGAAAGGCTCTTCTCCCGAGAGATCCGTTACAGTTGCCTCGGCATTGACCGCACTTATCCCTATGAGCGCGGAAGCCAAAACAACATATGCCTTGCAAGATTTTTTAGTGAGAGCTGTTTTATTCTCAGAAACAGCTACGTAACAGCCTCTTCTTTTACTCCATATGGATTTGAATATTTTGTTCATAACTTTTTTGATCAAAAAATCTGGCAGGACTTTTGTGCAATCTGTTACGAACATTCACTGGAAAGCGAAACTTTCACCGTACTTTCCCTACGGGGCAGGACTTACAATTGGGGTGTCCGGGACGGTTAACGTGTCCTGCCAAGAACATTAACCAACTTCTATTTTAGAAGCAGATTGCAGTCCCGGACATTAAACTTTGCGACTACATATCTATGCAGCCTCTAATTGAGAGAGCAGCCAGTTCTGAAGGAATCCCAAATCTTCAGACTGTTTTTTATACGTCCGACCTTTTTTCTTTATCCGGGCCTCGTAAGTAAAAATTGCTTTGAGTCCTTTGAGTCCTTGGACTTTCCGTTCGGATACCACAGAAATTTCCGCGTTTTTGATTTCTTGATTGTTGATTCTCATAAACTATTATTCCGAATTGCTTAATATTTTGTTTCTGGTTTGCAAAGGAAAATGGCCGAAATTCCACTCTTAAGATCGTCTAAATGATTTCCAACTTGTTTGATGTTCTTTTTCCTCTTGGACTGGCTTTTCCTCAGTTTTTTAGCAGAGAGTACGCAAAGAGGATCAGTGATATTTTTGAGCTTTTTGCATCTAATACGTTGATTGATGCAAAGACTTTGCTCAAAGAGGAAAGTGCAATGACGCTGTTGAATTTTCTGAGATCTTATGATCTTATCAACGAACGTCAAAAACCCATACTTGCAGATATTACGGAAATTACCTCGATTAGCGGAGGACGTCCAAAACCGTTTGTTGCTTACGGTAAGCCTCTCGATGAACTTGAGATTGTAAATTATCATGAGCATTTGGCTTGTTACAGAAACTCTCTTTCTGAGGCACAGAAAGAGTGGGACGATCTTTCTAGGAGCATTAAAGCTGATCCGAGAGACCATATGCTCGCTAAATGTCCGGAGTTTTATCACTTTTCCTGGATTCCAGGAAGTTTGCTTTGGCTCAATCCTGACGGCTCTCATAGGACGCTTAAATTGCGTTATCTCAGCAAGATTCTTAAAAGAGATTGGGTTATTCATGGCACAGTCACCTCTCTTTTTATCAACAAGAGTAGAACTTGGGACTTTTTGAAATACGATTGTTTTTTGGTTCCCGGGAATTTTTGGCTGGAAAAAGAAAAACTTCTAGCGTTTATCCAAGAAATAAGCACTGTGCCAATAAATGAAAAAGAAATTTTTCCAAGCCAAGGTTTGCTTCCATGGTGTGAATTGAATACTCGTCTGATGGTTCTTCCCAAGACCTTAAACTTAGGATCTCTAGCAAGGCATTGTGGAGTTTTTTCTTTCAATGATTTCATATGTACTCTCCTTTCATTAGAGAGCAAATGAACTGACTTTGTGACGAGTGTAAACATGAACAGCAATCCTCTTACATAAATCAGGGATAGATAAAACGGAGCAATTGAGTGTTCATATGAGCAACAATGCCTGCCTTGGTGGCCTCCGAATTACTCAAAAATCGTTGGATGCTTTCAGAGCATTCCTGTCCTTGATCATCTTGAGCAATTTTCTCTAACTCGCCACTAAACTTCTCAACGTCTTGAGTCAACTTAACGATGGCGTAAAAATCGCTCCCAAAACTTTTAGTGAAAAGAATAAGAAGAGTCTCAAATAAATCTTTGGCAGAGTCGTTCCAAAAAGCTTCTTCCGAATCATTAGCTGGGAAGATTAAAGAGGAAACATTCTTTGCAAGCGACAGCCTTTTATCGCAGCTTTCGTCGTTTTCTCCGCAGTGAGCAAAGTAGTAAAAAAGCTGACGAAGAGCCGCAAGCTTGTTTTTGCAATCTTCAATGGTTTTTTCTTGCTCCAAAAGCCTCGTCTCTCTGGAGTTATCTGAAATAATTGTATTCACCGCCTGTCGAAAGACAGTGTCAAATTTCCGTTGTGTAAGGAAGTTTGTTACTTCTTCATTAATGTTTTTGCCTTTCGGTATCGGCTCACCTAAAAATGCCTCGCAGGCTTCTGAATACTGCTTGAATGCTTGAACCAGCTTATTAGATGGATGGCATTGCTCCGGATATTCTTTGCGTAAAGGAAGAACACCTGCCCGGTAAGCTCTAACTTCAGCAGACTCATAGATGCAGGAGTCATTAAACAACTCATAGGCGTAAGCCCTATCGGCCTCCTGCATCTTAGCCGTGCTGTTTTTAAGCATGATTTCAGCCTCGATGCTTCGAATCCTATTTAGTTGAACTAATAATTTCGATTCAATTTCAACTGCTTCCCCCATCAGTCTGTCTGCTGCTGCGATGCAGCGGAGACGTTCCTGATTAAGGGAGGCAATTCCTTTAAATTCTTCCGAAGTCAAAACGTCCTTCAGGATTTCAATCGGTTCTTTGGGAAAATCTTCTTTTCTAAGCATTATTATTCCTCCTTTGTCTTGTCCTCATTTTGATGAGATGGGCTGAGTCTTAAAAGGTCAAAATCATCAATGTGTTTAACCCGTCCCGAGCGATAAGCTTCCAGAAGCGGCTTCATTAAAATCGCTTGCGCTTCGGGAGTAAAAACCGGATGCATCGTGTCGCAGATGTAGGAATTAGATTTAAACCGATTAATAAACAAATTCCATTTACCTTTGAACGTACCTCTGATTGCAGACGGGACAGTCGCTCCGTCTAATATCCTGAAAAACCAAGGCTCTCCGTTCTTCGCATACCAAAAATATTTATTTTGTAAGTCCTTAAGGGCATTTTGCATATCCGAATAAGGAACATAACAGTAAGAGAAGCCGGTGAAGTAGCTTTCATTGGAGATACAGCAGTTATTAAAATAATATCCATCATTACCGGAGCTGTTATCAACACAGCAGCGGATAACCGACATGAGGATGCCTTTTTCCGTATCTGTTAAATAAGAACAAAGCTTTGAAGCGTGAGGGCTGCACACAAGATAATTTTGTTCGAATATTTTTGAATCTTCTTGACACCAGTCTTTATTTTCTTTTCTAATTTTCTCTGCGTGAATTTCTTCCTCTTTGCCACGACTGCTGTTAAATCTGAGTCTTAAATCTGCCAGTTTGTCGTTTAATGCTCGGATTGACTTTGTATGGCAAGACTGGGTGAAACTATTCATCAGGATTGCGACTGATAATACGATTATGCAAAAACTGTTTAAAATCATGACTCTCCCTAGCAGCAGTGAGATCCGTAAGGGCAAGCGTGAAAGTGACACCCCATCGCCTTGTGCCACCAATCATCTTCTGAGAGTTCGTCGGAATAAATCTCTGGGAAGGCGGCTTCCGTCGAGCTTGTCAGTTCTCGGACTTGTTTTAAGACATTACAAATATCCATTCGGAAGTAAGTTCCCTTGGTTGTGAGCAGATGCAGCTTTGCAGGGAACCAGTTCTCGTTTTTATTCGGGATTTCGACTCTCTTAACAAATGCCTTGAATTGATCGGTTTCCGGAAGGTTTTCTGAGTAAATCGGAAGTCCGTAGTGGGCTTCTATCGTGTTCCACCAGTCAGCCGAAATTTCCGGTAAAAGCTTTTCCGTTCTTTTGGCAAAAAATGCCAGGCAGAAAAAGATGGTTAGGTCATCGGACTCATAGAGCCTCTTGTCTCTCGAATCATAAAAGCCCAGTCTTATCAGACGCGGTTTCTTCTCTGAAAACCGATACTCAAAGGAGTAACCGTTGAGAATAGGAATGTATTCTTCGTTGTTTGTCATTAGAACGTACTCCTTACTTGTTCGTTTTGCCGGGTTGAGTTTCCAGATATTGCTTAAGGAAACGTTCTGTCAGTTCCAAAGCATTTTCGGCGACGCCTTGTATTCGCTGATTGTTTACGATTGCCGGAAGAACTTTCATAGCAGCTAAAGTTTTCGAACTTGGAATAAAGACCCATGCAGTCATGGAAAAAATACCAAGTAGGAGAGCAAATAAGAAAATTGCTACGGAACTCGAATCGACAGCCATAAAGACCAAAAAGAGAGCAAACAGGAACATTACAATTAAGCCGATCTCTATTTTGTCCATCGCGCCGATCCAAAAAATATCTGAAGCTGTGATTTCAATCATGCTCATTCCTTCTAATCAGGCGCTCTACCAATGCACGCGAGTCCAATTTTTGCCGTTGATGAAAACGTCAATCGCTCGTCTGGACTGGTATTTCTGCCAAACAACTTCCTCGTAAACTTTCACCGGCCGGTAACATGTTGTGCTGTATGAACTGTCTCCGGAACTGTCATAGCAGCTGTAAGCTTCATAGGCCGTGCCTTGGTATCCTCTTACGCACGCCTTAGTCCCACCCCAATGACCGGCTGAGTCTTCGGTGGCCTTGAACCAATGTTCTCCGCCCCAGTTGTAATCAGCATTGTTTTTCCTCAGCAGTTTGTTTTGACGCCGGTCGGTCTTGAACTGATTGCTGTCATTTATGTTGCCTTCGACAATCCATCCTTGAGGAGCATCCTCCATGCCTTGCAATGAGCAAGGATCAAATCCGTCACTAAGCTGCTTCGCATAGTTGCCGTCTCCGGCCATCGGGCAGGACGGAAACTTACACGGATGACGCCAAGAAAGACAATCAAAAAGTTTGTCAATCGGAGGACGGCATTCAGAAACAGCGCGGGGGCCGTTTGGATTAGCCAAACAGAGGAGAACTTCACATCCCCAGCGATCATTGCCGGTCATGATGTCGATTTTGGGCATCCCGGGGATTTTCGAGTAATCCGTGTCTTCTGCTAAGGCATGAAAACCGATTGCAAAAAGGCCGCTGCTGACAATGGCAGCCGTCAAAAGTTTTTTAAGTTTTGGGATTTGATGGATTGTTTTCATTATTGAGCCCTCAAAACATGATAGACAGAGGTCTCCGAAGGGAAGAATAGAATTTAGTTTGCGTAAATAAATATCTAATCAACCCTCGGAGGAAAAAAATGGGTGAACTCTCAACCGTTATTTCTGTCGGTGGTATTGCTGCATTGGTTACACTATTTTTTAATAGTTTTAAAGGCGGATATGAAATTCGCAGAAATATGTTTAGAGTCTCTGCAATGGCTGATAAAAATATCGGAAAATGGCACCGAAAAGTTCTTTTATCCATGTCAGCCAAAGACGAACAGGTCATTGTGCTGTCCATTACAAGTATCTCAGGAAGGTTCCTTTCAAACACCGGTGAAATTGTCAAGCGGATAGAACTGAATAAAACTCTCATAGCTCATTCTCCTGCTTGGCAATTTGTAGTGGATTACCTACCCGATAGGTGGGAAACCCAAAAAGTGGGCCGGATAGATGTTTTTGTTCAAGCTGAAACCAGCATGAACTTTCGCTGTTATTTTTCTTTGCAGGAGTTTCAGTTGTCAGAGGTTCACAAGGTTCTTTCAGAGCTAAAACAACAAGAGCAATAAAGCAGATAAGAGCCCATGCTTTTAAAAATGATTCGATTAGATAGTCTCTTCCTATCGACCATAAGAAGAAAGCTATGGCTAGTGGCGCAAAAGCTCCGAGCAAGTAATAAAGCCAATCCATATCTAGCCTCCTATACCTATCGCAGTAAGGAAGCCGCGAACACAGAAATAGAAAGTGCAGATGAGCCCAGTAACGAACGATATGGAAAAAAAGAATTTGCAGGTTATTACGAAATTATCTAAAAACGAATCGGAAGGATTGACCGAATTAATCACCACCAGTACTAGAAAAAATGATGAAAAGCCGGCACCCATCAAATAGAAGAACGCTAACATTTAGTTCCTCCATTTTCTCCAATCATTTTTGGGTAGTCCGCGGCCCTTAGGAATAAGAAACAGCGCCGCTGGCCGATCCGGCCAGATCGTGTTCTGAACAAATGGGAAGAGAATTTTGCTATGCACAAATACTGAGACCAAGCAATAAACCTCGAAGTAAATGCTTGCAGCAGCATAGTTTTCAGACACCCACGCGGCGCCAAAAGGGCTCTAGCTTTCCCTAAAGCCCCGAGGAAAAGGGGCCTCCGAGGATAAGAATAAAATTTAGTTTGCAAAGATAAATATCTATTCAACCCTCGGAGACAATCTAAATGAAAACAACATTGGTAAAAAGGTTGCTGATAGGCGCAGGTCTTGTCTTCTTTTGTCTGTTTTTCGTCTGGACAGAATTCCCAGCTGCGGTAAATTTTCTCTGTACTGCAATGTCTGCTTTGTGTGCTTTGTTTTCTGCCTTTGTCGTAGCTGAAATGGGAGACGAAAGAAATCAGACGGAGCAAAACAGATTTAATCCTGAGTCGAAAACCTTTAAAAGTAGGGAAAGAAGAATAAAAGTCAGGGTCATCAGGACAAAAAAGAGATTCCATCTTCTTGAAGACCAGTCCCGCGCAAGACTGAGATCGAGACAAAAGTAAATACTTGCCAAAGAGATGCTTCCGTAGAGAAAAATAATGAACTCGGCAGCGTAGTGAGCTTTCAGTGTTTCGTAAAACCCGCAGGGGATCGCCCCTTCCAGCAAGGAAAGAAGTCGGTCTTGATTTTTCAACATCAAACAAAATGAGGCTGACGGGAAGAGAAAGATTCCCAATAAGGTTTTCCTTATGGACGATTTTTCTGTTCCGGAAGAGGTGAATAAAACAAACAGAGAGCATCCTATAGTCGATAGCAGAAGCCAGTTCATTTCTCATTTTTCCTTCAATGCTTTCAAAGAAGGTTCTCATAGCGATACTCCCTTCAGCCCTGCCAGTCCGATAATTAGTATCGAGAGCCCGAGCAATAACAAGAGAGGAGCTGCGCAAAAAACAGACTCATGCTTTTGGAACAAAAACAGAGGAGCAGCGGCTATACAGGCTAAGCCGAGCATCGTTAAATAGAATGCGCTGGTGACGTGCTCCATGGTTCTCTCTTGGGTTTTTAGTTAGTTATGCGGGGGAAGATTTTTGAAAAATAATTACACGAGAGTGTTTGTTTTCTTTTTTTCTTCCCAACGCAGCAATTCTTCAAAGTCCAGCACTGTTGTTCCGGCAGAGAGTTTGATCGGCTGCGGAAAACCTTCTGCTTTCTTTTGATTTGTCCATCGCCAAATGGTTCGGATGGATTTGTTCAATCTCTTAGCCGTGGTTGCAATGGAAATATAAGAAGGATTAGGCGACACAATTTCCTCCTTCCGGATGTGTTTCTTTGGTCTTAGGCAAATTTCTAAAAATGGACCAATCGATACCCGGCAATAAGTCTTCGCACTTAACCTGACCTTTGGTCTCCAGCTCAATAACAGGACACCAAGATTTGGGGACGGGCATACGACCACAGACTGCGCAACTTATAGCGGCCCGGGAAACACCTAGAAGCTTTGCTAGCTTAGCTCCTGAACCAATTATTCCAATAGCAACTAAAAGACTCTGGTTCCTGTTCATAAGTTATTCTTCACTTAAAAATAAAGAAATTCTTTACATAATTATACCTAAACTCATCAAATATGAAAGATAGTGAACGGTTGAAATTATTGTGGAATGAGAGGCACAAGCTCTCCCAAAGGGAGTTTGGCAAGCGTTATGGGATCGGCTCTGGAGCCATGGTCTCGCAGTACCTGCTTGGGAAAGCTCCTTTGAATTTGGCTGTTGTCGTTAAATTCGCAAAAGGTTTAGGTTGCAAGTTGGAAGAAATATCTCCCTCCTTAGCCTTGTTAGCCCAATCTGCAAATGCACTTAGTAGCAAAGTTAGTGAAACAGAAGGAGGCGGATCTCAGACAAAACTTCCAATCCTTTCTGATGATTATTTACTTAGCCATACGACTATTCCTGAGAATCAGCGTTCCGAGAAAAACTCTATTACTTCTTCACTTGTTTTAACTGAGGGCGCGTTTGCTTGGGCTTTGCTAGATCAATCTATGGCGCCAGAGTTTTTTTCTGGAGATTTATTGTTGTTCGAGAGTAAAGAACTCCCTCAACCGGGATGTTTTGTTTTAGCAGAGTATGATGGGAAAATTCTTTTCAGAAAGTATACCGAGCAGGCGATTGACAATAAAATAATTATTAATCTCAAACCGTTGAATCCGGATTACCCAACGATTTCTAATTCAACGAAAGAAATTGAAATACTTGGTGTATTAAAGGAACTTAGAAGGAGTTTCACAATACGAAAAACCCATAGGGGGGGGGTATTTGATAATTAAACTCCTCCTAGCTACTTTATCGCTTTTTATTCTTTGGTTAACTCTTAGAGCTTATTTTTAAATTATTTTTTCTTGCTCTCGTAGTAGTTTTTCCAGAAATTTTCACATCTTAAACGGTAATCCCGTACCTTCTCCGTAATAAGAAGCTGTTCAGGAACAGAGAGTTGATCTTTAAGTTGCAAATCAAATTCCTTCGAAGACAACCTACTTTGTACCCCATGAAGCATATCGCAATTTGTTTGATTGGTTTCGACGTTATCCAGCATGCGAACGTAATCCATGAATTGATCTTTATTAAATTTTTCAATGTCTTCGAGCGTTGTAGCTGAAGCATTTCCCGAAGATAACGACAAAGAAAAAAGCATCAATGTAAAAGCTAAATATTTGCTTATAGAGAAGTTCTTTTTTTGAATTTTATTTTTTCTTGCTCTCATAGTAACTTTTCCAGAAATTTTCACATCTTAAATGGTAATTCCAGACCTTTTCCGTAATAAGAAGCTGTTCAGGAACAGAGAGTTGATCTTTAAGTTGCAAATCAAATTCCTTCGAAGACAGCCTACTTTGTACTCCATGAAGTAGATCGCAATTTGTTTGATTAGTTTCGACATTATCCAGCAAGCGAACGTACTCCATGAATTGATCTTTATTAAATTTTTCAATGTCTTCGAGCGTTGCGGCTGAAGCATTTCCCGAAGATAACGACAAAGAGAAAAGCATTAATGTAAAAGCAAAATGTTTGCACATAGCAAGTCTCGAACCAGCAAAACAATAAGGATACTTCATTCTAATGAGATAGCTTGCAATTCGTCAAGTAATCCTTTACTATTTTGGAAAGAATCACTTATTATCTTTGTTAAGAAAATCTTTCTTTAAAAAGGTATTAACGAATGATTAGACCTTACATAATTGATCCCTTGGAGAGTTCTTCAATTCATCTGGATCTCACGCTGGTTCAAAGCGGAATTCTCTCTCGATTAGTGAATTTGTATTTTCTGTTTGGCGGTCCGTTTTCGTTCGGGCAAGCCTTGTCTCAAATAAGCGTGGACGAAAACTTAAGTACAACAGAAGAACTGGAACGTGTTCTCGGATGGTACTTCAATGAGGATGGGAATGGTTTGTATCAACCTTCCGCCATGTTAAGAAATTGCGCAAAAGAGACTTTTCCCGGAAAGGAGAACCAATAATGTCCGCAGTTAAAAAGAATTCTCTTGAACAGGGAATTAGTCCAATTAGTCAAGAAGAATTCATTAGAGATTTTCTACCTCTTCCGATCCTTCACAGAGGTATTTTGTTTGTTCTGCGCACAGGTTACCTCATCAAACAGTCTCCTCTGGAAGACTTAGATGTTTTGGGTTTGTGTCCTACTCACACAGCTGAAGAAGAAGGCGCTCTTCACGTCGTGTTGAGGAGATTCTTTAACCGAGATGCTAGTTTCTGGAGGAGTGCCGCCTACGATGCGATTATCCAGGAAGAATTGGAAACCAAGGCCCACCACAAACTTTTATCAGAGCAACGGTCGATTAAAAGTAAACGTGCGGCTGAGGCTCGTTGGAAAGAAAATGGTGCTCCAAGCAATGCTCCAAGCATAAATAACGATGCT
>NZ_GL883760.1 GCF_000205025.1 Parasutterella excrementihominis YIT 11859 | reverse complement strand
AGGGGTAGGTGAAAGCTTCCCCTACTCGATTCGCCTATCCATCTAGAATCTCGGAAAACAGAGGAATTGTCATGGCAGAGATGAATCAGACCCCAAAAGGGATGCGTGTCCACATTGGTATTTTCGGCAGAAGAAACGCCGGTAAGTCGAGTGTGATCAACGCGCTGACCAAACAAAACATTGCGCTTGTCAGCGACGTTGCCGGTACGACCACAGATCCGGTGTTTAAAGCGATGGAAATCCTGCCTCTGGGGCCGGTGATGATCATTGATACCGCCGGCATCGACGATATCGGAGATCTGGGCAAACTTAGGATCGGCAAAACTAAAGAAGTCATGACAAAGACCGACGTCGCGGTCATTGTGATTGACGCTGCCAATGACGTTTCTGACTTTGAACGTTCCTTAGTTTCTGAGTTTAAAAAACTGGGGACGACCTACATCCTCGCAGCCAACAAGATTGAAACGGTCGCCGATCCTGCCGAGCGGATTGCTTTTTTGGACAAGGCTTTCGGAGAAAAGGTCGTCCCAATCAGCGCGCTTAAGAAAAAAGGCATTGATGAGCTGCGTTCGCTTATCGTCAAAACGGCACCGGAAGCCTTCGAAGACGGGCCTATGCTAAGAGATCTCGTTAAAGAAGGTGATACCGTCGTACTTTGCGTTCCCATCGATACAGCTGCTCCTAAGGGCCGAATCATTCTTCCTCAGGTCCACGCCATCCGGGATATTTTGGATGCTAATGCAAAGGCAGTTGTCGTCAAAGAGAATCAACTGGCCGAACAGCTTGATAATCTCAAGGAGCCGCCTGCATTGGTGGTTACGGACAGCCAAGTCTTTGCAAAAGCAGATCGCGCGGTGCCTAAAGAAATTCCTCTTACGTCTTTTTCCATTCTCATGGCGCGTCAAAAGGGCAACCTAAGCGGATTAGCCGCTGGTGCCAAAGCGGTGGAAAATTTAAAGCCGGGCGATAAAGTTTTGATTGCGGAAGCCTGTACTCATGTCTGTCAGGCAGAAGATATCGGCAGGGTCAAAATACCGGCTTGGCTGAATAAGAAAGTAGGCGGCGAACTGAACTATGAGTGGTATACGGGAGACTCTTTCCCGGAAGATGTTTCTTCTTATAAGCTTGTGATTCACTGCGGCGCGTGCATGATTAACCGCCGAGCCATGCTGAGCCGACAAAAGAAATGCGCCGAGACCGGAGTTTCGATCGTCAATTACGGAGTCCTGATTTCTTACTTACACGGAATCATGGACCGCGCCATGTCGCCGATGAAAGACAACTAAAAGGCAAGAGCCCGGAATTTCCGGGCTCTGCGCATTTAGATATCGAGGTCGACGTCTGTGTGTTTTAGCTTCTGACCGTGCTCACGGGTCACGTGGAAAGTGACCTGAGGCCAATGTTTCTGCGTTGTCTGCAGATTGTAGATGCTTGTGGCAAGGTAAACGGTGTTGCCGTCTGCATCCTTGGCTAGACGCATTCCCTGTTCCTTCTCAAAATCCTTGCGTGTCTGCTCGTCGGGGTAAGTCACCCAACGTGCCGTAGAAACAGATGTGTTTTCGTAGATCGCGTCGACGTTGTATTCCGTCGCTAAGCGCTGGGCTACGATTTCGAACTGTAGCTGCCCGACAGCGCCGAGGTAAAGGTTGCCGAGTTCATCTTCAAACACCTGAATCGCACCTTCTTCACCGAGTTCTTTCAAGCCTTTATGGAGCTGTTTGGCTTTGAAAGGGTCTTTCGGACGAGCACTGCGGAACAGTTCCGGAGCGAAGTATGGAATACCGGTGAAGCCGAGCACTTCGCCTTGCGTAAGCGTGTCGCCGATGTGCAGCTGGCCGTGGTTGTAGATACCGATGATGTCGCCGGCAACGGCGTTTGTCATCAGCACGCGGTCGTTGGCCATGAAGGTAAGGGCATTCGGGATCTTCATTTCTTTGCCTTCTCGGACATGAAACACTTTCATACCCGGCTGGTATTCGCCGGAGCAGACGCGGAAGAAGGCAATACGGTCGCGGTGCTTCGGATCCATGTTTGCCTGAATCTTGAACACAAAGCCAGAGAACTTGGCTTCATCGGGTTCAACCATACGCTTTCCGGCGTCGCGAGGCTGAGGCGTTGGAGCCCAATTTACCAGGGCATTCAACACGTCCTCGACACCGAAGTTGTTGACACCGGAGCCGAAGAAAACCGGTGTCTGGGAGCCTTCCAAGAACCGTTCAAGAGAGAACGGCTCACTGGCGCCTTGAATGAGTTCGATGCTTTCGCGAACGTAATCCATTTCCAGCGGAAAAAGTTCGTCGAGGCGAGGATTGCCCAGTCCTTCGATCACTTCAACGTCGTCGGAGAGTTTTTCTCCCCCTGGGGTGAAGCGCTTCATGCGGTTATCGAGCAGGGAGAAGACGCCGCGGAATGTTTTTCCCATGCCGACAGGCCAGGTGATCGGGGCACAGTCGATCTTCAAAACATTTTCAATCTCGCCGAGCAAGTCAATCGGATCCTGAACCTCGCGGTCGAGTTTGTTGATGAACGTAATGATCGGAGTCTTGCGCATACGGCAGACTTCAAGCAGTTTGATGGTTTGAGCTTCCACGCCTTTGGCAGCATCGATGACCATGACGGCGCAGTCCACTGCCGTTAAGACGCGGTAGGTATCCTCCGAGAAGTCTTCGTGTCCCGGGGTATCCAGTAAGTTGATGACGTGATCGTTGTATTCAAACTGCATTACCGAGCTGGTGACGGAAATACCGCGCTGCTTTTCAACTTCCATCCAGTCACTGGTTGCATGACGGCCTGCCTTTCGGCCCTTCACGGCTCCGGCCATCTGAATAGCTCCGCCGAAAAGCAGAAGCTTTTCCGTCAATGTCGTTTTACCAGCGTCGGGGTGAGAGATGATTGCGAAGGTTCTCCGCCTCTTTACTTGTTTCTGTGCCTGTGGACTTAGCAAAGCCATTTTGTTCAGAATCCTATACTTATCTGTAGCCGAGAATTGTAGATCAAAGGATGGATATTCAAATGTCAATGAATGAAAAAGTGAGGGTTTATGAACGAAATTTAACTAATTGAGCTACTAAAATTACCAGGATTAATTCCTAGAGACTCTCCCAATGACACAAAACTACTTTCCACGTTGGAAAGTCAAGACGGAAGGCACAATTGCGCCTGACGAAACACTTCCTCTTGGCCAAACCCTGGCAATGGGTATCCAACACGTCGTCATCATGTTCGGTTCCACGGTGCTCGCACCGCTGATTATGGGTTTGGATCCCAATGTCGCGATTTTCATGAGCGGCGTCGGAACGCTTTTATTCTTTTTAATTGTTGGCGGCCGAGTTCCGAGCTATTTGGGCTCCAGCTTCGCTTTCATCGGTGTGGTCATTGCGGCCACGGGCTATGCCGGCACAGGCCTTAATCCCAACATTCCGATCGCCATGGGCGGTGTGATTGCTTGCGGTGTTGTGTACGCGCTTGTAGGTCTAATCGTAATGTGGACCGGAGTGGGCTGGATTGAACGCCTGATGCCCCCGGTTGTGACCGGTGCCATTGTGATGACGATTGGTCTGAACCTCGCTCCGGTTGCCGTTAAAGGCATGGGCGCTACCAACTTTGAACAATGGTATGCGGCTGTAGCGGTCCTGATCATGGGTTTTGTCGCTGTTTACCTACGAGGATTCCTGCAGAAGCTGCTGATTCTCGTGGGTATTGTGATTGCTTATATCCTTTACTGGCTGCTCACCAATGTAATGGCTCTAGGCAAGCCGATTGACTTCCAGCCGCTGATTAATGCCAGTTGGGTTGGAGTTCCCAATTTCTCCGCTCCGGTTTTCCAGCCTGAAGCTATGATCCTGATCGTTCCGGTGGTTGTGATTCTGATCGCTGAAAACCTTGGGCATATCAAAGCTGTCAACGTGATGACGCACCGCAACCTCGACCCGTATATCGGCCGCAGCTTCTTCGGCGACGGTCTAGCAACGATCCTTGCCGGTTTTGTCGGCGGTCCCGGTGTGACGACCTACGGTGAAAACATCGGTGTGATGGCTGCAACCCGTGTGTACTCCACATTAATCTTCCCAGTTGCCGGCTGCTTTGCTATTTTGCTTAGCTTCTCTCCGAAGTTCGGCGCCTTGATTCAAACGATTCCAGGACCGCTACTAGGCGCTGTTTCGGTTATTGTTTTTGGTTTTATTGCTGCAGCCGGTGTGCGTATCATGATCGAAAACCAGATTGATCTGGCTTCCAGCAAGAATCTGATCGTGACGGCTGTTACGCTGATTATAGGTGCCGGGGATTTCTCGCTGAAAATTGGCGGATTCGGTTTGGGCGGAATCGGAACAGCAACCATTGCGGCCATTCTGCTGAACCTGATCATGGAAGATAAGAAACTCAAAAAAGAGTAACGTTTTTCTGAGTGATTTTGAAGACGGTTTTTCGGCATTGAGCGATCGGCTCAATGCCGTGAAAACCGTTTTTTGTTGTAGATTGCAGTCGTTATGGAATGCAGAGTGCGACCGAACACATTGTTTTGAGGTAGTTGAATGGACAGCAATTTTGCCGAGAGACTCATTGCCTGGCAAAAGGAATACGGAAGAAACAATCTGCCTTGGCAGCAAAGTCATGATCCTTACGTGCGCTGGCTTGCGGAAATCATGCTCCAGCAGACGCAGGTTAAGACTGTCATTCCTTATTTCAATCGCTTTATGGAAAGGTTTTCGACGGTTCAAGCTCTTGCCGAAGCTCCAGAGGAAGAGGTCATGAAGCTCTGGGCGGGTCTTGGGTATTACAGCCGCGCCAGAAACCTTCACAAATGTGCAAAAGAAGTTCAGCAGCGTTTTGGCGGCTGCTTCCCCATTGAGCTTGTGGATCTGGAGTCGCTTCCCGGTATTGGTGTCTCGACGGCCGCAGCAATTCGCAGCGCGGCAACGGATGAGCCTTGCGCTATTCTTGATGGGAATGTGAAGCGCGTGCTGGCACGTCACAGCATGATCGGCAAGGGTTTGACGCCGAGCGAGGCTGAAAAGCGGCTGTGGGCGGATGCGCGTGCCAAAACGCCTCAACGGGAAGGGCGCACCTACGCTCAAGCAGTCATGGATCTTGGCGCGACTGTCTGCACACGGACTAAGCCGCTGTGTTTTCTGTGTCCTGTCAACCAAGACTGCAAGGCTTTTCTTGCGGACTGCCAGCTGGAATATCCAATAAAGAAGGTTAGGGCACGGGTGCCGGAGGAGATATTGAATCTTGCTGTCTATACCGACGGAAAAGAAGTTTATTTGGTAAGAAAGACCGAACGCTACTGGAAGGGGCTGTGGACTCTTCCGGAGCTTTGTGAGGAAGACGCCGAGAAACCGGAAGCGGTTCTTCCGGTCGTCGAGCATCGACTGACGCACCTTCTGCTCAAGATTTATCCTGTTCGGCTCCCGATGCCCGAAGAAGTTCCTGCCGAGTGGAGAGTTTTTACGAAGGAGCAAATCGAGAGGGAAGCGCTTCCGACGCCGATTCGAAAACTCTTATTGGAAATTCTCTAATCTTTGGATGCGACGGCGTCCAAAGTACGGTGGCGGACGATGACGCCTTCGTACAGTTTCGAAAAGTGTCGAGCCAGCGTTTCGGCGATGTAGACGGAACGGTGCTGACCGCCGGTGCAGCCGATCGAGACCGTAAGATAGTGTCGGTTCTGAGCTTCGTAAGACGGGAGCCATTTCTCCACGAAGTTCTGAATATCGGAAATCATTTCCTGAACTTCGGGTTTTGAACGCAAGTAATCAATCACCGGCTGGTCCTTGCCGGTGTACTTTCGAAGATCTTCTTCCCAGTAAGGGTTAGGCAGACAGCGGACGTCAAAAACGAGGTCGCTCGCCATCGGAAGACCGCGCTTAAATCCAAAGGACTCAAACGTCAGGAGGATACGGCCCTTCTTCGCTCTGACGAAATTACGGATCCAGTGGTTCAGCGTATTGGGCAGCATGCCGGTCGTGTCGATGATGTGAGAAAAGCCGACAAAAGGCTCCAGCATTTTCCGCTCTTTTTCAATGGCCTCGACTAAAGTTTCGGGGCCGGAGGCGGAACGCTGCGATAAGGGATGCTGACGGCGTGTCTCGGAGTATCTCTGAACGAGCGCATCGGTGGAAGCAGTTAAACACAGCACGCGGATATCAACGTTGTGTTCTTTTAGTGTTTTGAAGCTCTTGGAAATTTCCGGGATGGAGGCGTCGCTGCGCGAGTCCAAAGAAACCGCCAATAGGTCTCGGCCGACGGAATGGAGATGCTCGGCGACCGGTACCAAATAGTTGCCCGGCAGATTGTCGATGCAGTAATAGCCAAGGTCTTCGAGCTGCCTTAATGCAATGGATTTCCCGCTGCCGGAAAGTCCCGTGACGACAATAAGCTGCATATCCGTTTAACGGTTAAAAACCGTCCTCCTGCTCCATGAGTTTACGTTGGCGATCAAAGAATTCCTGAATGGTGTTGATGCCTCTGAGCTGAAGAATAGCACTGCGCACGGCTGCTTCAACGAGGACGGCTAAGTTTCGGCCGCCGCCAACGGGAATAATCATTTTGCGAATGGGCTGTCCGAGAACTTCGGTAAAGAGTTCGGTTTCGGGCAGGCGTTCCATCAGTTCGCCCTGATCAAACTGTTTCAGTTCGGCGACGAGGTTCAGACGCATCTTTCTGCGCACTGAAGTCTCTCCGAAAATCGTTTTGATATCCAGCAGGCCGATTCCGCGAACTTCAAGGAGATTTGCCAAAAGGGCAGGAGCAGAGCCTTCAACCCAGTCGGGTGCTCTCTGAATGAAATCAACGACGTCGTCGGCTACTAGGCCGTGGCCGCGCGTGACGAGCTCCAAGCCGAGTTCGCTTTTACCGATGCCGCTTTGGCCGGAAAGCAGAATGCCCATGCCGAATACATCCATGAAGACGCCGTGCATGGAACAGCTCGGTGCAAGGAGCTTAACGATATTGTGACGGACAAATGTCAAAACCTTTTCCGGCGGCTCGGAGGTCCCGAAGACCGGCAGATTGGTATCGATCAGCGGTTGAATCATGTCGTCCGGAAGCGCCAGGTCCAGACAAACAACCAAACCTAAGGACTTGTTATCGACAAGTTTTTGCAGAAAACCGATGCGGGCATCGTGCGAGATCTGGTTAAAAAACTCTATTTCCGCCGGCCCGATGATGTGAAGTCGGTCAGGATGAATAATGTTCAAGAAGCCGACACACAGAGTAGGGTACTGTTTTGCTTTTTCTGTCAGGAAAAGCTTCTCGTTGGCATGTGACTGACCGTACAACCAACTGATATTGAACTTCTTTTTGCAAAGGTTGAAAAGCTGTTGGTAGGTTGCCATGGTTGTCGGACCTGAATATTTAAGCCTTATCGGAGGGCTGGACGCTGCACCAGCTTCTTAAAGTGCCGCAGAATGTATCCGCAGAGGAAGCGGCTAAAAGTTTTTCGCGCAGCGTATCATCGGAAAAAACTTCGGCGGCGGAAGCTAAAAGCGCCAAATGTTCGCTTGCGGCCTCTTCCGGAGCAATGAGGAAGAAAAAGGCGCTGACTGCCGGTTCGCCGGGACGGTCGCTCTCAAGTTCACCGTGCAGCTTTACAAACAGGCAGCACGGTTCTTTAATGTTCGGGAGACGGCAGTGAGGAAGCGCGATGCCGTGATCGAGGTAGGTTGACCCCAATCGCTCACGGGCAAACAAGCCGTCGAAAATCTCTTTCCTGTCGAGACCGTAGATCAGGCTCAGTGTTTGGGAAGCCTGTTCAAAGATTCGTTTTTTACTGCTGGGAGAGATTCCGAGCAACACATTGTCTGGTTTTAACAGACTGCACAAACCGTTCATAAGATTGACATAACTTTTGACAGCCTTCCATTCTAAAGCACATCCGCTTTAGTCGAGATTTTTTCGTTCGGAGGCGGGGGCAATCCCGAGGGATTCACGATACTTGGCTACTGTTCGGCGTGCTACGGCAAATCCTTGCTGTTCAAGCGCAGAAGCAAGTTTGGCATCCGACAGCGGCTTGGCCTTTGGCTCTTGGTCGACAAGGCGTTTCAACGCGGCCTTAACGGAGGCGGCAGAGGCTGCCTCGCCGCTGTCCGAAGGTCCTACGGAAGAGCTGAAGAAATATTTCAGTTCAAACACCCCGAGCGGACAGATAAGGTACTTGCCGCTGCACGCACGGGAGACCGTGGATTCATGCAGCTCGGTTTCATCGGCAATTTGACGAAGCACCAGGGGACGAAGCGCGGAAGGACCTTTATCAAAAAAAGCCTCCTGATGCGCCAAAATCGCTCGGGCAACCTTGAGCAGCGTTTTTTCCCGCTGCTCAATGCTGTGCAGCAGTTCTCGGGCTTCCGTGAGGCGACCTTTCCAAAGCTGCATTGTTTCTTTATCTTTGCTTTGGACGACAGCTTGTGCATAAGTATCATTCAAACGGATTTTTGAACCCAATCGGCTGATCAGCCGCACAGTCCAGCGGCCTTGAACTTTAGTTACGGCAATTTCCGGAATGATGAAATTAATTTTGTCGGCAGAAAACTCAGCGGCAGGCCGAGGCGTCAGTCGGCTGATCACTTCGAGAACGGATTTAATCTCCTCTGTGGAGCACCCGAGCTTGTTTTTGAGCTCGTCGTAACGATGCTTTGCAACGAGGGTCAGATGATCCCGAAGCGTTGCTTCCGTCAGTTTTGCAAGCTCAGTACCAACGAGCTTGCGGTTGAGCAAGTGCTTCAGCTGCAGAAGCAGGGAGTCGTTGGCGTCCTTTGCGCCGATGCCGGGCGGATCGAAGCTTTGCAAAAGGGAAAGGGCGACATGCCAGTCTTCCAGCTCTGTTTCATCTTTCGGGAAGGGTGCGCTTTGTGAGATTTCCTCTAGACTTTCCGGAAGAAAACCGTCATTGTCGAGACAGCCGATAAGCCAGCGCAGAAGGCCGGAATCTTTTTCAGAAAGCGGCAGGCAGCCGGCCTGTTCAAGAAGGTGGCTTGAAAGTGTTTTTTCGGCCGGCGTTTCCCACTCTTCAGGGTCGTCTCCTTCGGCGTTCCAGTAGAGCTCTTGGTCGCCTTCCGATGTATTGCCCTCAGAGACTTCTTCCGAGGATTCGCAAATTTCGAGAAGAGGATTGTCCTCAAGGGCATCGTTGATCTTCTGGGACAGTTCCAAAGTGGAGAGCTGGAGCACCTGAAGCGTCTGCCGCATCTTCGGCGTAAGAGTGAGGTGCTGGCTCGGAACCAGATTTAGCGATGCCGCCATGACGCAGCTCCTACATTGTGAAGTTATCGCCTAAGTAAGCGTTGCGGACCTGCGGATTTTCAACGATGGCTTCCGGCTTGCCCTGTGCAAGGACGCTGCCGTTGCTGATGATGTAAGCGTGGTCGCAAATCCCCAAGGTTTCTCGAACATTGTGGTCGGTGATCAAAACACCGATGCCTCTTTCCTTCAGGAAATGCACGATACGCTGAATTTCAATCACCGCAATCGGGTCGACGCCGGCAAACGGTTCGTCGAGCAAAATAAAACGAGGACGAGCGGCCAAGGCGCGAGCGATTTCGGTACGACGGCGCTCACCGCCCGAGACTGTTGGTGCCAGGTTCTTACGAATACCGGTGATCTGAAGTTCGTTCAAAAGCTTTTCAAGTTCTTCCTTGATCTGTTTCTTGGTGAACGGACTGCCGTCTTCGTTGGTCTGCAGCTCAAGAATGGCCTGAATATTTTCTTCGACCGTCAGCGTTCTGAAAACACTGTTTTCCTGCGGAAGGTAAGTAATTCCGATGCGGGCGCGCTTGTAAATGGGGAGGTGCTGAATCGACTCTCCGTTCAGAAGAATCTGTCCTCCGTTGGCTGCCACTAGCCCCACGATCATATAGAACGTCGTGGTCTTACCGGCGCCGTTCGGGCCTAAAAGACCGACGACCTCACCGCTTTTGATGGACAAGGACACGTCTTTGACGACGGTTCTCGGTCCGTAAATTTTCTTGAGGTTTTTGACCTCAAGCACATTGGTTTGATGCTTCTGCAGGTTTACTCCGTCTGTCATGGAGAGACTCTCCTGCTGCCCTGAAGTTCAAGCGGCTTGCCTGCGTCCATATTGGAGTCGCGGGGCGCAATGACGGTAGAGACACGGCCCGAGGGGCCTTTTGCCTTGTTGCCGTCAATAATTGCCGTTGAATTGGTCAGGTTATAAGTAATCTTGTCGCCCTTGCTTTCGTCTTTGAGGACACCGTTTTCGCTGCGTGCGACTTCGGCGCGATGCGTCAGAATCAGCACATTGCGTTTTTCGTCATAAGTGAGCTCGTTACCCTTGCCGTGCATCCATTCTTCAACGCCGGGCGTTTTTTGATCACGGCGCTGTTTGAAGGTCACCAGTTTGCCTTTCAAGGGCGTCATAACAGCGTGGCGGTAACCCTGCGGATCAACGGTAAGTACGAGCTTGTTGCCGTGAATCTCTAAGGTTCCTTGGTGAACTGCAACGTCCCCCGTATAAATTGCGACTTGCTTGACATCGTCGCCGTCAAATTTATCGGAAAAGATTTGGATTGGCTGTTCGGAGTCGGCTGTTTCAGCGTGTGCCGTACCGAAGGAAAGCAGCCCGAGTGCGCAAAAGAACCAGATCGGGAGAAGCTTCATTTTTGTGTAATCAGTGACGGAAGTTTAAGCAGTTAGGACATTCTATCTTACTCGCGCGGTCAAGCGAAAGCCGAGAACAAATCAGCCGCGAAACGAGCTTTAGAAAGTCGGAACGCGGTCGTTGTCAGAAGAGGTTAAGGCTGCTTGCGCTCAACCTCTTTCACAGTTTTGGGCTGAATGACGGTCTGAACTCTGGAACGAAGTTTGAAGGTTCGGTCGACATTGTCGTAATCCATTCCAATACCGTGAGAAGTGTCTTCTCCGCGAGTGAGCGCGACGGGCTTATCGGATTTATAAGTGTCCGTGTCCGGATAGGCATCGAGCTGAGAGGTCAGAAGGCGACTCGCCGGGGCGTCTTTAGTGGCCGCCTGACGAATGTCCACATTGTTGTAGAAATGAATCACAGCGCCTCCGTCCACCATTGTGGCTCGGTCGGACTTCGCAGTGATTTGGGCTTCATTCGGGTTGAGCGACGCATATTCAGGGAACTTCGCATTGGCGTGTCCGTCCGAGTAATGCTCGACTTCTTTGGCGAAGACCTTTGCTTTCGCGATTCCGTCATCGTCAAACTGAGTGATCGTGATGTCTCTTGCAATGAAGTCCGGTGAGTTCAGATCGGAAAGGTGCGTCACGTTCTCGAGTTCTGCTTTGACGGAATACCAGTAGCTCATGGCACAAAGCGTCACCAAAAGGGCAATAGCGATTAGAGAGGTCAGTCGGTCGCGCATAGCTTAAAGCTCAGTATTAAAACGTTTCATGACGGCTTCCTCAAAACGTCCCTGTGATTTCAGAATGAATTCTGCAAGTTCGCGGACGGCACCGTGACCGCCGGGGAAGCGAGAGACCCAGCAGGCTTTCTTCAGAGCCACGACAGAAGCGTCCGAGGGAGCGCAGGAGAGCGCCACCAGTGGGAAGAGGCACAAGTCGGGAATGTCGTCGCCCATATAAGCGGTTTCTTCCGGGGAGACGCCGGCTTGGCGGCAGATCTCGGCTAAGCCTTCGCGTTTGTCTTTTTGTCCCTGCATTAAAAGCGTAATGCCGAGTTCTTTCGCGCGTTCAATGACGATGTCGGACTGTCTGCCGGTGCAGATGGCAACCTGAATTCCGCAGTCCTGCAGGAACTTAATTCCGAGTCCGTCTCTGACGTAGAACTGCTTGAAGAGCTCGCCTTGTCCGGAAATGATGATGGAGCCGTCCGTCAGCACGCCGTCGACATCCAGGCAAACAAGCTTAATTTTTTTAGCAATCGCTTCTGCTTTCATCAGATTACCTTTGCGGTCATAAGGTCGTGGATGTGGAGCGCACCGATCAGCCGATCGCTGTCGTCGACAACCAGCAGCTGGTTTCTTAAAGTGCTGTTGAGAATTTTAGCGGCTTCAGCAGCCAATGCCTGAGGCTGGATCGTTGTGGGGTTAGGCGTCATCACATCGCGGATTTTCAGCGGACGGATATCGCCGACGCGCTCGATCAAGCGTCTTAAATCGCCTTCGGTAAAGATGCCTTTGACTTTATCAGTCTCGTCCACGATGGCGGTCATACCGATCTTTTTCTTCGTAATTTCTTTTACGGCGTCCAGTACTGTGGCATCAATGCGCACCACGGGAGTGGCTTCTCCGCTGCGCATAACATCCCTGACATGGGTAAGAAGGCGTCGTCCGAGCGCACCGCCCGGATGGGAGCGCGCAAAGTCTTCCGGTCCGAATCCTTTAGCGTCTAAACAGGCAACGGCTAAGGCGTCTCCCATGGCAAGTGTTGCGGTCGTAGAAGACGTCGGCGCTAAGTTCAAAGGACAAGCTTCTCGGGAAACATGCACATTGAGATTGACGGTCGCTTCCTTTGCCAGCGTGTTGTCATCGGAGCCCGTGATGGAAATCACCGGTGCGCCTTCGCGGATGACAGTCGGGATGATAGTCAGCAGCTCAGAGGTGGTGCCGGAGTAGGAAATGGCAATGACGACATCGTCTTTGGTGATCATACCCAGATCGCCGTGTGCGGCTTCTGCGGCATGGACGAAGAAAGCAGGGGATCCGGTTGAAGCCAGCGTGGCAGCAATCTTGCGTGCAATGTGGCCGCTTTTGCCGACGCCGCTGACGACAACGCGTCCCTTGCAGTTCAGAATCAGAGTGACGGCTTTTACAAAGGTCTCATCGAGTCTTCCTGCAATGGCTTCGAGCTCTTTTGCTTCTTCAAGAAGGACGTGACGTCCTAAGTTCAAAATTCCTTTTTCAGAAATCTCAGGTTTCATTCCTCTCTCCGAAGAGAAAGCGGCTCGCTTTCTCTTTCAATCATAAATCGGTGGTCGCGCAGGACGGAAAATTGAGTAGTTTTCGAGATACAAGAAGCCTGCGGTTTTCGTGCAAAACATTATAGAGACAGGAGTTTGAATCTGCCTGTCGTCTTACGCTCGGCAACAAAAAGAAGAAGGTTAGTGTTGCAGAATTTTTGCGAGGAAGCGCTGAGCTCTTTCGCTGCGCGGTGTAGAGAAAAACTCTTCCTTCGGAGCTTCTTCTACGATCTCTCCGGCGTCCATAAACACGACGCGGTCGGCCACCTTTCGGGCAAAACCCATTTCATGAGTGACGACCATCATGGTCATGCCGTCCTTGGCCAGATTGATCATGACATCGAGCACTTCGTTGATCATCTCCGGGTCAAGCGCAGAAGTCGGCTCGTCAAAGAGCATGCAGATCGGGTCCATCGCAAGAGCGCGGGCGATGGCTACACGCTGCTGCTGGCCGCCCGAAAGCTGAGGCGGAAACTTATCGGCTTGTTTAATCAAACCCACGCGGTCTAAGAGCTCCATGCCTCTTTTGTTTGCTTGATCGCGAGAACGCTTGAGGACCTTCATCTGAGCAAGCGTCAAATTGTTGCGGATGGTGAGGTGAGGAAAGAGCTCAAAGTGCTGAAAAACCATCCCCACGTGTGCTCTCAGCTTCGGAAGGTTTGTGTGGGGATCTCCGATATTGATGTTGTTTACGTAGATAGTGCCTTCCTGATAGTCCTCTAAACCGTTGACGGTTTTGATGAGCGTGGACTTACCTGAGCCCGAGGGTCCGCAGATGACGACCACCTCGCCTTTTTTGACGGAGGTGGAACAGTTCTTAAGAACTTGGAAATCTCCGTACCATTTACTGACGTTCTCGATCCTGATCATCTGCTCAATATCCTCTGCGCCTGCGCCTTCGCATGAGCCAAGGAGCAGGATGTTCTGCATTTATAAGTTAAATTCGATTTCCCATTTTAGCGAAATGCGCACCGAACCTCGGTTCTAAGAAATTGATTTACAGGTTCGACGCCTCTTTAGCGGCGACTCGGCGCAGGTAAGCAAAAACACCATACGGTCAGGACAATCCGGCAACTAAACGAATTAGAATTTTTGAGTCTTGAAACTTTGAAGAGAACAAAGAAAATGAAAAACTTAGTAGAAAAGCTGCCGGATCAGCAGCCCGCCTTACGGGTGATGGCCATGCCTCCGGATACCAATCAGTACGGAGACGTTTTCGGCGGCTGGATTATGAGTCAGGTCGACTTAGCGGGTTCCTCCATTGCTTCTCGCGTTGCAAACAGTCGAACCGCTACGGTGGCCGTGACAAGCTTCACATTCAAGGAGCCTGTCTGGGTCGGCGATGTTGTCTCGTTCTACGCAACGGTGCTTAAAGTCGGCACGACTTCCATCACGGTAGACGTCACTGTTTTTGCGGAAAGGCTGCACAAAGACAACCATCGTATTGTCAAAGTGACGGAGGCTCAGCTGGTTTTTGTGGCCTTAAATAAAGACGGGCGCCCTCAGCCCGTCTATAGAGCGGACAATCCGGCGCCCGAAAAAACAGAATAGAAAACTATTCAGCAAACTTCGGCTGACGTTTTTCCATGAAAGCGCTGAAAGCTTCCTTGCTTTCGGCGCTTCCTTCTAAATGGGAGGCCGCTTCTTCTTCAAGCTTGCGTTGTTCTGATAAACCGGACATATAGGCGGCTTTAAGCAGTCTCTTTGTGGCAACCATAGCCTCGGGCGGTAAGCAAGCCAGACGCAGCGCGGCGGCGCCGGCGACGGTCATGACTTTGTCGTCTTCAACGACATGGTTGACGAGCCCCATAGCGACAGCTTCGGCAGCAGAAATCGGTTCGGAAAGAAGTAGTTTCTGGGCGGCAAGTTTGTAGCCGCCGCTCTTTACGGCCAATAGGCTTACGCCGTAACGCGGCGTCTGTCCCAATGCCAAACCCGGCATAGAGAAAAGCGCATGTTCACCCGCGAAGACGAGATCGCAGTGATAAAGCATTGCGGCGCCCTGACCGACAGCAGGACCGCTCACGGCTGCAACGATCGGTTTAGAAAGTGCGTCGAGCGCGTCGATGACTTTCTGGAATTCACTAAAAATCTGCGTGTTTTCCGCCAGCTGCTCTTCAATATCCAGGCCTGCACAGAAGACATTGTTGTGTCCGCACAAAACGATGCTGCGTACACGGGTGTCATCGTTGAGTTCAAGGAACTCTCTGGCCAAATCCTTGCAGAGTTCGGAATTAAGAGTGTTTCGTTTTTCAGGGCGGTCGATTGCGATCTGCGCAATCTTGCCTTCAATCGTTGTAACAATCGGCATATCGTTTCCTTTAGAGTTCCGCTTATTTTGGCGCTTATATAGAGAGGCCGCGGGTTATTCTCACTAATTCGAGACTTTCACGTTATCCAGAGTAAAGAGATCGATATTCGGGTCGTCTTTGTCCGTCGTACGGACATAGCCCCGTTTGGCCATCATGCCGTGCATGTTTTCGTTGTCTTTGAGCACATAGCCCACGACCTTCTCTAATCCTCTGCGGCGAGCCTCCGCTTCAATTTCGTCCATGAGCAGCGTTGCGAGTCCTCGGCCGTGCCAATCGTCTCTGACTGAAATTCCGAACTCGGCGGACGTGCGGTTGGGCAGCTGGGACAGTCGAGCTTCGGCAATAATGTCGCCGGAGTCTGAGTTCGGATCCACGGCAAAAATAGAGAAGGAACGGTCGGGGTCGGAAGAAACCGCCGAAACGGCAATCGATTCCAGAGAACTCGTCAGGCTATGGAACCGCAGTCTGCGAGACTGATCGGAAAGGCTTCCTAGGTATTTCAAGAAGTTTTCTTTATCTTCCGGCGCCGAATACTTGATCTTAACTAACCCATACTTGCCGCGAACGTTTTTCTCAAAACTCGGACGATAAGGGAAGATCAAATGCGAGGCGTTTTCGTCTGCGGTCAGCGTATCGGATCCTATGACGCAGTGAGCATCTAAAACAATGGCATGACCTTTTCCGCAGAGAAGCGGATCGATGTCGATGGAACGGACGGCCGGCACTTCTACGGCAAGCTGCGAGAGGCGAATGAGTGCAGTCACAATCGGTTCCGGATCGCACGGAGGAAGTCCCTGGAAATCGCCTAAGAACGTCTTAAAGGGCTCAGAGGAGATCATGTCCCGCGCTTCTTTGAGCGAAAGCGGTGCAAAGTTAAAGGCGGTGCCTTTAAAAATCTTTCCGTAGAGGCCGCCGATACCCAGATAGACGATGGGGCCGAAATGACGGGTCAGTTTCATGCCGATGCGCAGTTCGCGGCGGTTGTCTGAATCAAGTGTTTTTTGAAGGAATACGCCTAAGCCTTCTTCGGGTTGGCCGAGATGGACGGCCCGCTCCGACATATTTTTCCAGGACCCTTTAAGTTCACGCTCATTGCGGATTCCCAGGATCACGCCCTTGGCGTCGCTTTTTGAAAGGACGCCGTTCATGCGGAGCTTCATAGCGACGGGGTAGCCTAACGCCCGTGCAGCTTCGATTGCTTCACCGAGTGAGCCGGCATAAATTCCGGCAGTGGTTTCGAAGCCGATGCCAGCCAGAAGACGTTTGCTCTCTTCTTCATAGAGGAGATGACGACCTTCTCGGCGGGCTGTTTGGATGATCTTGCGGGCGCTGGCAAAAAATGCCGGATCGGATGGAATAACAGAATAGCTTCCCGGAACGCCGTCGCTCTTAAATTTACGGAACTGCTCCATTAGACGAATCGCGCGGCAGGCCCCCTTCATGTCATTCATCGCTACGATACCGTTTTTGCGCAAGTACTTGATCGCCGGGAAATCGGATTCCGTTCCGATCCAAACCGTCACGGCCGGCTTCGAGGACTTTTTAAGAATGGGGACTAGCTTCTTGGCTAACTCCAGAGGATCAAACGAGGGATTCGTCACTACGCTCAGCACGATGCCTGAGCATTCCGGGCGATTGAGGAGGTAGTCGGTTAAGTCTACGATAGTCGCAGCGTCCATGTCCAAACCCATGTTGACCGGGTTGGCATAGGGGAAAGTGATTTTGTATTTGTCTCGGAGCTCTTTGGCGACCGTGCTGTCCGGTGTCGCTAAGCGCAGATCATTGTTATAAGCATGATCCGCCAACAGGGAATCGAGTCCCTTGCTGTTCACAAGTCCGTACAGTTCGCCGGAAGCCAGATCCTTACGCATGGCAAAGGCCTGAACTGCGTAATTCAATTCTTTAAGTGAGGTCACCAGGAGGGCGCCGGCACGCACTAACGCCCGCTTCATGACGCCGTCCTCATCTTCCCGCGCACCGCTGTTGTTAATGACAATGTCTGCGGAGCCCGGGGTCTGGCCGCCTTTTAGTAAGATTACCGGCTTGTTTGCTGCGGCTAATCGAATAGCGGACAGCAGTTTTCTCGGCTGCTGGAAAGACTCGAGGTAAAGAACGATACAGCGGGTTTTGCGGTCAAAGGCTAGCATATCCACGTAGTCGGCCACCGTGAGGACTTGTTCAAAGCCCGGGTCGATGACGTGGGAAAAACCGCACTGCGCATTGGTGACGTAATCAATAATGGTGCATGACAACCCCGGGGACTGACTGACGAGTCCGACCTCTCCGGCGGGAGGCAGAGAAGGGAGGTAACTCAGATTCAAGCCTTCGGAAGGCGTCATGAGGCCCAAAGACTGCGGGCCGACAATCCGCACCCCCGCAGCCGTCGTCTTGTTAATGGCCTCTAGAACAGGTTCGGTCAGGTCAGACTTCGGGAACCCTCCGCAGAGGAGGATGTTTTTGACGCCTTTTTTAAGGCAGTTTTCCAAGGCCTTCGGGTAAACCGACGGAGGGCAGACAAGGACGGCTAAATCTACATCTTCCTTAATGTCCGTTAGTGCCGCATAAGAAGTTTCACGGCCGATCGTTTTGTATTTCGGATTCACGGGAAAAAGCCTTGCTCGCGGCGAAGCGCTTTTGGCGATTTTCCAAATCAGCGTGCCGAAGCTTCCGCTTCTTGCGCTCGCTCCGATAATGGCGACGGAACGCGGATTAAACAGCGAATGCAGATAGTGATTGAAGTCCATGGTGTTGGCCGATCCAGAAGCCTGACGGAAGATTTAAGTCTAAATCAGGCGGGTAACTCTGTAGCGAAGAATGTCTCAAAAATGCCAAATGCGTCTGCAGATTTTTTCGCATCCGAATAAGATTAGAAGCTCAAAGTATGCTTGAGAAGGAGAGTGTGTGAGCGTCGAATTTAATTCCCCGTACACTGTTTTTATTGACGAAGCCGAGCGGCGCGTGACGGTGTTGGATCAGAGACTTTTGCCCCACCGTGTAGAGCACGTTGATCTTAAAAATGCACAAGAGGCGGCTGAGGCGATCCGCGATATGACGGTTCGCGGAGCCCCTTTGATCGGCGTGACGGGCGCAGCCGGAATGGCTTTGGCTGCAGATGAAAGCACCGAGACAGGATTTTTGATTGAGGCCGCGAACCTCTTAAAGAGTGCGAGGCCGACTGCCGTCAATTTGAACTGGGCCGTCGACTTTATGCTCAAGAGGCTGAAAGGAATGGAACCGGACCGCAGACGAAAAGCGGCTTGGCACTTAGCCGCCGAGATCTGTGAGCAAGAGCGAACGATGAGTATTCGTCTTGCTAAACACGCTCAAACAATTATTGAGGCGCTTTATTTAAAGCTCGGCAGGCCGCTTAATATTCTCACGCACTGCAACGCCGGAAAGCTTGCGACCGTGGAACTCGGAACCGCAACGGCCGGCATTTATACGGCATTTGAGGCCGGAATTCCGCTGACGGTTTATGCCGATGAAACGCGTCCCCGACTTCAGGGCACGCTGACCGCCTGGGAGCTGAAGGCCGCAGGTATCCCTGTTTGTTTGATTGCAGATAATGCAGGCGGCGAGCTCATGAGGGAAGGCGGAATCGATCTGGTGATTGTCGGAGCCGACCGCATTGCGGCGAACGGAGATACGGCAAATAAGATCGGAACCTACTTAAAAGCGTTGGCGGCGGCAGATAATCAAATTCCTTTTTATGTTGCGGCACCGATATCGACGTTCGACTGGACGGCAAAGAGCGGAGGAGATATTCCGATTGAAAACCGCTCCGGTGACGAAATACGCTGGGTGCGAGGTGTTGATAAACACGGACAGGAGGCGGAAGTCTGTATCACCGATCCCGGCATCGCAACCGTGAATCCCGGCTTTGACGTCACACCGGCACGCTTGATTACCGGATTCATTACGGATCGCGGCGTCTTTGCGCTGGAAGACTTGAAAGATTTAAGGATGAACAGTCATGTTTGAAGATAAGGAAGAAAAGGGGAGAGAGGAAATCATCGACTACGCCTTAAAACTGAGTCGAGCAGGTCTTAATGTTAACAGCAGCGGAAACCTCTCTGTACGGTTTGATTCTCCGGAAGGCAAAGGTTTTTTGATTACGCCCACAGGACTGCCCTATGACGAAACCGAACCGGAAGATTTGGTGCGGATTTTATTTACGGACAACGGCTGCTATAAGGCGGTAGGAAGCCGCCAGCCTTCATCTGAGTGGAACCTGCATGCTTTTCTTTATCAGACTCGTCCCGATATCAATGCCGTTGTACACACGCATTCTCCGTACGCAACCATGCTTTCCTGCCTGGACGAGGCAATTCCTCCGTTCCATTACATGGTTGCAGCTGTGGGAGGCGATACGCTTCCCTGCGCACCCTATGCTACGTTCGGCTCCGTGGCCTTGGCAGAAGGCTGTCGCGATACGCTGGGCAAAGATCGCTTGGGGTGCCTCCTTTCGCATCACGGCAGCGTGGCAGCGGGCCGTAACTTGAAGCAGGCTTACGCTGTTGCTTTGGAAATCGAATCGCTTGCTCGGATGTGGATGAATCTTAAGCAGATCGGAGGCTGCCCTCTGATTGATAAAGAAGAGATGGCGCGAGTGAAAGAGCAGTTTAAGACCTACGGACAGCAGGAGAAAGGCCATGAAGAAGGCTGAGGCGCCGGCGCCTAAGTGGTGCACTTGGGAAGGCTCTCCCATTGCATGTACGGAAAAAAATAAGGTGATGGCCGAGAATCTTGAAGAAATCAAAGGATACCTTCAGGATGCTATCGACGACGCTGTTCTTATGGGATGCTCAGAGGCCTCTTTCCGAGAGGCCTACTTGGACCTTATTCGCAACCTGCATTCCCAATACCCTGAGCAGAAAGCTCGGGCTGGAGAAGAAAATGACAAAGTTTTATAAACTGATTTTGGTTTGCTGCGCGGCGCTGTTTTTGACGGCTTGTGCACATCCCGACATGATTAAGCTGAACGACACATATGACCACACTGTTAAAGAGCTCGGAGTTCCCGACTCTACGACACGGCTCCCCGACGGATCGATTCGAATCGTTTACTCCATGCAGCCGATGGGCCAGACTTCCTACGTGATGATCTTTAATCCGGAAGGCAGATTGATCTTTAAGGATCAGCTTCTGCAGCAAAAATACTTCAACCAGATCAAGCCCAAAGTCCAGGACAGTCAGGACATCTACACGATGTTCGGAAAGCCCTGCGAACAATGGCATTACAGGAACTTAGGCGAACACACTTATATGTACCGCTACCTTGACGAATCCGGATTCCCGATGGCCCTATGGGTCGACTTTGACGACAAGGATGATAAAGTTCTGCGTTACGTTTTAAGTATTGATCCTTGGGTCCAGAGAGACGCGGATCAGCGTGATTTCTAAAAGTTTTTGGTTAGATGCACACTCCTCAGCAGCACAAGTTCGGATTTAAGGCCTGGATTCCGACGATCGGACTGGCCTTTGCCGCTTTCGTATTTAACACTTCTGAATTTTTACCGGTCGGCTTATTGCCGAACATTGCAGAATCGATTCATGAGTCCGTCTCAAAAACCGGCCTCATCATTACGGTTTACGCCTGGGTCGTATCCCTGTTGTCGCTTCCGCTGACAATATTGACAGCAAAGCTGGAGCGACGCCGGCTGCTGCTTTGGCTCATTGTGATTTTTGCCCTGAGTCATTTTGTGGTTTTGTGGGCCGATACGTTTGAAAAACTCATGGGCGCACGAGTCTGCGTCGCGGTAACGCATTCCATTTTTTGGTCCATCATGACGCCGCTGGCAGCAAGGGTGGCGCCTTTCGGAAAGCAGGCTTTCGGCTTGGCGGCGGTGATGGGAGGCTCGATTGTCGCAACGGTGCTGGGCGTTCCGATCGGAACCCATCTCGGACAGCAAGTCGGCTGGCAGGGATCCTTCTTCATCGTGGGTATGGCAGCGGTATTGGTCTGGGTCATTATTTTTTTCTCGCTGCCTGTCTGTACCAGCAATCGAGCCGGTTCTTTAAAGAGTCTTCCGTCCTTGTTTAAGCGCCCGGCGCTTGTGCAGCTATACCTACTGACCATGGTCGTGATTTTGGGGCAGTTCACGGTGTATTCCTACATCACGCCGATCCTGATGAATGTCGGTCACCTGTCCGAGAATGCCACGGTCTGGTTCCTGTTTATTTTCGGTATTGCCGGCATTATCGGAACGGTCATTAGTTCCAGAACAGTGGATAAGCACCGCTCAGGCACGCTGGTGATTCCGATGCTGATCATGACGGTCTGTGTCGGACTGCTGACGGTTACCTCATCGCATTTCGGCGCCCTCGTCATCCTCGGTACCTTCTGGGGTGCTTCGATGACGGCGATTTCGATGGCATTTCAAACACTGCTGCTGGATACGGCGCGAGATGCCGCCGACGTGGCGACATCCATGTTCTCCGGCATTTTCAATATCGGTATCGGAGGCGGAGCTTTTATCGGAAGCCGAGTGTCTGCTGAGTTCGGTTTCGCCACAGTTCCCTATGTTGCCTGTGCACTTATCGGTGTCTGTGTGCTGGCCTGTGCGGCGATTTGGCTGAAGCGAGGCTCGGCGATCTTGCCGACTCGCTAAGATGAATATACGAATACCGCACAAATGAAAACGGCCCTCCGTCGGAGGGCCGTGAATCAAAAGAGATTCAGATTATTCCTTCTTGTGTTCGTTGCGCAGACGGATGTGAAGCTCTCTCAGCTGTTTTTCATCAACAGGAGAAGGAGCCTGTGTCAGCAAGCACTGTGCACGCTGTGTCTTCGGGAAGGCAATCACGTCACGGATGGAATCGGCACCGCACATCATGGTGACGATACGGTCAAGACCGAAGGCTAAGCCACCGTGGGGAGGTGCACCGTACTGCAGAACGTCAAGCAGGAAGCCGAACTTGGCACGGGCTTCTTCCGGACCGATCTTGAGAGCGTTGAATACCTTGCTCTGAACATCAGCCTTGTGGATACGGATGGAGCCGCCGCCGATTTCCCAGCCGTTGAGCACCATGTCGTAGGCTTTGGCGAAGCAGTTTTCCGGATCGGTAACGAGTTTGTCTTCGTCGCCGTCTTTCGGGCTGGTGAACGGGTGATGGCAGGCAACCCAGCGTTCTTCTTCCTCGTCGTACTCGAACATCGGGAAGTCGATGACCCACAGAGGTCTCCATCCTTCTTCAAACAGACCGTGAGATTTGCCGAATCCGGAATGACCGACTTTCAGACGCAGAGCGCCGAGGGAGTCGAAAACGATCTTCTTGCGGTCGGCGCCAAAGAAAATGACGTCGCCGTCCTGAGCACCGGTTCTTTCGATGATGGCCTTGAGGACATCGTCGGAAAGGTTCTTAACGATCGGGCTCTGGAGACCTTCTCTTCCGGCCTTGATGTCATTAACTTTGATGTAGGCCAGCCCCTTGGCACCGTAAATCTTAACGAATTCGGTGTAGCCGTCGATTTCGCTGCGGGGCATGGAAGCGCCGTGAGGAACGCGGAGAGCCATGACGCGGCCGTCGTTGAGTTCGGTAGCGGATCTGAAGACCTTAAAGTCAACGTTGCTCATCAGATCGGTGAGATCTGTGAGTTTGAGCTTGACGCGAAGGTCGGGCTTGTCGGAACCGTAGTTGTTCATTGCATCCGTCCACAGCATGATCGGGAACGGATTGGGCAGGTCGACATTGATGGCTTCTTTGAAGACGGCGCGGATCAACTCTTCCATCAGGGCGCGGATTTCAACTTCGTTCAGGAAGCTGGTTTCAATATCCACCTGAGTGAATTCAGGCTGACGGTCAGCACGAAGGTCTTCGTCACGGAAGCATTTAACGATCTGGTAGTAGCGGTCAAAGCCTGCGCACATCAGCATCTGTTTGAAGAGCTGAGGAGACTGCGGCAGAGCATAGAAGTGGCCGTCGTGAATACGAGAGGGAACCAGATAGTCGCGGGCGCCTTCCGGAGTGCTCTTGGTGAGCATCGGAGTTTCGATGTCGATGAAGCCGTGCTTGTCAAGGAAACGGCGGAAAGCCATTGCAGCTTTGTAGCGGAGCTTCATATTGCGCTGCATCGGCAGACGACGAAGGTCGAGCACACGATAAGTCAGACGTGTGGTTTCGGAGAGATTTTCGTCATCAAGCAGGAAGGGGGGAGGTGCGGAAGGATTCAGGATCTTGAGTTCCTGAGCCAGCACTTCAACGCCGCCGGAGATGAGGTTTTCGTTGCGAGTGCCTTCCGGACGAGCACGAACCAGGCCTTTAACCTCCACAACGAATTCGTTACGGACTTTATCGGCAGTTTCGAAGACGTCGGGACGATCCGGGTCGCAGACGATTTGGACCAGGCCTTCACGATCGCGCAAATCGATGAAAATAACACCGCCGTGGTCGCGGCGGCGATGGGCCCAGCCGTAGAGGGTGACAGTTTGACCGAGGAATTTCTCGTCAATCAAACCTGCATATTCAGTACGCATTAAAAACTCCGCAAAAGCGAGCACTTTTCGTGCTCTATCAATAAATTCCCGTTCATTCTAAACAATGGGTACCCAAAATGACAATTCAGTTGTATGTCTTTCGGATTCGGGAGTAAGGCAAATCACTTATCTTTTTTAGCAGGGCAATTTTCATTGCAGTGGGAGGCAGGCAGGGCTGCAGAAGATCCGCCCTTAAAGTCTGTAGCATACCAACCTTTTCCCTTGAGCTCGAAGCCGGGTGCCGAAAGCTGCTTAACCATCGTTTCCATGTTGCATTTCGGACAATGGGTAATAGGAGCATCGGAGTATTTCTGCAGAACATCTTTTGTGTAGCCGCAGTTAGAGCACTTGTAAGAGTAGATAGGCATTTCGCTTAAATAATAGAAGCTAAAAAATTTAAAAAACACGGCAAGGAAGGAGGCTTTCGCCAAGTCTTTGTCCGTGCTGCATAAGCTAGACAATTATAGAGCGGCGGGTTTTCTTCCTCACTAACCTTGAGAAGAGATTGAGGACGGCGCCGCGGAAATAAGAAAAGGCCCGCAAAACGCGGGCCGAAAAGACTTATTCAGTCAGGACGGGATTATTCGTCTTCATCCTTCCTGTGATAGTTGGAGGCCAACTCAACCTGGCGCTGCATCGGAACAGGAGCGTATCCGGCCAGTTCCATAGAGTAGCTGCCGGCACCCTGAGTGATGGCATTCAGACGAGCGGCATAACCGTCGAGCTCGGACAGAGGCACCGTGCCGGAGATGATCATCATGCCGCCGGCCATGTTGGCGGTACCGGTTACCTGACCTCTGCGGCTGGCGAGGTCGCCCGTGATGTCACCCATGGCGCTGTCCGGAGCAACAATCTCAACGTCAACGATCGGTTCAAGGATCGTCGGTTTTGCTTTGGACAGAGCGTCAAGCATGGCTTTTCTGCCGGCAGAGACGAAAGCAACTTCCTTGGAGTCAACTGGATGGCTCTTACCGTCATAGACGACAACGCGAACGTCGTGGATCGGATAACCGGCAACATAGCCTGTATCCAAAGCGTCACGGACGCCTTTTTCTACAGCCGGGATGAAGTTGTACGGAATTGCGCCGCCTTTGACTTCGTCAACGAATTCGAAACCGGCCCCGCGTTCACGCGGTTCAATGCGAAGATAGACTTCACCGAACTGGCCGGCGCCGCCGGTCTGTTTCTTGTGGCGGGCGTGGCCTTCAGCACCCTGAGCAATGGTTTCACGGTACGGGATGCGAGGTGTACGAGTGTTGACTTCAAGCTTGAACTGCGCAGCCATTCTTTCGAGAACGCTTCTTAAGTGTTGAGCGCTCAGACCGCGAAGAACGGTTTCGTTCAATGTGGTGTCGTGTTCGAGTTCGAGTGTCGGGTCTTCGGACAGGAGCTTATGCAGAATGTCGGAGAGACGGCCTTCATCGCCGCGGCGAGCCGGAGAAATTGCTAAGCCGAACATGGGTTTCGGGAAGCTCAGCGGTTTCATCTTGATGTTGTCGTGCTCGTGAGAAGCATGAATCACGCTGTCGAACACGAGTTCGTCGACTTTGGCGATAACACCGATATCGCCCGGCACCAGTTCGCGAACTTCAGTGGTCTCTTTGCCCTGAAGAATCATCGGGTGAGAAACTTTGATCGGCTTCTTGTTGTCGTTAACAAACAGCTGATCGTCACGGCGCAGGGTACCCTGATGGATACGGAACACACCGACCTTGCCGACGTACGGGTCATTAACTACTTTGAAGACGTGAGCAACCAGCGGGAGCTCAGGATCGGACTTAAGTTCAACGTCATTTCCGTTTTCATCGGTGAAGAGCGGAGCATTGGCTTCGGACGGATTCGGGAGGTGGCGGACCATCACGTTGATGAGGTCGTCGACACCAGCGCCGGTCTTGCCGGAGACGAAGCAGATCGGGATGATGTGGCCTTCGCGGAGTGCTTGTGTCAGCGGAGCGTGTAGTGTGCTCGGATCAGCTTCACCTTCTTCAAGGTATTTTTCCATAGCGGCGTCGTCGACTTCCACGACCTGTTCGATAAAAGCGCGATGGACTTCGGGTACGCTCATGAAGTCGGCTTCACCTTCGTCTTTGGAGAAGCAGTCGATTACACGGGCGCCGTTGTTGGCGGGCAGGTTAATCGGCATGACTTCCTGGCCGAAGGCTTCTCTGAGCTCTTCAACCAGACGCGGCAAATCTAAGTGTTCTGCGTCAATCTTGTTGACGATGATCATGCGGTTGAGATTGCGTTCCTTGGCCCAATCCATCATGCGGCGGGTCATGAGCTGAATGCCGGCGGTGGCGTCCACCACAATGGCGGCTGTTTTAACAGCGTCGAGAGCACCCAAGGCCTGACCGACGAAATCTGGGTATCCCGGAGTGTCGATCATGTGCACACGAACTTCCTGTCCGTTTTCGTTGTCTGCTTCGAAGTGCGTACAGGCTGCACGCAGAGAGTGCTGAACCGCTTTTTCGAGCGGGTCGGAGTCGCAGACGGTTGTGCCGCGTTCGACAGAACCGCATGTAATGATCATGCCTGCTTTGGCAAGAATTCCTTCCGCCAAGGTGGTTTTTCCGCTACCGCCATGGCCGACCAAGGCAACTGTTCTGAGATTTTCGGTTGAGAAAATAGGCATGATGCTTTTTCCTTTCTTATGAAATTAATTGACGTATCCTTTGATTGTGAAACAATCAATCGTCTTTGTCGAGAATAATTTGACAAATGACCGATTTTTGCCGAGAGGCGACTTTAACAAAGATGGGAGAAAGCGGAGAAATGTCTGAGAAAAAACAATCCTACTGCGCCGGCTGTTCAGAGGCGGAATTAAAACTCTTTGAGCCGGCAATCAAGAAATTAATCTCCTTGGCTAACGAAGAAATTCTCCCCCGTTTCCTGGCAGGCACGGAAGTGTTCGACAAGAAAGATCACACGCCGGTGACTGCTGCCGACCGAGGCGCCGAAAAGGTTATGCGTGAATGGATTGAGGCGCATTTTCCTACGCACGGCATCTTCGGAGAAGAATTCGGGATCAAAGAAGCCTCGGGCGACAGTTTTCCGCGCTACCGCTGGATTTTGGATCCGATCGACGGCACTCGCGCGTTTATCCATAATGCCTTCCATTTCGGTACGCTGATTGCCGTGGAGCGAGATGACGGCAACGGATTTCAGCCAATGCTCGGCGTGATTTCACATCCCCACGTCGGCGTTTGGCTCATCGGAGATGGGGAGCGGGCGATTTTGCACGGTCCGGACAGCAAGGTTCGTCAAGTGCACTGCAAAGAAACCAAAAATCTTGCAGATGCGACGCTTGTCGTGACGTCTCACTGGACGACTCCGGAGCAGAAGGGCGGAAAAGAGATGCAGTCTCTCATTGACGAAGTTAAGCTCTACCGCACATGGGGCGACTGTTTTGGCTATTTCTCGGTAGCAACAGGCGGTGCGGATATCATGATTGACCCGGATTTGAACTACTGGGATGTCGCAGCACTAGTACCTGTCATCGAAGGCAGCGGGGCCAGACTCGTGAGCATGAAAGGCGGCAATCCTCTTAAAGATTTATCGGCAGTCGCGACCAATGAATATCTGCTTCCTGAAGTTCTTCGTAAGCTCGCTAACTAATGCTTGCTAAATTATTTGAAGTTGTTGCACTTGTTCTCAAAAGACACAATTAATTTCAAACCTTAAATAATTGAAAAGGGAAAACTTTTGGGTTTTTGAGAAACTTGAGGATGAGACAATTTATATAAGAAGTCCCTATGAGAAACAGTACCGGTCTTATCCTCTCGCTCTTATTTGGGGCCTTGAGCGGCTGTGTATCCATCCCTCAATTCCAAATAACCGAACAGGATAAAAAAGTAATTCCCGACCAGTGGAGCGGCAGTCCCGCCCTCAAAGCAACGAAGGCTGCCGACCTCTCCGAATGGTGGTCAACTTGGAGCGATCCGGAAATCGCTCGCTTGGTTGCGGCCTCACAGGCGGCTAATACGGATGTTCGATCCGCACAGGAAAATCTTCGTTACGCGCAAGCTTCGATGACGGTAGCCAATGCCGGTCTGTTCCCGACACTTGACGGCAACTACCGAGCCAGCCGCAGCCACTCTCTCGGCCACGGCTCCAATGCCTTTTCCATCGGTCTGAACGTTAGCTGGACAATCGATGCCGGCGGTCGTTTTGCGGCCTCAGAAGCAGCGTTCTCCGACTACTTGTCTTCTCAAGCGAGTTTGGGAGATGTTCAGACTCGAATCGCAGCTGAAGTGGCCCGCGCCTATGTCAATATGCGGCTCGCTCAGAAGCGGCTGGACGTAGCTCAGGAAAACGCCAAAACTCAGCAGGAAGCACTGGATATCGCCAATTGGCGTTATTTATCCGGACTTGTTCCTTCGACCGATGTCGATCAGGCGCGCACTTCCTTCGAGCAGACTCGTGCTTCGATTCCCGTGTATCGAGCTCAGGTCATGCAGTACCGCAATTTAATCGCTCGCCTAATCGGAACCACGCCCGAGGCAGTTAACCCGACTTCGACGGCTCCGATTCCCCAGCCGCCGCGTAATTTAGCGCTCAATATTCCGGGCGAGACGCTTCGCAATCGTCCGGCGGTGCGTATGGCAGAAGCAAAAGTGATGAGCGCTCTGGCGCGTTACGCACAGGCTAAGTCGGCGCTATTCCCGAGTCTTTCGATCGGCGGCTCTTTCGGACTCTCGGGATCGATCATGGGCCAGCTCGGTGAATGGGGCACTCATAATTCGAATGGTTTTGGCTCACTGACGCTGCCGATCTTTAACGCCGGATCTCTCATGGCGCAGGTTGAGCAGCGCGATGCTCAGGCAGCTCAAGCCAAAATTGACTATGAAGCGAGTCTGCTCACGGGCGTTCAGGATGTAGAAGACGCGCTCAACAAAGTGTGGTCTCAGGAAACCCGTAAAAAATCATTGGTCGTTGCCGACGAGTCGGCACGAAACGCTGCGACAGCCGCACGGCAGAATTACAGTGCCGGCCTTCAGGACTTCACCGTCGTGCTGACGACCCAAAGAACGCTTTTGACTGTTCAGGAATCCCTTGCGAGTGTGGAGGCTGAAATTGCACAAGGCTACATTGACCTTTACACCGCGTTAGGCGGAGGGTGGACGGTTCCTCAGGAGTTTAAAAATAATGACAGATAAAACAAATACAACCAAAGCGCAGAAAACGGATATTGAAGGGCTGTTGGGCGCCGATAAAGTTAAGCCGCTCTATGAGCGAGGTAGCTTCTGGCTTGTTCTTCTGATTCTCTTAGGCATCCTCTTTGCCGTTTACTACTTTTTCTTCAGAGGCAGTCAGGGACAAGTCGGTTTTGTCACTCAGCCTCTGACCAAAGGGAATCTGACGGTTGAGGTCTCCGCCAACGGAACGATCAATCCCATTCGAACCGTGTCGCTAGGCAGCGAACTGTCCGGTATCGTTCGAAAGGTTAATGTCGACGTGAATGATCAAGTCAAAAAAGGCGAAGTTTTGATTGAGCTCGACGACACCAAACTGAAAGCTTCGGTAGAGCGAGCCAAAGCGAGCCTGGATCTTTCTAAGGCCACATTGGCAGAGTCCTTGGCAACGTTGAAAGAAGCCAAGGCCAAACTGTCGAGACTTCAGGAAGTCAGACGTCTTTCCGGCGGCAAGAGCCCGAGTAAGACCGAAATTGATGCTCAGGAGGCTTTGGTTGCCAAAGCTCAGGCTTCCGTTCAAAGCGCCCAAGCAAAAATCACGGACAGTGAGCAGGCGCTGAAGTCGGCAGAAAGCGACTTATCCAAGACCCATATCAGTTCCCCGATTGACGGCGTTGTTTTAGCTCGCTCCGTTGAGCCGGGCTACGCGGTTGCCGCGTCGCTTCAAGCCGTAGAACTTTTAAAGCTTGCGACCGATCTTAAAGATCTCGAGCTGCAGGTGAACGTTGATGAAGCTGACGTCGGAGCGGTGAAACCGGGCCAGAAGGCCAGCTTTACAGTAAGCGCCTATCCGGATCGAAACTTCCCGGCCGAGCTGAAAAAAGTTGCTTTTGGATCAACAAAGACGGATAACGTGGTGACTTACGTTACTTACTTGGATGTCAAGAATCCGGACCTTCTGCTGCGCCCGGGCATGACAGCGACCGCAACGATTCGTACCGTCGCATTAAAGGATGCACTGCTGGTACCTAATACTGCTTTGAGATTCAGACCCACTGTTTCTTCGGAATCTAAGGCGCCGGCAATGAACGTTTTCGGACCGCCGATGAGACGAAGTGTGCGCAAGAGCGCCGGTTCTGTGACGAGCCCCAACGCTTCGCAGAAGAAGGCGGAAGTCTATGTAGAGGAAGACGGCCACGCCGTTCCGGTTCCGCTGGTTGTCGGCTTTACGGACGGCAAGATGACCCAAGTGCTCGAAGGCAAGCTTTCGGCCGGTGATAAGGTTATCGTTGACCAAAGACGCGGAGCGAAATAATGAGTTCCGGAGAAAAGCCGCTTGTCCAGTTAATCGGCATCGGCAAGCGCTACGGGACCGGGCCGACTGCATTTGATGCGCTCCATCACGTGGACTTGAGCATCAATGCCGGAGAGTTCGTTGCGATTATGGGTCCGAGCGGTTCAGGAAAATCGACAACGATGAACATCATTGGTGCCTTGGATACGCCGACACGCGGACAGTATTTATTCAACGGTTTTCACGTCGAACACTTTACGCGTGATCAGCGAGCGCTCTTACGCCGTCAGTATCTAGGTTTCGTTTTTCAGGGGTTTAATCTGCTGCCCCGCACCAGTGCGATCGAAAACGTTGAGCTTCCTTTGCTTTACCGCGGAGAACCAGCCAAAGTACGTCATGAAATGGCGCTGGAAGCTTTGGATAAAGTCGGCCTGACGCAGTGGAAAGACCACACGCCTGCCGAGCTTTCCGGCGGTCAGCAGCAGCGTGTTGCCATTGCGCGCGCCATCGTGACGCACCCGAAACTGCTCCTTGCAGATGAGCCAACGGGAAGTTTGGATTCGCATCGAAGCGTTGAAATCATGAAGCTTCTCCAAAAACTCAACGATGAAGAAGGCATTACGGTTGTATTGGTGACACATGAGCCTGACATGGCCAAATACGCGAAACGTATCGTTCACTTCGTGGACGGTACCGTAGCTTCGGATCAGGAGAACAAACCATGTTAGGCAACGCTCTTCTTCTTGCGCTCAGACAAACATTCCGAAATCCGATGCGGTCGATTCTGACCGTGCTTGGTATTGTGATAGGCGTGGCGGCAGTGATTACGATGGTCACCGTCGGAAACGGCGCGACTCAGCAGGTGCGTGATCAGATTGCCTCATTGGGATCGGACTCGCTGATGATTCGTCCCGGCCAAAGGTTGGGTCCGGGGCAGTCTGTCGGTGCGCCGTCTTTCAAAGAATCGGATGCGGAAGCCTTGGCGACACAAATCGCCGGTATCAAAGCGGTAGCGCCTTCGCGCACATCCACTCAAGTCGTCGTGGCAAACGGTAAGAACTGGTCGACCTCCGTGATCGGAACGACCAACGACTATTTTTCCATCAATAATCTGACGATTCAGGAAGGCAGAAATTTTGAGCAGTCTGAGCTTAGGGCCGGAAGTGCGGTCTGTGTCATCGGACAGACGGTTAAAAAAGAGCTCTTTGAAAACCACGATGCTTTGGGCAAACTGCTACGCGTCAAAGGCTTCTCCTGCCAAATCATCGGCGAGCTTGAACAAAAAGGCCAGTCCGGCATGGGAATGGACAAAGACGATGTTGTCATTATTCCTTTGAACACTTTCCAGCGCCGCATCAGCGGAAATGTTCGCATTCCTCTGATTACCGTGGCGGTGGAACCCGGCAGTGATATTGAACGCGTCAAAGAGAGTTCTCGGCTTCTTCTGCGAGAAAGACGCTCTTTGTCGAGTTCTGAGATGGACAACTTCAATATTCTTGATACCTCGGAGCTGATTGAAACGATTTCCAAAACTACGCAGGTGCTGACGATGCTTCTCGGTGCCGTGGCAGCGGTCAGTCTTTTGGTCGGTGGCATCGGCATTATGAACATCATGCTGGTAAGTGTGACGGAGCGCACAAAAGAAATCGGTGTGCGTTTGGCGATCGGCGCGACCGAGCGGGAAGTGCTGCTTCAGTTCCTTGTGGAATCCATCATGCTCGCCTGCTTCGGAGGCCTGCTCGGAGTTATCTTGGCTTTCGGCGCTTCTGTTTTGCTGACGCACTTCATGGGCGTGCCTTTTATTTTCAGTCCCGGCATCAACGTGCTGGCATTCTGCTTTGCCGCGTTTATCGGAATTATTTTCGGTTACTTTCCGGCCCGTAGAGCGGCTCAGCTCGATCCGATCGAGGCCGTTCGCCACGAATAGCTGTTCTCCGGACAAAGAGAAAGCCGCCCGCGGGCGGCTTAACCATATGTGGTCTTGTTAGAACGGAATTTCGTCTGCTTCAAAATCATCCGTCGGCGCGGCCGAAGGAACCGGAGCTGCCGGCTGAGCAGGCGCTGCAGGACGTGCGGCCGGGGCGCCGGAAGTAAATTCAGAGCGGCGCGGAGCGGCCGGAGATTCAAAACCGTCACCGCTGCTTTGCGGTGCGTAGCTTTGACCGCCTCCGACTACGTCGGATTTTCTGTCGATCAGCTGCAGCGTATCAGCCAAGATTTCGGTGGAATAGTGTGTCTGTCCGTCTTTTTCCCATTTGCGAGTGCGAAGGCGGCCTTCCAGATAAACGCGAGAGCCTTTCTTCAGATACTGCTGAGCGATTTCAGCCTGGCGACCGAAAAGGACCACACGGTGCCATTCCGTTTCTTCTACGCGCTCCTGAGTTTCTGCACTTCTGCGATAAGAGGTCGTAGCGACGCTCATCGAAGTGATTTGAAGGTTGTTTCCGGAAAAACGGGTTTCAGGATCCCGGCCGAGATTGCCGAGAATAATTACTTTATTTACAGAAGCCATTGTTAATTCTTCCTCATGTTGATCGTTTCATTCTAACGACAACCTTCGGAAATAAAAACACAAAACTGTAAAAAAGCCGCAGAAAAGCGGCTTGAAATCAAGATTAGAACGGAGGTTCTTCGTCGTCGAACGCGTTCTGAGTTTTAGGCTGAGAAGCATACTGGTTTCCGGAGGAATATCCGCTGCTGCGTGAAGCGCTTCTGCTCGGAGCGTAACCGGAATTTCCGTCAGAGAAGTTTCCGTCGGCGGGAGAATCCTGGCGGCGGTCAATCAGCTGCAGCTGTTCTGCAACGATTTCAGTGACGTAATGCGTTTGTCCGTCTTTTTCATATTTTCTAGTGCGGAGCCGCCCCTCGATGTAAGCGCGGGAACCTTTTCGGAGATACTGTTGAGCGATTTCGGCCTGACGTCCGAACAATGTCACTCGATGCCATTCGGTCTCTTCAATTCTGTCCTGACTTTCTGCGGAGCGTCTAAAAGAAGACGTCGCCAGACTTAAAGATGCGATAGGAAGCTGATTAGCAGAGAAACGGACTTCAGGATCGCGTCCGAGCGTACCGAGAAGGATGACTTTGTTCACAGAGGCCATGATTTTCCTTTTGAAGAGATAAAAGATGCGGCCGGCTGATTTTCCGACCGAGCCGCACATTTTAACGATCCGGAAGAAAAACGAACGGAGCAGACGAGGATGAACTCTCCTGCACTCACGTGCGCGAAGATTGTGAGGAACTGGCACGCCTTACCAGATGCTCCTATCACGCGAACCTCACCAGTTCGACCGCCATCTATCCTCGCGTTCACCCATAGGGAATTCCGCGGTATTCGTTAAAGTTGGCTCCACGGGTGGGTAAAGGTGAAAGCCATGAAGAATTTAGCTAATATGCTCACACAAAAGGAAAAACCGATGTCAGAAATCCGAATCCGCGGAGCGCGAACACATAACCTAAAGAATATCGATATCGATATTCCCAAGGACCGTCTTGTGGTCCTTACCGGCGTTTCCGGTTCCGGAAAGAGTTCCTTAGCATTTGACACGCTCTATGCCGAAGGACAGCGGCGCTACGTCGAGAGTCTTTCCTCATATGCCCGTCAGTTTCTTGAGCTGATGGAAAAGCCGGACGTAGATCTTATCGAAGGGCTTTCTCCCGCCATTTCAATCGAACAGAAAGGCGCGAGTCATAATCCTCGCTCGACGGTAGGAACGATCACGGAAATCAATGATTACCTCCGATTGCTATTTGCCCGCATCGGCGTGCCGTATTGTCCGAACCACGATATTCCTCTGAAAGCACTCCCGGTTTCTGAAATTGCCGATAAGATTCTTCTGAAATATCAGGGCAAGCGAACCCTGCTGATTGCACCGGTTTCAAAGGGCAGAAATTCAAATGTCGCCTCTTTGTTAGAGGACTTGCAGGCACGGGGCTACACACGTTTCCGCATTGACGGCGAAATTGTGACGATTGATGAGCTGCCGAAACTCGAAGAGGGCGCTCATACCTTAGATATTGTTGTTGATCGTCTAAGGGTCAAAGAAGATTCGCGTCAGCGTATTGCTGAAGGCGCGGAAGCGGCCTTGAGACTGTCGGACGGAAAGGTCATCGCATTTGATATGGATGACAATGAAGAAGAAGTCTTTTCCGACCGATATGCCTGTCCTTACTGCGGATACTCGGTTCCCAAGCTCGAGCCTAAACTTTTCTCATTTAACAGTCCAACCGGCAGTTGTCCGACTTGCAACGGCATGGGAGAGGTCGACGGCTGGGATATCAATAAAGTAGTTGAATTTCCCGAGCTCTCCCTAAGAAGCGGTGCGGTACAGGGCTGGAGCTGCACGCAGCCGTACAACTTCACGCTGCTTCAGGATTTATCTAAAGCAAAGCATATTTCATTGGATGAGCCTTGGGAAAAACTGAGTCCTGAGGCGCAGGAAATGGTTTTGTACGGCAGCAAGGACAAGATATCGCTGACCTTCTGCAGTCCGAAGGGAGAGAAGATCACTCGCGAGCAGCCCTTCGAAGGCATTATTCCGATGTCGAATCGGCGTTTTGAGACAACTGAAAGTTCTGCAGTGAAAGCCGATCTTGAAAAATGGCGTTCGCTTCAGACTTGTCCTGCTTGTCGCGGCGCCCGACTTAATGAGGCTGCACGCAGCACTTACATCGGTTCGGGAGAGCACAAAAAAGCCATTCAGGATATTTCGGCGCTTCCGTTGGACAAGGCAGAGACTTATTTCCGAACGCTCAAGCTCGAAGGCGCGTCTCTGGATATCGGTAAAAAGCTCATCGACGAAATCCTGTTTCGTCTGAAGTTTTTAATTGATGTGGGGCTGAGCTATCTCACCTTGGATCGACGGGCAGACACACTTTCCGGCGGTGAAGCGCAAAGAATTCGATTGGCCGGTCAAATCGGTTCGAGACTGAGCGGAGTTATTTATGTACTCGACGAGCCTTCTATCGGTCTCCATCAAAGTGATAACGATAAGCTGATTCACACGCTGAAAACGCTGAGAGATCTTGGCAACAGTGTGGTTGTTGTAGAGCATGACGAGGACACCATCCGAGCTGCCGACTACGTTGTGGACATGGGCCCGGCTGCCGGCGTGCACGGCGGAGAAGTCATTGCTGCGGGGACGCCGAAAGAAATCGAAGCCGATCCCAATTCCCTGACGGGAGCTTACCTCAGCGGCAGGCTTAAAGTTCGCCAAAATACGGAGCGAAAGAAACCGGACGGCGGGTTCTTGGAGGTCAAAGGCGCTTCGGGCCATAACCTGAAGAATGTAGATGTTTCCGTGCCCGTAGGTCTTATGACCGTTGTGACAGGCGTGTCCGGCTCGGGCAAGTCGACCTTAGTGAACCAGACAATTTACAACATCGCCGCTCATGCTCTGAACCGTGCGCAAACTCAGCCTTGTCCCTACAAATCAGTGTCGGGTCTCCAGTTTTTCGATAAAGTCATCGCTGTAGACCAGAGTCCCTTCGGACGGACGCCTCGTTCCAACCCTGCAACCTATACCGGCGTTCTTGCGGGTATTCGTGATTTATTTGCGGAAACTCCGATTGCGAGAGAGAGGGGATACGGGTCAGGACGTTTCTCCTTTAATGTCAAAGGCGGTCGATGTGAGGCCTGCGAAGGCGAAGGTCTGGTAAAAGTCGAAATGAACTTTTTACCTGACATGTATGTTCCATGTGACGTTTGCGGTGGTACCCGCTACAATCGTGAAACGTTGGAAGTTGAATACAAAGGAAGAAATATTGCGGAAGTGCTGGATCTGACCGTAGATGAAGCCTTGGAGGTCTTCTCGGCGGTTCCGGCAGTTGCGAGAAAACTGCGGACCCTCGCAGATGTCGGACTTGGTTATATCAAGTTAGGACAAAGTGCGACAACGCTCTCCGGCGGAGAGGCTCAGCGCGTGAAACTGGCGCATGAACTTTCCAAGAGGGGAACGGGGAAAACACTGTACGTACTTGATGAGCCGACGACCGGATTGCATTTTCACGACGTTTCGATGTTGCTGTCGGTGTTTAAGAAACTGCAGGATGCGGGGAATACGTTATTGATTATCGAGCACAACTTGGATGTTATCCGAGCGGCCGATTGGATTATTGATATGGGTCCGGGCGGCGGAGAGGACGGAGGAACAATCCTTTTTGAAGGAACGCCGGAAGAATTAATAGAAATCCCCGCTAGTAAAACCGCCCGATATCTAGGAAACTAAGAATGATAAAGCAGAGGTTCCCTTGACTAAAGAAAAAGACCGTTTTGAAGAGCTCCTCGTAGAGTCCTTCTATGTAGCAATTGATGCCGCAGATCCTCATAAGGTTGTGCCGCCTCATATCCCTTCAACCTTCCAAGGAGATGTGGTTGTCGTCGGTGCAGGAAAGGCTGCCGCCAGTATGGCTGCAGCGGTGGAGCAGGCTTGGCCGGAAAAAGATTTAACGGGCGTGGTGATCACGCGCCACGGCCATTCGGAGGAGACTCATAAGATTCAGGTACTTGAGGCTTCTCATCCGATTCCGGACAAATCAAACTTGGAAGCAACGCAGAAGATGATGGATCAGCTCGACCATCTGAAAGAGGGCAGCTTGCTGCTTGCCTTGATTTCGGGCGGCGGCTCCAGTCTTCTTTCTCTTCCTGTCGAAGGCGTCACCATTGAAGATATTCGGAAGGTGACGGAGGATTTGCTGAAGTCCGGCACTTCCATCGACCATATCAATGCTGTCCGCAAACACGTTTCACAGGTGAAAGGCGGTCAGCTCGCATTGGCTGCCCGCGCTAAAGGTGCCGAAGTCCTTTCTCTGATTATTTCGGACACCGTCGGCGACAATCCCTCCGATATCGCCTCCGGACCATGTGCCGAAGACTTCTCCACTTATGCCGATGCTCTGTGGTATCTGAGCCAGGCGCATGTCGAAGCTCCTCCCTCGATTTTGAATCACCTGCGCAACGGTGCTCGCGGCATTATTCCCGAGACTCCTAAAATCGGTGATCCGAGAATGCGCGGCGTCAAAAATAAGATCATTGCGAACTCTTTCAAAGGTCTGCAAGTCGCAGCAGCTTTCTTTAAGGAGAAAGGCATGCGTCCGGTTATTATCGGCGACGGTATTACCGGTGAAGCAAAAGCGGTTGCTCAGCAGGTTGCCCGCAAAGTTCGTCTCGAACTCTCCAAGCCGCGCCGCAAACCGGTGGTGCTTTTATCCGGCGGAGAGTGCACGGTAACGCTGACCGGCCGACGCATCGGTAAGGGCGGCCCGTGCTCAGAGTTCCTGCTGGCGCTTGCTCAGGAACTCAAGGGTGAGCCTATCTACGCCATGGCTACAGACACCGACGGTGTGGACGGGAACGGAGAGGCCGCCGGTGCAATTCTGCGTCCCGACAGCATGGCTAGAGCCGAAGAATTGGGCTTAGATCCCCAGCAGTACCTTGAGGAACATAATGCAGAGGAATTCTTCGGCAAACTCGGTGATTTGCTTGATACCGGCCCCACAAGGACCAACATCAACGATTACCGTGTCATCCTTATCCCGTAATTGAGACCGACATATGCAAAAAATATCCCAAGGAATTCTGAGTATTCGGAGCCTTGGGATTTGTTGTTTTTGGCCTAAGCAGCAGTACCGAGGCAAACCGTTTCGCCAATGGTCCGAAGCAAGGTCGAAAATATTAGAATACTGACTCCAAACCTCTTTCAATCTTGATCCACAATCCCGGAGGAAGCGAATTCCCCCACAGGAACAAAGCTTAAAAATGAGCAATACGACACAGTTACGCCTCGATGCCTCACGTGCACTTTCCGACTTTAGGACTGAACGTCTTTTGAAAAAGATTCAAAAGATCTGTCCGGAAGTTGTTACTCTCAACAGCCGCTATATTCATTTTGTCAATGTAGACGGCGCTCTTTCCTCTGAAGAGTTTCACACGCTGGTATCGATCCTCGACTACGGTGAAGAAGCAATTGTTACTGCTTCGACCGAGCGTTTCATGGTTATCCCGCGTTTGGGAACGATCTCTCCCTGGGCTTCTAAGGCAACGGATATCGTTCATAACTGCGGACTCAGAAAAGTGCTTCGAGTGGAACGAGGCACTTGCTATGAATTGATTTTGAAAGGAAATGCCGTCCTCAAGCCCGAGGAACGTGAGGCAGTTGCTGCCGTTCTGCATGATCGCATGACAGAGAGCGTCGTGAGCCCGGACGTGAATCCGGCCATCGTATTTGCCGATGCCAAAGGCAAGAGCATGCAGTCTATCGACATTATCGGGAAAGGCAGGGAAGCGCTTGAGAAGGCAAACATCGAACTCGGCTTGGCATTAAATGAAGACGAAATCCAATACTTGATTGATGCGTTCACCAAGCTGAACCGTAACCCCACAGACGTGGAGCTCATGATGTTTGCTCAGGCTAACTCCGAGCACTGCCGTCATAAGATTTTTAACGCCAGCTGGACCATCGACGGAGAAAAGAAAGACAAGTCGCTCTTCTCCATGATCCGCGAAACGCATAAGGCTCATCCGGAAGGAACTATTGTTGCGTACTCCGACAATGCGGCTATTTTCGAGGGCGGCGATACCGCCCGCATGTACCCGCGCGGCAATGAAGACGCCGTTGGCGGCCGTTCTTATTCCACCGTGGTTGAACCGACACACTCGGTTTTCAAAGTAGAAACGCATAATCATCCGACCGCGATTTCTCCGTTCCCCGGCGCCTCAACCGGTTCCGGCGGCGAAATTCGTGACGAAGGCGCGACCGGCCGCGGTGCAAGACCTAAAGCCGGCTTAACCGGTTTTACCGTTTCCGCTCTTCGAATTCCGGGCCACGAACAAGGCTGGGAAAACGACCGTGACGTCAGCAAGGCTTCCGAAGCCGCTCCCTACTACGGCGCACCTTCCCGTATGGCCTCTCCGCTTGAGATCATGATCGAGGGTCCGCTCGGCGGCGCTGCATTTAACAACGAATTCGGCCGCCCCAACATTCTTGGGTACTTCCGCTCTTTCGAAGCCAACGTTGACGGAACTCGCTACGGCTATCACAAGCCTATTATGCTGGCCGGCGGCTTGGGCAACATCCGCAACGATCAGACACATAAACTCGGACTTCCGACAGGCACGCTCCTTGTGGTGCTGGGCGGTCCGGGCATGCGTATCGGTATCGGCGGCGGTGCAGCCTCTTCTATGGGCGCCGGAGCCAACAGTGAATCCTTAGACTTCGCCAGCGTTCAGCGCGGCAACCCGGAAATGGAACGCCGCGCTCAGGAAGTAATCGACCGCTGCTGGGAAGCCGGTGAAGAAAATCCGATTCTGGCAATTCACGATATCGGGGCCGGAGGTCTTTCCAACGCGATGCCGGAACTGGCAGACCTTTCCGGCAAGGGCGCAAAACTGGATCTGAACAAAGTTCCGGTTGAAGAAAGCGGCATGAGCCCGCTCGAGATTTGGTGCAACGAGTCTCAGGAAAGATATTCCTTGGCGATTGATCCGGCACGTCTTGAACAGTTTGATCAGTACTGCAAACGTGAACGCTGTCCCTACGCTGTTTTAGGTGAGATTTCTGCCGACGACGAATTGGTCGTTACGCGCGGTCCCGGCGAAGAACCCGCCGTGGATATGCCGATGAGCGTCTTGCTCGGCAAAACGCCGAAGATGCACCGCGATGCCGAACACGCCGAACCCGTGAAGATGGAAACGGATAAAGCAGTCGATACACGCAAAGCTTTGTATGAAGTTTTGGCTCATCCGACCGTCGGAAGCAAGAAGTTCCTGATCACGATCGGCGACAGAACGGTCGGCGGCATGACTGTCCGCGATCAGATGGTCGGTCCCTGGCAGGTTCCGGTTGCGGATGCTGCCGTGACGGCCGTTTCCTTTGAAGAATTCAAGGGCGAAGCAATGGCGATGGGCGAGAAAACGCCGATTGCCGTCTCCAATGCGGCTGCAGCAAGCCGTATGGCGATCGGCGAAGCGCTGACGAATCTGGTCAGCGCCGACGTAAATCTCGACCGCATCATCCTGTCTGCCAACTGGATGGGTGCCTGCGGCGCCAAAGGCCAGGACGCCGCGCTTTATGACGGCGTCAGTGCGGCAAGCTGCTTCTGTCAGGAGTTAGGCGTCAGCATCCCCGTCGGTAAAGATTCTCTTTCCATGAAGACTTCCTGGAAGGATCAGGCCGGAGAGGCGAAGACCGTCGTGTCCCCCGTTTCTTTGGTAGTTTCTGCGGCAGCACCGGTATATGACATTCGAAACAACCTTCTGCCGATGTTTGCCGAAACGGTTCGCGACAGCTCCCTCCTGCTGATTGACCTCGGACACGGCAAAGATCGTCTCGGCGGCTCCGTCTACTCTCAGGTGACTCAGCGCTTTGATTCCGTCACTCCGGATATGGAAGACCCCAAAGAGCTGAAAAAGTTCCTGGAATTGATTCGCTCTCTGTCTGCTAAAGGCGCCATCCTGGCTTATCACGACCGCAGTGACGGCGGCTTAGCTGCGGCACTCTGTGAAATGATGTTTGCCAGCCACGTCGGCGTTGAAATTGTGGCTGATGCCCTTGTGAGCAAAGACCGCACGCTTAACCAAGCATTGTTCAACGAAGAACTCGGTGCCGTCATTCAGGTGGCCCGCGGGCGTGCCGCCGAAGTGGAAAGAGACTTCGAGGCTGCCGGTATGGGCTGGTCGCTGAAGTATCTGGGCAACCTGACGCAGGATGACCACCTCAATATTTATCTTGAAGGCAAATGCGTTCTCTCTGAAGACCGCGTCGACCTGCAGAAAGCTTGGAATGAAGTCAGCTGGCAGATTGCCAGAATGCGTGACAATCCCGAATGCGCCGACAGCGAATACGCTCTGATCTCTGACAAGCACAACGGCGGCTTAGTGCTGACGATGGGCTTTGATCCTGAAGAAAATCTCGCTGCTCCGTTTATCAACACCGGCGTTCGTCCGAAAGTTGCGATTTTGAGAGAGCAGGGCGTTAACAGCCAAAACGAGATGGCCAGTGCCTTCCTGCAGGCAGGCTTTGATGCCGTTGACGTGCATATGACCGACCTCCTCGAAGGCCGAGCCAAACTTGCCGACTTTGTGGGTTTAGCAGCCTGCGGCGGTTTCTCCTACGGTGACGTGTTGGGCGCTGGCGGCGGATGGGCAAAGACCATTTTGCACAACGCCAAGCTGCAGAGTTCATTCCGCCGCTTCTTCGAAACGCCGACAACGTTTACGCTGGGCGTCTGCAACGGCTGTCAGATGATTTCTCAGCTCAAGGATCTTATCCCCGGTGCCGAGCATTGGCCCGCTTTCGTCCGCAACCTGTCCGAGCAGTTCGAAGCTCGTTTGGTCAATGTCAAGATTCTCGAGTCACCGTCTATCTTCTTCACGGATATGACCGGCGCCACCCTTCCGATCGTGAACTCTCACGGTGAAGGACGTGCGTATTGGGCCAATCCGCTCGACGAGGCTGAAGCGATCTGCGCCGCTTGCTACGTGGATTCCAAACAGACGCCGACGGAAATCTATCCGCTCAATCCGAACGGCTCTCACGGCGGTAAGACAGCATTTACGACGGCCGACGGACGCGCTACGATTATGATGCCTCATCCTGAACGCAGCTGGCGTGCAACCCAGATGTCCTGGCGTTCACCGCTTCTGAAGAACGTAACGCCTTGGGCAAGAATCTTCCAGAACGCTCGTTTCTGGGTCGGTTAATTTTTTATCAATCTTGAACAGGAGGCTCCTTCGGGGGCCTTCTTTTTTCGGCGGCTTAAAGCGGTCTTGAAAAAAGAGCGGTAAATCGTTCTCGGTGTACACTCTGCCGAACACAATGAATTGAAACGGAAGGATTTTGCATATGACAGACAAGACAGAAAAACAGGCTTCTCCGGGGCCTTTTGACGACAAGAATTTAGGCGAGCTTTTTCAGATTGCATTAGTCAATGCACCTTCTCCGTCAAAGAACGCTTTTAATTGGGGCGCCTTCAAACCCGAAGCCGTCAAATCTCCGGCGGATCTTCCTCCGTATTTAGTTTTCGGTCCGCTGAACGAAGGTACTTTCCTTTTGACTCCTGAGGGCTGGAGAGCGGAATGGTCTGACGCTCAGCAAAAGGCCAAAATTACGCTGAATTGGGGCGCTAACACTCACCGCTATACGGCCACTCAGGTTTGGGAAGGCGAAGAGGGCAGCGCAACGGAACAGCCCGATACCACGCCGCTGATTCAAGTCTTTGCCATGCTTTACGAAAACGGCCTCCCATCCATGTGGGATCAGCTGGCAAAGAAAAAAGCCGAAGAGATGTACCATCTGACTTGGCTTGTGGGCGATAAGAGACTGCCGACTTATTTTGCCGCTCCAGACGGCATTTTCCGCGTCATCAGTTTCCCGGTCATGATTAAGAACCTTCGTCATGCTCAGTCCATCTTAAAGAGCATTGCCGAGAAAAATCCTTCTTATGGGTTCTATGCCATTGCCAACCTCATGGAACAGGACGTTTATTACGAGATCGGCAAAGCTCCGGACTGGACCTCCGACATTGCGCTGTGCATGACTCAGTCCATCGGGGAAACCGGTCTTATTCCCTCCGGAGTTCCGTCCTCGGAGACAATCGAGGGTAAAGAATACATTCACTTGGAACGCGACGTGATGATGCTGAACATCTCCGTGCCGTTCGCTCATATTTTCGAAATGCTCAAAGACTTGTCGGAAACTCCGATGCCGATTCTGCCGGCTTACGAAGCTCCGATGAGAAGAGAAACACTGCCGGTTATTCTGCCGCAGGGTTTGTCTGAACGCCTGAACTCCTTCACCCTCGATGACACTATTCAGGGCATCCGTGTGCAGTACAGCTATCCGGTTCAGGAAGCTTCTTTGGATGACCTTCTTAAGCTCGACAGCGCAGATCAGATCGATCGTCTCGAGAAATTCTCCGATCACATGCTTGATCAGTTAACGGCTGATGTTCAGAAAGAATCGGAAAAAGACCTGAAAGAGTGATCTGAGGTCTGAAAGGGCATCCGGCGAGCTGTCGGGTGTACTAAATCCGAAAAATAAAAATCCCGCTCTGCGAAACCGTAACGCGGGATTTTGAAATTCTGGATGCTACAAGTCACTTGTTGTCGTTGTCGTCGTCCGGAAGAGCTCTGACTTCAAGTCCGAACATAAGTGCGGTCCATCCGTCGAAGATCAGTTCGATTGCAACGAAGATGCCGAAGATCCAAGTGGCACTCTGAGGCCATCCCCACCACAGGCAGCCGCCTAACAGTAAGGAAACGATAGCGGAGAAGAGCATCAGACCCCAGCCTTTTGCATCCGTGTTAGATAAGGCTGCCCAGCACTTAACCAAACCGATGGCGATGAAATAAGAGGCCAGGAAGAGCGTGAGTGTTTCAGTTCCGGCAATCGGATAGAACATCAGAAGCAGACCGGTTAAAGCGGTCAGAAGGGCAAGGATAATAGCGGCGGTTCTTGCACCCCAGCCTTCTGCTTTCCAGAAGAGGGCTAAGCCGGTGGCACCGGAAACCAAAAGCATTGCGCCGATAAATATCGTGACGCCAACCGAGAATGCGATCGGGGCAAATAATCCGATCGTGCCGAGGACGATACAGAAGATACCCCAGCCGATCATTGCACCGCTGCGCTTCTTAAGAGGCTTCAGCAGTTCATTTACCACACGATTGTTTGCGTTATTTTGTGTCATATTTTCCTCCAATGACGATGATTCCATCATCGCCTTTTTGGAGGAAATATTCAGCGGAGCTGCACCACTATGAGCCTCTCGCGATGCGGATGGAGGTATGGATGGTCTTCAGAGAGATTTGGATTTCCAGCACAAAGAAAATGGTGGAGACCACAATGAATACAACGGCGGTGAGCAGCATGGTGGATTTCCAGACCTCCAAGTTGAGGCCCGAAAGATGCTCGAGAATCGTCACCAAAACGAGAATGCCGGAGAAGGCCGCTGAAGTGGTCACAGCCAGAATCGCATTCTTTAACAGGTGGCTGCGTTCATAGGTGAGCCGGATAGCCTTCTCAAGAACCGGATCAACTGCCGGAGCTTTTTGGCGGCGCTCTTTAAGCAGGGCGCGTACTCGGTCAGTGGTGTAGTTGTAGCGGGCTGTCATGGCAAGCAACAGCAGGCCGACACCGGAAATCAGAGTGATCGGGGTCAACGCATCGGAAAGGGTTACCGCATAAGAAATCATGCTCAGTCTCCTATTGCGGTCTGTTGTGGTGATGGACGGTCAGGCCGAGCGCTTTCACGGAAACCTGAACTTCACTGACGTAGATGCAGCTCGAGATCACGATAAAGATCACGGAGGCCAGCAGCATCGTTGATTTCATCAGGGATAAGTCCAGGCTGAAGAGGCGTTCGATTACGATTACCAAAACCTGAAGACTGCTGAAAGCGGCCGAGATCATCAGTGTCAGGATGCCGGTTTTCAGCAGGCTGGCACGCTTGTAAATAAGGTCGATAGACTGGTCGATTTCTTCGTGGAAATCTTCGGATTCCTCTTTTCGTTCAGCCAGAAGCTGACGGATGCGGCTTGTGGCATGGCAATAGCGCGCAGACATGGACACCAGCAGCAACCCCACACCGGAAATGAGTGTTACTGGCGCGAGAGCGTCTGAGAGCGTCGCACTGAACTCAACCATTATTTTTTCTCCTCACGTATATGAACGAATTTTAGGCGACAAGGAGCCTAATTAAGGCTTTTCGCTTTTAGAAAGGAAAAGAAAAAGGTTTTTGCGAATTAAAATAGGGTTTTTCAGGGGCGCTTTTAGACAATTTATCGGTCCCTTTTTCGTTACCTAAATAAGATGTCTCAGCAATCTGCACTGGAAAGACTTTCGGAAGACTCGATTGTCATTGCTTTTGATTATGGTCTGAAAAGAATCGGCGTAGCCGTCGGAAATTTACTGACCAAATCCGCACGCCCTCTGAGAATCATTCATTGGAAAAAGAATGATCAAAAATGGGCGGAAATTACACAGGTGCTCTCAGATTGGCAGCCTGCAGCCGTTGTGGTGGGCGTCCCTCGCCATAAAGACGGTAAACCGAACGATATGACGCCGATCTGCGAGCGTTTCGCCAATCAAGTTGAAGGCAGGTACGGTATTCCCGTGGTCCGGGAAGACGAGCGCTACAGCTCGGTAGAGGCGGAAAGCTACCATGACGCCGACGATGACGAGCCCATCGATGATGAGGCCGCCGCAATTATTCTTGACCAATGGCTGAACAAGGTTCCCGGAGAAAACAATGAAAACCATTAAAGGCATTTGGCGGTTCAGCCGAGTCATTTGTTATACCTTTGTTTGTCTTTTTCAGGCGTACACGCGGTTTAAACGCGTAGACCGCAAAGAAAAAGGCAGAATGCTTCGCTACTATCCGACGCAGGTACTGAAGCTTGCCGGTGTGCGCTGTAGCTATGAGGGCAACGTGCCTGAACTGCTGCATGAATGCGGGCTGACCGACACGCCCCCGGCCTACATGGTCTTAAGCAATCATATTTCCTGGCTCGATATCTTTTCTTTGGACTCTCAGCTGCCGAGTCGCTTTATTGCGAAAGCTGAAATTGCGAAATGGCCGGTTTTCGGTTTGATTGCTCAGCAGATCGGAACGCTTTTCATCAATCGTTCGAGCAAACGCGCCATTTTGCGAATCAACGATGACATTCGCGGCGCACTTTGCAACTGCGAAGCTGTGACGATTTTTGCCGAAGGAACGACGACCTTCGGCAATGAGCTTCTGCCGATTAAAGCCAACTTTATTGCGCCTGCCTGTGAAATCGGTGCAACGGTTCAGCCCGTGATCCTTTCCTACAAAAATAAAGGGAAACCGACCAAGCGGGCCGCTTTTGCCGGAGACGTCACTTTGTTCGGCTCTTTATGGAATGTAGTCACAATGGAAGACGCCGAAGTAGTTGTTCACTTTCTGGAACCGATTACCAATACAAAAGATCTCACGCGCCACGAAGTAGCAAAGATTTGTGAGGAGAGCATGAGAGCTAAGCTCCAAGAAATCTGGGGCGACGAATATATAGCCAACGATGCGAATGCGGCTGAGGCTTTGGCCAAAGCGATCGCAAACGGCTAAGGTTCGAATTTTTTGCGAAGACGATTAAACTTATCGCAGTAGTGTTTTGTGTACCTATATGACGAAAATGAAACCTGTTAGAAAAGCAGTATTCCCGGTTGCCGGTCTCGGCACTCGTTTCCTTCCCGCAACGAAAGCGATGCCGAAAGAGATGCTTCCTGTGGTGGACAAACCTTTGATCCAGTACGCAGTGGAAGAAGCCGCCGCCGCCGGTATTACGGACATGATCTTCATCACGGGCCGTCATAAACGCGCCATTGAAGACCACTTTGACAGCGCGCCCGAGCTTGAGCGCGACTTAAAGAGCAAAAACAAAAATGCTCTTTTGGCGACTTTGAAAGCAGTTGTGCCCCCCGGAATTAATTTCATTTTTATCCGTCAGCCTGAACCGCTTGGACTGGGCCACGCAGTCCTGTGCGCCCAGCCGGTCGTCGGAGAAGAGCCGTTTGCCGTTTTGCTGGCTGACGACTTGATCGATGCTAAACAGCCTGCGATTGCACAGCTGATCAAGGCTCGTGAAGAGAATAACGGCGGCAACGTACTGGCTGTACAAACCGTTCCTCGTGAACTGACAAAGCAGTACGGTATTGTTGAAGTCAACGGTGAGCACGAGAAGTGCCCGACGATCCGCTCCATTGTTGAAAAACCGGATCCTCAGGTTGCTCCTTCGACGATGGCCGTGATCGGACGCTATGTTCTTGAACCCGAAATTTTCGACAGTCTGCGCAAGATTGACCGCGGCGCCGGCGGAGAAATCCAACTGACGGACGCGATCGCACGCGAAATTCCGAAGGGCAAAACTGTTGCCTGCAAGTACGACGGCGAGCGCTTTGACTGCGGTTCTAAACAGGGCTTCCTGAATGCAACCGTTCACTACGCTCGCAAAGAAGGCTACAGAATTATTTAGATCTGACCTTATTTAGGAGTTTGGTTGTGCTGCGGTCGTAATCAAAGGCGACCGTCACAACCTTTCCGCCGTAAGAATGAACGATCTCGGCTTCAGGAAGCTGAGAGATCTCATAATCTCCGCCCTTGACGTAAATGTCGGGGCGGACTTTTTTTACGACTTCCAGCGGAACCTTGTCTTTAAAAATCACGACGCAGGCAGTACTTTCCAAAGCAGCAAGGACAGCGGCTCTGTCGTTTTCCGAATTAATCGGGCGGTCGGGTCCTTTGCCGAGCATTCGCACGGATTCGTCGCTGTTGACTGCGACAACCAAGCTAGCACCCAGAGAAGCGGCCTGTGCCAGGTAAGTCACATGACCGCGATGCAGGATGTCAAAGACACCGTTGGTCAGGACGACCGGATGCGGGAGCTTTCTTACGAATTCTTCGAGCTTTTCGAAGGAAACAATCTTTTTCTCGAAAGGGGGAGGAGGAAGATGCTGACTCATAGTAGTTTGGCGGCTGCGAGAAGGTCTTTAGTCTGCAAGTGAGGAACGGCGCATTCTGTCCAAGGTTTTGTGCCGTCGGACTGCACTAAAACAGCCTTGGAAAGACCGGCGGCTTTTGCGGCTTGTATGTCGGAAGTTTTATCTCCGATGAGAACGCTTTGCGTCAGGTCGATATTGAGATCCCGTGCCGCCTGAAGCAGCATTCCGGGATTAGGTTTCCGGCAGTCGCAGTCTTTGAGATACGGTGCAAAAGCGTGGGTCGGATGATGCGGGCAGAAATATACAGCCGAGAGCGGAGCATGGTTGCGGGCGAAAACGCCGGCCAGCCAAAAGGTGAGCTCTCTAAATTGATCAATACTGTACTTGCCGCGCCCGATGCCGCTTTGGTTTGTCACGATGATTAGCTGATGGCCTTTTCGGACGAGTTCGGCGGCACCCTCAAGTGCGCCGGGAATGAAATGAAAATTTTCCCGGCTGTGGACATAGGCATAGTCCACGTTAATAACGCCGTCCCGGTCCAGAAACGCGGCTTTTACCGCGCTGCTGAATCGAGGCCTGAAGGTGAAGCAAAATCTCATGCGAATTTTTTCAGAAGTTCGAGCATGTACAGACGAGTGCCTTCTTGAACGCTCTTAAATTTGACTTCACATCCGGCTTTTCTGAGCTCGGTGAGGTCTGCCTGGGTGTAGGCCTGATATTTGCCGACCAATGCCTCCGGGAACGGAATGTATTCAATGAAGCCCTGATTCACGGCTTCGGCAAGGGACAAGGCGGCTTTGCCTTCCTGTTCACGCAAGGTGTTAACGACCGTCAGTGCAACGTCATTGAACTGCTGAGCCTTACCGGTACCGCAGTTGTAGATGCCGGAAACGGATTTATCCAGACAGAAGAAGTTCACATCGACGACATCGTCCACGTAAACGAAGTCACGCATCTGGGCACCGTTTGTATAGCCTAAGCAGCCTTCGAAAAGTTTGACTTTTCCGTCTTTACGGAACTGGTGGAACTGATGGTATGCCACGGAAGCCATGCGGCCCTTATGCTGTTCGTGCGGACCGTAAACGTTGAAGTAGCGGAGGCCGGCGACCGGTGCCGTAAGGCCTTTCTGCATTTCTTTACGCAGAACCTGATCGAACAGATATTTGGAGTAGCCGTACACGTTCAGGGGTTTTTCGTAACGGATGTCTTCTTTAAAGACATTGGATGCGCCGTAGGTTGCGGCGGAGGAAGCATAGATGAAGGGGATCTTTTCTTCCTGGCACCAGCGGAAAAGCTCGAGCGTATAACGGTAGTTATTTTCCATCATGTAGTGGCCGTTGTGCTCCATGGTGTCGGAGCAGGCGCCTTCGTGGAAAATGGCTTCGGGCTTTGCGATCTTGCGGGCTTTAACTTTTTCAATGAAGTCGACCTTATCGAAATAATCAATGATGTGATGGTCGGCAAGATTGACAAACTTGTCTGCCTGAGTGAGGTTGTCGACTGCAATGACATCATTGCAGCCTCTGTTGTTGAGACCTTTGACGATATTTGCGCCGATAAAGCCGGCAGCACCGGTAACAATAAAGCTCATTCCAAGTTCCTCAAGTTAAAGTGTATTAAAGAGTTCTTCCGGGGTAACGGTCGCAGTCCCTAGTTTGCCGACAACGATGCCGCCGGCCTGGTTTGCGATGTAGACGGCGGTATGCCAGTCGCATCCGGCCGAGAGCATGACGCCGAGTACGGAAATGACCGTATCGCCGGCGCCGGACACATCGTAGACTTCACGGGCATGCGCGGGTACGGTCCAAGCCCCGTCGTCATCAAATAAGGTCATACCCTCTTCACTGCGTGTCAGAAGGATTTTTTCCAGATTTAATTCTTTTCTCAGGTTTTGCGCACGGTTAAAGAGGTCGGCTTCACTGTTCCATTTGCCGACAACTTGAGCTAATTCGTTGCGGTTAGGCGTGATCACCGTGGCGTCTTTATAACGGGAGTAATCGTCTCCCTTCGGATCGATCAGAATCGGACGGCCGAAAGTGCGTCCCTCCTGAATCATATTTTCAATGCGGTCCAAACCGCCTTTGCCGTAATCCGAGAGAATGACGACGTCATGGTCCGGCAGCAGAGAGGTAAAGCGGTGAGAATGCTGATCAAGGACTGTTCCTGCGATAGAGGATTCAAAATCAGTTCTCAGCATCTGCTGGTTGCGCGCAAGAATGCGAAGTTTGAGTGTCGTAGTGAAATTTTCCGCGCGGTAGAGGCACGGACGAACTTTTGAGGCCTCGAGGAGGTCCATGATTTTGGTGCCTGCTTCGTCATCGCCGATGATTGCAAGCAAAGAAGTACGGGCTTCTAAGCTGGCGGAGTTGCGAGCTACGTTGGCTGCACCTCCGAGACGGTCTTCTGTGCGAGTTACTTTCACGACGGGGACGGGGGCTTCAGGAGAAATGCGAGAAGCATCGCCGAACCAGTATCGATCCAGCATCGCATCCCCGACAACAAGAACAGAGGCGTTGCGAATAGCCTCCATGGAGGGTTTGAGAATGTTCATTTACGACAGATCAAATTGAATGTTCTCCAAATTTTACCGCCATCATTTTGCGGTAGTTCATCGGACGCTAAAGCCGTTAAAATCGGTAACTATTCTTTCTTTGGATGAAAACGATGGCTGAAACGATTTCCCGTTCTATTTTTAAGGCGTATGACATTCGCGGAATAGTTGATAAAACGCTGACCGAAGAGGTCTGCGAAAAAGTCGGCATGGCACTGGGCACGCTGGCCCAAAAGAAAAATGTTTCCCACATTTGTGTGGGCAGAGACGGCCGCCTGAGCGGTCCGCGTCTGCAGGCAGCTTTAATGAAAGGTATTCGTAAAGCCGGTGTCGGTGTTTATGACATCGGTGCGGTTCCGACTCCGGTGCTCTATTTCAGCACGGTCTACCTCAAGACAGGAAGCGGCGTTGCGGTTACCGGAAGCCATAATCCTCCCGACTACAACGGTCTGAAGATGATGCTTGCCGATGAGACGCTTTACGGCCCGGCCATCCAGCACATCTATGAAATGATCGTTAACAACGAGCTCTGCACTGCTGAAAAAGAAGGCCCCTATGAGCAGGTCGACGTTGTTCCCGCTTATATGGAAAAGATCCTTTCCGACGTCAAACTTTCTCGTCCGATTAAGGCGGTTGTCGACGCGGGCAACGGCATTGCAGGTCCTTTGGCTGTTGATCTCCTGACTCGCCTCGGCGTTGAAGTTCAGGGCTTGTTCACCAATGTTGACGGACATTTCCCGAACCACCATCCTGATCCTTCCAAACTTGAAAATTTGGAAGACTTAAAGAAGGTGCTCCGTGAAGGCGATGCCGAAATCGGTATTGCCTATGACGGCGACGGAGACCGTTTGGGCGTTGTGACCAAGGACGGCGAAGTTATTTTCCCGGACCGTCAGGCGATGCTGTTTGCCGGCGATATCCTTGCTCATAAACCCGGTGCCGTTATCGTTCACGATGTTAAGTGCACACGCAACATTCGTCCGTACGTTGAGTCCCGCGGCGGCGTCTGTGTGATGTCCCGCACCGGTCACTCGCTGATCAAAGCGAAGATGAAAGAAGTCAATGCTGACTTTGCCGGCGAAATGAGCGGCCACATTTTCTTCCATGACCGCTGGCCCGGCTTTGACGACGGTGTTTATGCTTCTACTCGCTTGCTGGAAATTTTGACCCGCAGCGCAGATGCGAATGCTCCTCTTAAGGCGCTCCCGAACGCGGTTTCGACGCCTGAACTGCAGATTCCGACCGAAGAGGGCGAGAACGTCAAACTGGTCGAACGCCTGAAGGAAAATGCCAAGTTCGACGACGCTCAGGACATTATTACGATCGACGGCATCCGAGTTGAATGGAAAGACGGGTTTGCGCTGGCTCGTCCTTCTAATACCACACCGGTGGTCGTTCTTCGCTTTGAGGCAGACACTCCGGAAGCCTTGGCCCGTATCCAGGATCGCTTTAAAGAAGAGATTTTGAAAGTCGCACCCGACGCCAAACTTCCGTTCTGATTTGCAGCGAATGCGAGTACTGATCGTTAAAACGACTTCGATGGGGGACGTCGTTCATGCCGTCCCCGTCGTCGAAGATATCAAGCGTTTTATTTCCGATGCCGAAATCGACTGGCTGGTTGAGGATTCTTTTGCAGACATTCCCAGACATGTCGCGGGCGTTTCCGAGGTCATTGAGTGCTCGGTAAGGAAATGGAAAAAGCGGATTTTTGAAAAATCTACAAGAGGTCAGATCAAGGCTCTTTGTGAGAAGCTTCGCAGCAAACACTACGACTTAGTCATTGATCTCCAAGGACTGATTAAAAGTGCAGTGTTGGCCTCCTGGACAAATGCTCCGGTTGCCGGTTACGACTGGCGCTCGGGTAAGGAGCCTTTAGCTACGGTTCTGTACTCCATTAAGTCTTCGGTCGATCGACAGAAATCAGCAGTGGACCGCTGTCGGGAACTGGCAGCGAAAAGTCTTGGCTACGATTTCGGTTCAACAAAACCTCAATTTAACTTTAAGTTTGAAGGTTCTCCGGAGTCTGTAGGCTGTGTCTTCTTCTTTTGCAATACCAGTCGAGAGACGAAGCTTTGGCCAGAAGAAAAATGGATTGAACTGGGCGCCGAACTCATACGCCGCGGTAAAAAGATCGTCCTTCCATGGGGTTCTCCGGAAGAAAGAGACAGGGTTTTGCGCATCCAAGCAAGACTCGGCACCGGAGCCGAGGTTCCCGATCGTATGTCGATCGGACAGCTCATGGAAAAGATTTCTTCGTCCGATGCCGTCATTGGTTTGGATACCGGTATGACGCATCTGTCCGCCGCAATGGGACGACCCACTGTCGGTATCTTCCGTGACTACCCGATTGAATTGGTCCCGTTGGTCGGCGAGGGCAAAAAGAAAGCTCTCGGCGGAGTAGGATGCTGTCCTCAAGTGCAGGAAGTGCTCAGCGCTTTTGAAAAGGTAATTCAATGATTCTTCCACGTCCGATTTACAGCGGTTTGCTTTATGCCGCGGCGCCGGCGGCTATGCTCTATTTATACAAGCGCTCGCGCAAGCAGCCGCAGTACCTGGAGCATTGGTCCGAGCGATTCGGAACGGCTCATTATCCGCCGCGCACTAAAGGCAGAACCCGAATTTGGATACATGCAGTTTCTGTCGGAGAGACCCGCGCCACGTTTTCTCTGGTCGAGTCGATTCTTAAACGCTGGCCGAACACCGAAATTCTTTATACGCACATGACGCCGACGGGGCGTGAGGTGGGTGCTAAATTTGCTCAGAAATTCGGCAACCGGATCGCTCAGTGTTATCTGCCCTACGACACTCCGAGAGCAGTTAAAAAATTCTTAAAGGCCACTCAGCCGGATCTTTGCCTCCTTATGGAAACGGAAGTCTGGCCGAACCTTACTTATTTCACCAAGAAATTCGGAATCCCGACGGTCTTGGTCAACGGACGCCTCTCTGAAAAATCCTTTAAGCAGGGACAAAAAGCCGGTTCACTCATTAAGGACGCATTCGGGCGTCTGACGATAGCGCTGGCACAGTACGAAGAAGACGCGGAGCGTCTTAAAGCAGCAGGCGCTCACGATGTAAAGGTCTTGGGCAATTTGAAATTCGATTTCACGCCGAACGCGATTCAGCTGAGGACCGGGCGTGAAATTCTGAAGTTTGCCGAACGCGACATCATCTGCCTTGCCAGCTCCCGAGAAGGCGAAGAACAGAAATTCCTGGAGGCGCTGAAGAAAGCTCAGACAGCAGGCGTCCTGGAAGACCGATTGGTTCTGATTGTGCCCCGTCATCCTCAGCGGTTCGAGGAGGTGGCCAAGCTCATTGAAAAGAGCGGTTTCACATACATCAAGCGCTCTGAGATCCGAGACTGGAAGACCGTGCTGTCCAAGCAGGGCCCTCAGATCGTCTTGGGCGACAGCATGGGTGAGATGGGCTTTTACTACGCGCTTTCCTCTCTCGTCATCATGGGCGGCAGTTTTGAAAATTACGGCTGCCAAAGCGTGATTGAGCCCTGCGCCATCGGACTTCCGGTGATCGTAGGACCGAGTATCTTTAATTTTGACTTTATTGTGAAAAAAGCGGAGTCTGAAGGTGCGCTCCTTCGCGCGGCTGATTTTACGGAAGCTCTGCGGACTGCCGACGAAGTGCTGAGCGATCCGGCAAAACGAGCCGAAATCGGGGAGAAAGCCGCGAAGTTCGCGCAGGAACAGCGCGGAGCCACCGAGCGGACAATCCAAGTTATCGATATGTTGTTGAAAGGTGATACGAATGCAGATCAAGCATCCTAATGTACTTTCCATTGCCGGCGTTGACCCTTCGGGCGGTGCCGGTCTCCTGGCAGACGTCAAAACGATTAGCTCGTTAGGCGGCTACGCAACGGGTGTCGTGACCGCTGCAACTGCGCAGAATACGCAAGGTGTATTCGGCGTGATTCCTATCCCGACAGACTTTGTCAAAAAGCAGATTGATGTTCTTTTCGAAGACGTCCGCATTGATTCTGTCAAAATCGGAATGCTGTTTGACTCAAATCTCATTAAGGGTGTTGCCGAACGCCTGCGTTATTGGAATCCTCGCTACATCGTTCTGGACCCAGTTATGGTCGCAAAGAGCGGTGATGCGCTGCTTACCGACGATGCCGTAGCCACACTGCGCGACGAACTTCTTCCGCTGGCTACCGTGATAACGCCTAATTTGCCCGAGGCTGCTCGACTGCTTGAATCTGTCGACATTACGGACGATGAGCAGATGGAAGCGGCTGCTAATGACCTTTGGAAACTCAAAGGCTGTCACGGCTGGGTCTATCTCAAAGGCGGTCATATGGAAGGCGTGGATTACTCTGAAGACTTGCTTTACGACGGCCGCCACATGATTCGCTACCGTGCCGAAAGAACAATGACAAAGAACACACACGGCACCGGCTGTGCGCTGTCTTCTGCTCTGGCAACTCTGCTTCCGTCTTCTACGGATATTCCGATGGCAGCCAGAGAAGCCAAGCGTTACATCACGCAGGCGATCATTCACGCAGATGAACTTCAAATCGGAAAAGGCCACGGTCCTGTGCATCATTTCTATGCTCAGTGGTATTGATTTACAAACTATTACACCTGTTTATGGGTTGATGAACTTGCACAGATTGAAATAGCTGTGTAATATTCAACTTCCCTGATGACTTGATCGTCAGATGGCGAATTAGCTCAGTCGGTTAGAGCAGAGGAATCATAATCCTTGTGTCCGCGGTTCGAGTCCGTGATTCGCCACCAAGATTCCGCCCGGGAGCTCTAAAGCTTCCGGGCATTTTCATGTGGTAGGCCCGCTATGAAAACCTATGCCATAGGCGACGTCCACGGGTGTTTTGATACCCTGGAACAGCTTCTCCAACAGATCCCGAACAAAAGCCGTTTGGTTTTTATTGGCGATATCGTCAACCGCGGCCCGAAATCTCTTGAAACCATCCGTACCGTCATGCGTATGGGAGACCGCGCTGAGTGTCTGCTCGGGAACCACGAGCTCCATCTTTTAGCCGTTTATGCCGGTCAGAGAGCGATGTCGCCGGAAGATACGATTTCTGAAATTCTCAACGCACCGGATTGCGAGGACATCATTCAATGGCTGAGAAACCGACCCTTGGCGCTGGTTGATCACGGTTTTTTATGCGTCCATGCGGCGACCCACTGGTCCTGGTCTGTTGAAGAAACACTGAAGCAGGCTTCCAGAGTCGAAAAATTTATCCGCTCCGACAAAGGATTGAGCCAGATCGGAGAACTCTTCGGCAAGCAGCAGTGGAGCCCGGATCTTCGCGGCAAAGATCGTTTGCGCGCTGTGGTCAACGTGCTGACGCGTACTCGTTATCTCAACGCTGACGGTACGATGGATTTCAAACAGAAACTGTCTCCTGCCGATACGCCTGTTGAATACATTCCCTGGTTTAAGTTTCCCGGCCGCAAAACGGCAAAGACGCCTGTTGCCTTCGGACACTGGTCCACACTCGGCCCCGTGACCGATGTGCCTAATGTTTTCCCGCTGGATACCGCCTGCCTTTGGGGCGGCGCTCTGACCGCAAGACGGCTGGGGCGTCATCGTGAAACATTCAGTGTGAAAGCACCGATTTACCGTATTCCCGGAGAAAAGCGAAATCTTTAATTTCGGGAGATGCGCTCCCTTATGCGGGAGCATTGTTCTTTTTGAGTGACTTTCAGTTTTTGAAAGTTTGTATTAACCGCCACCGGACATAAACCGTGAACGCGAAAAAAATTTACTTGAAGACTTTTGGCTGCCAGATGAATGAATATGATTCCGGCAAGATCGCAGATATTGCTAAGGCAGCAGCCGGTTACGAGGTAACCGACGACATCAACGAAGCCGATTTAGTTGTTTTTAATACATGCTCTATTCGAGAAAAGGCTCAGGAAAAAGTATTTTCCGACCTCGGACGAGTCAGAGAACTGAAAAAGACAAAGCCGAATCTTAAGATTGCTGTGGGCGGCTGTGTCGCCAGCCAGGAAGGCGGCAACATCGTTCGCCGTGCTCCCTACGTCGACGTGGTCTTCGGACCGCAGACCCTCCATCGTCTTCCGGAACTCTTGGAAAAGAACGAAAAAGAGCATCGTCCTCAGGTCGATATCAGTTTCCCGGAAATCGAAAAATTTGACCGTCTGCCGACTCCGCATGCCGATGCAGCTACAGCATTCGTTTCCATTATGGAAGGCTGCAGCAAGTACTGCTCCTACTGTGTCGTGCCTTATACACGCGGTGAAGAGTTCTCTCGTCCCGTCGAAGACGTCCTCGTTGAAATCGCGCAGCTTGCTGCTCAGGGCGTAAAGGAAGTCACTTTGCTGGGACAGAACGTTAACGCTTATCGCGGAGAAGGTCCTGACGGCGAAATCGTCGACTTTGCCCTGCTGCTTGAATATGTGGCAGAAATCGACGGCATTGAGAGAATCCGCTACACAACGTCTCACCCGAAAGAATTTACAAATCGTCTGATCGAGGCTTATCGCAAGATCCCGATTCTGGCCAACCACGTCCACCTGCCTGTTCAAGCCGGGAGCGACCGCGTCTTGGCCGGCATGAAACGCGGTTATACGATCCTTGAGTACAAGTCCATCATTCGCAAGCTTCGTGCGATTCGTCCGGACATCAGCATTGCAACGGACTTCATTGTCGGATTCCCGAACGAAACGGAAGAAGATTTTGAAAAAACAATGAATCTCATCAAAGAGATCAAGTTTGATGCCAGTTTCTCTTTCGTGTACTCCAAGCGCCCCGGTACTCCTGCCGCTGAGCTGCCCGATGACACACCTCAGTCCGTCAAGCTCGAAAGACTTCAGAGACTTCAGGCGCTGAACACGCAGCATGCCCAGGAAATTTCGCAGTCCATGGTCGGAAGCGTACAGCGCTGCCTGGTTGTCGGAGAAGCGAAGAAGGGCGAAGGGAAGCTCTCTGCCCGTACGGATAACAATCGTATCGTTACCTTTAATGGGCCCGAAAACTTAATCGGTCAGATGGTTAACCTCAAAATTAATGAGGTTTATCCGCACACCCTGGGAGGGGAATTAGTTTAAATGACTGAAGCTAAAACGAAATCCGATCAGACATCTCTAAGCTTAGATCTTCAGATCAACAACAGTGATCTGTCCAGTTTGGTCGGACCGTTGGATTCGAATTTGGCCCAGCTGGAAAATTTCCTTAACGTGGAAATTTCCCGCCGCGGCGCGTCTTTCGGAATTAAGGGAACACAGGCAAATTGCCGCAAAGCCATTCAAGCTTTGACGGACTTGGCTGCCATCGCTGAGCGCAAAAGTGATGAGCTGACGGCAGAAGATATTCAGCTCTATCTTGTGGGTCAAAATGCGCCTGCTGAAGAGCTGGCTGCAGAAGAGCCTGTTCCCGAGCTTCGCACCAACCGTAAGGGACTTCAGGGACGCACGCCGATGCAGCGGACTTATATTCGCAACATCCTTTCCCACGACGTTTCCTTCGGTATCGGACCGGCCGGCACCGGCAAGACCTACTTAGCCGTTGCGGCCGCTGTCAGTGCATTTGAAAAAGGCGAGGTCGAAAGAATCGTATTGACCCGTCCGGCGGTTGAAGCGGGAGAAAAGTTAGGTTTTCTTCCCGGAGATTTGAGTCAGAAGGTTGACCCTTACCTGCGCCCGCTCTATGACGCTTTGTTCGATTTGCTGGGCACGGAAAAGACACAGCGCCTGCTTGAAAAGCAGAAAATTGAAATTGCGCCTTTAGCCTACATGCGCGGCCGTACTTTGAATGCTTCTTTTGTTATTCTTGACGAAGCCCAAAATACAACTCCGGAACAGATGAAAATGTTTCTGACGCGTATCGGCTTCGGCTCCAAAGCAGTCATTACGGGAGACGCCTCCCAGATCGACTTGCCGAGAGGTCAGAGAAGCGGGCTGATCGAAGCCTCGCACATTCTTCAAGATGTTCGAGGAGTCTCTATGACTTATTTCACTTCGGCCGACGTGGTTCGGCATCCTCTTGTTGCTCGTATTGTTGAGGCCTACCAAAAAGCCGAGAAGAGAGAATACCAACATGCGTAAACCCCATGTTTTGAGCCTTTCCGTCCAAAATCTTGCACATTTTCCTCAGCTTCCGTCCAGAAGCAAAATTCAGCGCTGGATCAGCCGAGCCTTGGAAAACGATGCCCAAATTACTGTTCGTTTTGTTGAGGAAGAAGAAGGCCGGGAGCTCAATAAAACATATCGGAGTAAGGATTACGCCACCAACGTTTTGACATTTGACTATCAGATAGAGCCTGTCGTGGAGGCCGACCTGGTAATCTGTGTGCCCGTGCTTGAAAAAGAATCCAAAGACCAAAACAAAACTTTGGAAGAGCACATGGCCCACCTTCTCGTCCACGGAACGCTGCATGCGCAGGGCTATGACCATATGGACGACGAAGAAGCCGAGGTTATGGAACAGAGGGAAACTGATGTTTTAGTTGATCTGGGCTTTGATGTTCCGTATCCTGATCGAAACTACACTCCTCAGCCGCTGGCTTAGGTCAATCAACTTAGAGAAATCTGTACTTAGAAATGGCGGACAACAAGACTGACGAACCCAAAGAGAAGAATTTTTTTGAGAAGCTGTCGGATCGATTTTTTCATGATGACGCACCTGAGACTCAAAAAGAACTCCTTGATGATCTTCATATTGCACACGACAGAAAGCTTCTGACAGACGACGGCATGCACATGATCGAAGGTGTCATGCGCGTCAATAGCCTGCGTGCAGAGGATTTGATGGTTCCTCGGACACAGATGATTGTGATCGACATTTCCGAGAACTCTCAGGATTGGATCAAACAAGTCATCGCAGCGGGTCACTCGCGTTTTCCCGTCATTGACGGAGATAAAGACAACGTTCTTGGAATTCTTCTGGCAAAAGACTTGCTGCGCCTTTTCATCAATCCTGAGTACGAGATTCGTCAGCATTTAAGACAGGCCGTGTTCGTGCCTGAAAGCAAACCGGCCGATGTCCTTCTGAAAGAATTCCGTCTCAAACGCAACCACATGGCTTTAGTGGTTGATGAATTCGGTTCGGTTTCCGGTCTGATTACGATTGAAGACGTCTTGGAAGAGATTGTCGGAGAGATTGACGACGAGTATGACGTTGTTAACGATGCTTCCGACATCGTCGCAATCGGCGGATCTCGCTGGCGTGTCAAGGCAAGTACTCATATCAACGAATTCAACCGCGTGTTCGGAACACATTTCTCTGATGACCGCTTTGAAAGTGTGGGCGGCCTCGTGAGCGATGAACTGGAACACGTTCCTCAGGTCGGAGAGTCCGTTGTCCTGCAGGGTTTCCGATTTGTCGTGACGAAGGCATTGGCTCGTCAGGTCAAGATGCTCACGGTTGAGAAGCTGGAGCCGGAGCAGACAGAGCAGCAACCGGCGAAAGCCTAATAACCGCTCAATAACGTGAAGAAGTTCCTTCCGTTCTTAATCGCCCTATTTGCCGGCATTGCGCAAGGGTATTCTCTGGCGCCGGCAAATGAGTGGCTGCAGCTGGCGGCTTTAGCCGTCCTGTTTTTTATTTTTGCGGGCCTCCGCACCGCTAAGGCAGGATTCCTCGCCGGTCTTTTCTTTGGCATCGGCTGGTTTGTCACTTCTCTTGCCTGGCTATACGTGTCCGTTCATGACTACGGCTACCAGCCGCCGGTCTTTGCCGCCTTCGTTGTCTTCATTTTCTCTTGTTACCTAGCTCTTTATCCGGCGGCTGTCGGCGCGCTCTGTGCATGGTCCATGAAGCGCGGCTCGAGTGCCGGTCTCATGCTTTTGGCTATTGCGCCGGCCGCATGGGGGCTGACGGAGTGGCTCAGAGGCGTGCTTTTTTCAGGCTTTCCCTGGAGCGCGGTGTCCTACGCCCATGTCGACGGCTCCCTCTCTGCATTTGCTCCGATCTGCGGCGCAGACGGTATAAATTTCTTGGCTGCCTTTATTTCCGGATGTGCGGCGCTCCTCCTGCTGGAGCGTAAAAATCTCAAAGGCATTGCCGTTTCCTGTGCCGGACTTCTGGTCGTTTTTTCTCTTGCATTTGCTCTGACCGACATTCGCTGGAGTGAACCGTACAAAACGCTTTCCGTCCGTTTAGTTCAAGGCGGGATTGCTCAGGACGAAAAATTCTCTCCGATGGGCAGCCTCACGAGCTTCGAGCGTTACGTCCGGCTGATGAATGAAAAACCGGTGCCGGAAAGCGGACTGATCGTTTTGCCCGAAACTATTTTTCCGATACCGCTTCAGCAGCTGAAACCGGAAATCTGGAGGAAATTTACGCACGTCACCAATGGCAACGCCGCTTTGATGTTCGGCGGCTTTTTGCGCGGAGAAGACGGATACCGCAACACGGCCGTTCTGGTTGAGCATGAAAAGATTGTTCAGTCTTACACCAAAAAGCACTTGGTTCCCTTCGGAGAGTATGTTCCTACCGGCTTCAGGTGGTTTATCGACATGCTGCAGATTCCGATGGGAGACCTGCTGAAGGGAACGACCGATCAAAAAGCTTTTGAGATTGACGGCGTAGCAGCCGCTCCGCTTTTGTGCTACGAAGATCTCTTTGCATCGGAAATCAGAGAGTGGTGGCAGGGCGGCAAAGCCCCGAATCTTCTGGTGAATCTCTCCAACCTCGGCTGGTTCGGAGATACGCATGCGCTGCCTCAGCATCTCAATATTTCGAGGATGCGCGCGATGGAATTTGCTCGTCCGGTCATTCGCGCGACAAATACCGGAATGACGGCTTACGTGACTAGCCGCGGTGAAGTCGCCGCAGAGCTGCCCGCTATGGAGCCGGGCAAGCTCGATGTTAAAGTGGCTGCGGCACAGGGAGAGGCGACGCCGTTTGTGAAATTCGGGGCGCTTCCTTGGCTCGGAGCCATGGTTTTGCTTCTTATCAGTGCAATCCTTGCCCTGTTGTTCAGAAAAAGACACCGTCTCCCGCTAAAATAAAAAGATTATTCTCAATTCAGCATTGCTGAGAAGAAAAAGTTCGAAATTATGCTCACATTTCAGGAAGTTATTCTGCGTCTACAGCAGTATTGGAACGGACAGGGCTGCGCCTTGCTCCAGCCGATCGACATCGAAGTCGGTGCCGGCACCTCTCATACCGCAACATTTCTCAGAGCCTTAGGCCCTGAACCTTGGAGAGCTGCGTATGTGCAGCCGTCCAGAAGACCGAAAGACGCCCGTTACGGCGAAAATCCCAATCGTCTTCATCAGCATCACCAGTTCCAGGTGGTTCTTAAACCGGCTCCGACGGACATTGTTGACCGTTACCTCGGCTCCTTGAGAGAACTGGGCATTGATACCGAAGTCAACGACATTCGTTTCGTCGAAGACAACTGGGAGAACCCGACGCTCGGAGCCTGGGGCTTAGGCTGGGAAGTTTGGATGAACGGTATGGAAGTGACTCAGTTCACATACTTCCAGCAGGTCGGCGGCCTGGAATGCAAGCCGATTACCGGAGAAATTACATACGGTCTTGAACGTCTGACAATGTATCTTCAGAACTGCGACAATGTTTTCGACCTTGTCTACACCAAGTGGCAGGACGCTTCTGGCGAACACATTCTCACTTACGGCGACGTCTTCCATCAAAACGAAGTCGAGCAGAGCCACTACAACTTTGAGGCAAGCGACCCTGAAAAACTTCTCAAGCAGTTCGACTACTTTGAGAGTGAAGCCAAGCGCCTGATGGACCTGAACCTTGCTCTTCCGGCCTATGAAATGGTTCTGAAAGCCGGACATACGTTTAACCTCCTCGACGCACGCGGTGCCATCAGTGTGACAGAACGCGCCGCCTATATCGGCCGTATTCGTCAGATTTCCCGGGCCGTTGCTCAAAGCTACTACGACTCCCGTGAACGCCTCGGCTTCCCGATGTGCCAGAAAAAAGAATAAAGAGGTTAGAGAAATGGCTTCATTATTGATTGAAATTCAAACAGAAGAGCTGCCGCCGAAGGCACTGGACAATTTATCCAAGGCGTTTGCCAAAGAACTGACTTTCAGCCTGAAAGAGCAGGATTTGGCTCTTCCCAACGCGCAGGTAACCGCTTACGGTTCTCCTCGCCGGATTGCCGCACTCATTTCGGATGTTTCCGAAGTGGCACCCGACAAACCTTTCCGTCAGAAACTGGTACCGGTGAAAGTCGGTTTGGATGCTGAAGGCAAAGCTACTCCGGCTCTGAGCAAGAAGATGAAGGCCCTCGGCATCGAGTGCGAACCTTCTGAGCTTAAAGTCGTGAACGACGGCAAGCAGGATCAGCTGGTATACGAAGGTACTAAGGCCGGCGTCTCTCTGAAGGACGGTTTGCAGATCGCTTTGGATCACGCCGTTCGCCGTCTGCCGATTCCTAAGGTGATGAGCTATCAGCTCGAAAACGGCAAGACCGTCGAATTCGTCCGCCCGGTCAAGCACCTCGTTGCTTTGTTCGATAAAGAAATCGTTCCCGTTGAATTGTTCGGTCTGAAGGCCGGCCGTGAAACGATGGGACACCGCTTCCACGTTAAAGAGCCTATTTCCATCAAAGAGGCAGAAAAATATGCCGAACAGATGGAAAAAGAAGGCAAGATCGTCGCTTCTTTCGAAGAGAGAAAGAACAAGATGGTTGGCGAGCTTAAGTCCGCTGCGGAAAAACTTAATGCCGAAATCATCATGCCCGATGATCTCGTCAATGAGGTTGCCGCTCTGACAGAATGGCCCGTTGTCTACGAATCCGGCTTTGACGAAGAATTCCTGACGGTTCCCGCCGAGTGCCTGATTCTGACAATGCAGCAGAATCAAAAATACTTTGCCTTGAGAGACAAGAACAAGAAGCTTATGAACCGCTTCCTTCTGGTTTCTCAGATTGAAGCCAAGGACGGCGGCGAAGCTATTCGTTCCGGCAACGCCCGTGTGGTTCGCGCTCGTTTGGCCGATGCGAAGTTCTTCTATGATCAGGACCGTCTCCAGACACTGGAATCCCGCGTCCCCGGCTTGGCTCATGTGGTCTACCACAACAAGCTCGGTACTCAGCTTGAAAGAAGCGAACGCGTTCAGAAGATTGCTTCCCGCATCGCCGAGCAGATCGGTGCCGATCCTGCACTGGCCCGCCGCGCAGCTAAGCTGGCAAAAGCCGATCTACGCACTTTGATGGTCGGAGAGTTCCCCGAACTGCAGGGCATCATGGGTGAGTACTACGCTCATCACGACAAAGAAGACGACAAAGTCGCTCTTGCGATTCGTGAGCACTACCAGCCGCGCTATGCCGGTGACGAGCTTCCGTCCACACCTGAAAGCTTGGCTGTTGCCTTGGCCGACAAAATTGAGACACTGACCGGACTCTTCGGCATCGGACAGCTGCCGACCGGAGAAAAAGATCCGTTCGCCCTGCGCAGACACGCCCTCGGCATTCTTCGCATGCTGATCGAAAAAGAACTGCCGCTTTCTTTGGACAAACTGATCGCTATCGGTACGGAAGAAGAATCTGTTGTTCCCGGCGTCAAAGATGCCACAGAAGAGCTCAAACAGTTCTTCCATGATCGTCTGCGCGTCATGCAGAAGGATCAGGGCTTTACCGCTCATGAAGTGGAATCCGTGATCGGTTCCGAACCTGCTATCCTTGCGGATGTTCCGAAACGCCTGAAGGCTGTTCATGACTTTATGAGCCTGCCGGAGGCCGAGTCTCTGGCTGCTGCCAACAAACGTATTGAGAACATCCTCAAGAAGAACACACTTCCGCTGGCAGATGCTGTTGATCCGGCTCTCCTGACAGAAAAAGAAGAGAAGGATCTTTACGAAGCTATTCGTACGCTTGAACCGAAACTTGAAGCCGACTATAAGGCCGGCCGCTACGAAGACGAACTTCGCAGCCTGGCTCCGCTGAAAGCTCCGGTGGACGCGTTCTTCGACAAAGTGATGGTGAACGCCGAAGATGAGGCCTTGAGAAGAAATCGCTTAACGCTGCTCAACGAGCTCCATAAAGCGATGAATCAAGTCGCCAAACTTTCGTGTTTAGCCTCTTAACTTTCCGATCAGAAGGCCGCTCACAGAGCGGCCTTTTCCAACAATACCTATGAAACTTATGCTCTGGCTTCGTGCCTTGATTTTTTGGTTCCTCTTTTGTATCACCATCATCTGCTACGGCATCGTCCTTTTCGTTTGTATTCCGTTTACATCGAAAGAAGGCCGTTACGCCATCGTAAAAAAATGGTGCCGAATGGTGATCGGCTTAATGCGCACGATTTGCGGTGTTCGCTATGAAATTACGGGCATGGATAAGGTGCCGGCGACCGGTCCCGTGATTTTGCTGTCTAAGCATCAGTCGGGCTGGGAAACGCTCGCATTTTTTGCCTTGGTGCCGAGACGCTTGAGCTATATCTACAAGCGCGAACTGCATCGTCTGCCGATCTTCGGCTGGGGTTTGGCTTCGCTCGGAATGTTCAGTGTGGACAGATCTGAAGGACGCACTGCTTTTGAGCGCATGAAGCGTGAAGTTCCGGAGTTCTTTGCTCATGGCTGGGCTTTGGTGCTCTTTCCCGAAGGCACGCGCACCGCGCCCGGCGCTTCGGTTAAATATAAAACCGGCGGCGTTCGTTTAGCGATTGCTACCAATGCTCCGATTGTTCCGATTGCTTTGAATTCCGGCGAATGCTGGCCGAAGCATTCGTTTTTGCTGTATCCGGGCGTAATTAAGGTGGTATTCGGCGATCCGATCAGTCCGGAAGGAAAAACACCGCATGAACTTAATGAAGAAGTTCGCAGCGCAATTGAAGGTGAGATGAAGCTCATCTCACCGAAATACTACAAATAAAAGGTTGAATGGTTTTAGGTCGTATTTTTCCGAAGATCACGAAATTTTATTTAGACGGCTCTCCGGCAGAGGCTGAAATCGCTTATCCCGACAAGGTTCGGCGCGTTCATATTCGACTTGGCGGACAGGAAGAACAAATTACCGCCGGACCGGAGGGTGTCATTTACATCACCAAGGGCTATCCTTCAGCGCTCCAAATTAAATGGGCGCTGAAACTTCAAAAGAAGAAATTTTTGCCGTACTTTAAATTTTTTGAAGCAGCCTCCTTAGCCTATCCGGATGTCTCTGCACGTCTTTCTCAGCAGGATCCTGATTTTGTCCATCATTCCGCTTTAGAAGGGAGCTATCCGGTCCGATATCGCATTGTCCGCAGCAGCCGCCGTAAGAATACTCAAATCGCCTTTGAGGGCGGTCTTTTGGTTGTTCACTGCCCGGCGAGGCTCACGGACTTTGAAGTGGAACTTGAACTTCAGAAATCGGCCTCAAAAATTATTCAATTTCTGGAGAAGATGCGCCGAGGGGCACCGGCTGCAGAAAAGGAACCGGCTCCGGCGCGGGCAGCGAGCAGTATTCGTCTTGCTGACGGAGCGGAAGTTCAAATCATTTGGCAGCCCGGGAAGCGCAAGAGCATTTCAATTTCCATGCCGAACTCAGAGCAGCTTCTGGTGAAGTATCCGTCACGGACTTCTCGAGAAAAAGTGATGGGCTGGGTTCTTTCACAGCAGGCATGGATCCAGAAGAAACGGCAGAACAGCTTAGGGAAGGAAGACAGTAATCGAGTCTTCTTTGAAAAACTGTCTTCCGAACAGGAAATCACACTGCTGGACGTCAAAAGAAAAGTAAGGCTGTCGAGCGTGCGCAAGGAGTCCGGTGTCTTTGATGATGAGATCGTGCTGTGGGTGAAGGACGCGAACCTCACTCGAGACCAGTTCCTTGAAGTTCTGGTTAAGACCATCAAGAAGTGGGCCCTTACGGCTTTGCAGGAAGAATTTGAGCTCAAGCTCGCACAGATGGGGCCCTTTAGATACCCTTATCGAAAATTCTTTTTGACGTCGGCTAAAACGCGCTGGGGAAGCTGCAGCAGCCGCGGTCACATCCGTATTCACTGGAATGCGGTGTTCGTTACTAAGGCCGAGCGGGAATATCTTTATACGCATGAGGCAGCTCATCTGACGGAGATGAACCATTCCTCACGTTTTTGGCAGCTCGTTGAAGTGCACTGCCCTGACTACAAACGAGCCAGGGCAATGCTGCATTCGAGAACGCTTGGTTTTCTCTAGTCAGGCTGAACTTGGCCGGGCAGCACGATTGAAATGCCCGCTGCATGAACTAAGCGAGCCAGGCGAATGAAATTTTCCAAAGGCACGCTTTCGGCACGCTGCTCCGGCTTGATTCCTGCCTCCTCCATCATTTCGGGGGAAATCCATTTAGCAAGATTGTTCTTCAGCGTTTTACGGCGCATGGCGAAAGAGGCGGCAACAACCTGATGGAAGGTCTCTTCGTCAACTTCTGCCGGATTTTGAATCGGGATCATGCGGACCACGGAAGACATGACTTTCGGCGCCGGCGTGAAAGCCTCAGGCGGAACATCAAAGAGCTTTACCATGCGGTATTTTCTTTGAAGCATGACCGAAAGCCGTCCGTAGGCCTTTGATCCCGGGGCGGCAACCATTCGGTCCACGACCTCTTTCTGAAGCATGAAATGCTGATCAACGACGCGGTCACTGATCTCGGAGAGCTTGAAGAGCAGCGGGGAAGAAATGTTGTAGGGCAGGTTGCCGACCACGCGAATCTTTTCTTCGGCGGCAAAGTCTCTCCAATCGAACTTCAGAGCGTCGGCCTCAAGAACGGTTAACTGCTCGGGCGTGAATTTGGTCCGCAGCCAAGCTGCAAGATCGCGGTCAATTTCAACACAGTAGATGTGTTTGGCACCGGCAATTAATTCTTTTGTCAGGGCAGCCTGTCCCGGTCCGATCTCAATGATCTTTTGGCCTTCTTTCGGATCGACGGCTTCGGCAATTTTGTTGATCCAGAAGTCGTCGTTGAGAAAGTTCTGTCCGAAACGTTTGCGGGCTTTGTGGTGCTTGAGTACTTCAGCCATTTCTTGATTCCATGAAAAAACGCTTAGGAGGCCTAAGCGTTTTCGACTTTACGATGTTATTCGGTCGGTTTGTTGATTCGCTTCTCAACATAGGCTTCCGAACGCAGGCGTCGTTCCCAGTCGAGGACGGCGTCACCGAGTTTCTGCTCGCGCAGCGCCTCTCTGGCCTGCTCTCGCTGGCGTTCGTTAATGCCGCTCTTAGTTCTGCGGTCGAGCACTTGGAAGATATGCCAGCCGTAAGGCGTGCGGATCGGTTCACTGATTTCGCCGACGCTCAGCTTGTCGAGCTGCTGTTCCATTTCCGGAGGAACGTCGCCGGGGTAGAGCCAGCCGAGGTCACCGCCGCGGGTGCCCGACGGGTCTGCAGAATGCAGACGAGCAAGTGTCTGGAAGTCGCCGTCGCCTTTATCCAGGCGAGACTTGATTTCATTTAAGCGCTGAATCACGACTTTTTCAGGCGTCACGTTCGAGGGACGCATCATGATGTGGCGGACATGCGTCTGACGAACACCTTGCTGGGCCTGTTCGCCGGGATCGCGGACACCGGTCAGTTTGAGGATTTGGAAAGAGTTTCCGGCCTGGAGCGGAATGATGTCTCCGGCTTTGTGATTCTGCAGAGCCTGCACCACGAAGGGAGGCAGTTTGCCGGCGGGAACCCAGCCCATAACGCCGCCTTCCATCGCTTCCGGTGTGACGGAGTATTTTGCTGCCAGCTGGCTGAAATCTGCACCTCTCTGAGCCTGCTCAAGCGCACGGGAAGCGGTTCTTTGGGCAGCCTCAACTTCTGCTTTCGTGGGATTTTCAGGGAAGCTGATAACGATGCGGGATAAGCGATATTCCATGCGTTTGCCCGGACCGCTCTGATCCTTCAGATATTGATCGATTTCGCTTTCGGGAATCTGGATCTTGTCGTCCACGTCTCTTTCACGAAGACGCTGAGTAAGCAGCTCGCTGCGGATCTCGCTCTTGAAGCTCGGAACGGAAATACCGTCGGCTGCCAGTTTCTTTTCGAGCTGAGGAACGGTGAGGCCGTTATTGGTCGCAATTTGTTCGATCGCGCCGTTGAGCATGTTGTCGTCGATACGAATGCCGGTATCGCGGGCTTTCTGCTCGATGATTCGTTCAAGAATCATGCGATCAAGCGTCTGGTCGCGAAGGTTGTCCATCGGGGGCAGCGGAATGTTTCTTCTGCGAAGATTCGTAGCCACCTGATGAATTCTCTGCTGCAGCTGGATCTCCGTAATCACATCGTGATTCACCACGGCTGCGATACGATCGACCGGGACGGGTGCGTTTTTATGAGCCGCAGCCGCTTCTTTCTTTGCCGGTGCTTTCTGTGCGTACGCATTGTCTGCATTGACCGCGCCGAGGGAGAGGAGGGCGCAGGCACATACTGCATAAAGATGAGTCAATTTCATAGTTTATTCGTAGTAATCATATCGGCCGACTTCAACAGGCTTCGGCCCGATCGGCTTGTAACCGGTAATGCCTTCGCTTAAGGCTTGGATCGGACTGGATCCGACGGTGCCTAATCCGACGAGTTCAAGTTCTAAGAAGAAGTTCGTTGTCGACCTTCCTTCACTTCGGATGTAACGCTGTACGGCGCCGCGAAGAATCCAACACCCCGCACGATATTCGAGGCCCATAAGCGAGTCAACCACTTTTTTGTCTCTGAATGAATAATTGTACCTTCCGAGACCGTAGAGGTCTTTCATGAGCGGCCACTGGAACGAAAAGTCGATCTGCTTGATGTTGGTGTTATAGAAAGCGTCTCGCGTATCGTTGGGGTTGTAGTTGTAGCGATAGTACAGAGCAACGGTCGAGAAATCACGCGGGTTATAGCGAATACCAGCGCTCGTCTTTGAGATTCTGGACCACTCTGTAGAGTACTGGATCGCGCCCTCTAGTCTCCAGCCCTCAAATAAAGAGAACTGGGAGGCGGCCAACACGTCACTGCGGTTCTTTGTTTTACCCGGGTTGGACCAATAAAGGTCGACTTTTTCGTCCGTGAAGTAGTAACGCTGACCCACAGTCGCGGAGAACCATTCTTTACCGGTACCGGAGTCGATGTAACGGGTTGTCAAAACTGCAGACAACTGATTGGTGTTCGCAATTCGGTCAAAGCCCGTGTACTTGTTCGGTGTAAACAGTTCGGCGAAGTTCAGGTCGGCCGAAGAACTGTCGAAGTTCGGCATGTGCCTTTGATTCCGATAAGGAATGTAGGCATAGAACAATCGAGGTTCAAGAGTCTGCTCGGTTTCTCGTCCGAAGACCGTCGAATTTCTCTCGAAGATTAAGCCGGTGTCGAGAGAATAGATCGGGAGCGAACGGGTCGAAGATTTATCAATCTCGGCTCTTGCGTGTTTGATGTCGTTGTAGTGCGTGAGCGAGTATGTAATCTTCGGCGTAATGAACCAGTAAGAACCCATCAGCGGATAGGAAATCGAGGTATTCCACAAGGTTCGGTTGCCGTCGCCGCTCGTACCGCGCAAACCGTTATACGTCGAGATGCCGCGGCGGAAGCGGGTTGCCGTCAAACGAGAATCAAGGACCGCACCGTGAAAATCTGCGACGTAACCGCTGAGGTTAAATTCCGGTTCTTTTTCGTAGGGCTTTTCAACCCAGTTTCTGTTCGGACGAAGCGTCTGATTTTTATAGACGCCGATAGACGTACTCCAATAAGTCTGTCCGTAGCTCAGCCAGAAGTTTTGGTTGAGGATGTTTTCACTGGACTCGCGAATGGTCGTCGAGAAATCCGATAAGTAGTCGTTATCGGAGACCTTTTGGTAGTCCACGCCGAGAGAAACATCACCGATGCGCTGGTAGTGTTTCCAAGCAACGCCGTAGCGTCGTTCGTGCGTTTCCTTATCCTTAAAGATGACGTTGTAGTCCACCTGGCCGGAGAAAGTCGGCTGCAGGTAGCGGAATTCGTTGCCGAAGAGTACGCCTCGCTTAGACATCGGTTTGAGTGTCAGCGTGTAGTCGTAGTTCGGTGCAATGTTCCAGTAGAACGGCACCTCCATATTCACGCCGAGCGTCGAGCTCATGCCGAATCTCGGAGTCAGGAAACCGGTCTTGCGCTCGGAACCTACCGGGAAACTGAAATAAGGCGAGGCAAAAACCGGAATACCGCCGACATATAGGCGTGCGTTTTTGCCGACAGCAGAACCGTCGAGCTCGTCATAGTCAATGTCAGAGGCTTTAATCCACCAGGCTTCCTCACCTTCGCGGCATGTCGTGACCATGGCATTGCACATCTTCGCTTTGCCTTCGCCGAGAAGTTCGATCTTGTCGGACGTGCCTCGCATCTGAGTCGGCAGATAGCGGAACGTTGCGTTCGGCATTTCTCCGGTTTCCGCATCGAGGTGATAAGTAAGCTCGGGCCCTTTGAAAATCGTGCCGTTTCTGGCCACTAAGGCGTTTCCGTTGGAATAAACCTCGTCGTTGGCGAACGTATAGGTGATGGTGTCGCCGCGAAGGACGGATCCGCCGCGCCGAACTTCAGCGCTGTCAATGAGCTCGATTTTCTCATTAGGCGTCCCAATCATCTTGAACGCTGTGAGGTATGTCGGGGCATCGCCTTCCTCAGAAGGCGCGTTCTCGTCTAAGCGGCGTGCCGCGTTCAGCTTCAGTCCGTACTCAGGTCGGGTAGCCGTTTCGGAATCTTGATCGCGCTCGGCCGCCGAGACGAGCAAGGGCATAGCTAAAGTCACAGCCACAAAAACGGGTAGGGCTCGAAAAGCTTCCATGGGTCTTTTTCGACGAATTGAAAAACTAGACATTAAAATTGCACGCTATTAGGTGGAAAGATTATAAAGGCTTAATTGACCTGCATATTCTTTCTGATCAACGGATCATGGAGAGGAAACAATGACAGAGCGTGAAGTTAGCTTAAAGCAGTGGCTGGAAAAAATCGGAGGGTCTTTCGGGCTGAATCTGAAGACACTTCGCCCGGCATCTTCGGACGCGGGTTTTAGAAGCTATTTCCGTATTGACGGAGACGGCACGACTTACATCGTCATGGACTCTCCCAGGGAGCCCGGCAACGTCAAACCTTTTATTTTTGTCGACGATCTGTTTGCCAAACAAGGCCTTAATGTTCCGAAAATCTACGCTCAGGACGTAGAACAGGGTTTTCTGCTGTTGTCAGATCTGGGAACTCAGACTTATCTCGATGTTCTCTCGGAAGACAATGCCTCCCGATTGATGGACGATGCCACCACCGCACTTGTCAAACTCCAGAAGAACAGCAAACCGGGTGTGCTGCCCGATTACTCCGAAGAGCTGCTGCGCAGTGAACTCGAGCTTTTCCCCGAGTGGTACGTAAAACGCCATCTGAATATGGAAATTACGCCTCAGATGCGCAGCATGTTCGACAAGATGTTCGACCACATCATCGAAAAGAATCTCGCTCAGTCCTTTGTGTACGTACATCGTGACTACATGCCGCGCAATTTGATGCTTGAAGAAAAAGACAATCCGGGAATTATTGATTTCCAGGACGCGGTCTACGGTCCGGTGAGCTATGATATTGCCTGCTTGTGCAGAGATGCCTTTATTTCCTGGAGCGAAGCTCAGATTTTAGATTGGACCATTCGCTATTGGGATAAAGCCCGCAAGGAAGGCATTCCGGTCCCGGCAGATTTCGGTGTGTTCTGGGAGGACGTCGAATGGATGGCCCTCCAGCGCCACCTCAAAGTTCTGGGCATCTTTGCCCGTCTGAATTACCGCGACGGAAAAACGAAATATCTTGGCGATACGCCGAGATTCTTGAATTACGTTCGAAAGACAGCGTCGCGTTTTGATGCCTTAAGACCTTTATCTCGCTTCATTAACCAAATCTCCGGCATCGAAGAGACGGTCGGATACTCTTTCTAAGGAGTGTCGGATTGAAGGCGATTGTGTTGTGTGCCGGAAGAGGCAAACGCATGCGGGAACTCACGGCGCATAATTCCAAACCGCTGATCAAGCTTTGGGGCCGATCAATGATCGACTGGCAGCTTGATCGTCTGAAAAAGGGTGGAATTCGGGAGGTCGTGGTCAATACCGCCCATTATGCCGACCTCTATCCTCCGCATTTTGCAGCTCATCCCGTCGAAGGAATCAAAGTAACGATTTCTCAGGAAGGAACTTCGATTTCGGACGCTTTGGAAACTAAAGGCGGCATTGTCAAAGCACTTCCCTTGCTCAGTGACGGAGAAGAACCCTTCGTTGTGGTTTCCGGAGACATCGTCACGGCCTTTGATTACGCCTCCCTGGAAAAGGCTGCCGACCGAATCAGAAAAGGAGAAATCGTCGGACACTTAGTATTGGTGCCCAATCCTTCTTTTCATGACGGTGACATGGATCTCAAAGACGGTCTTATCAATAGAGCCGATAAGAAGTACACCTACGGGAATATTGCGGTCTTCTCGCCGAAAATCTTCGCAGGAGAAAAGCCGGAGTTTTCCAAGCTCTTCCCTTGGCTGTACCAATTTGTCGATCAGCAATTAGTCAGCGGCGAGATCTACAAAGGCCCCTGGGCGAATGTCGGCACTCCCGAAGAGCTCGCAAAATGCGAATCAATGGGCTGCTTCTTTAACGAGACGGATATTTCATGAGCGGCGCAACAGTACAAGTCGGGAATGTGGAAATTCCCGGACGCGTGTTCTTAGCACCGCTGGCAGGTTTTACCGATCTTCCTTTTCGTCAAATTTGCCGTAAGCTGGGTGCGGCTTATGCCGTGGCCGAAATGGTTGCCTCGCAGAAACACTTGCGCGAGTCGAGAAAGTCGCAAGAAAGATTTTCCCTGGGAAGTGAAAGCTATCCCCGTGCGATCCAGCTGCTCGGTTCCGATCCGGTCGATTTGGCCGACACCGCCCGCTATGCGGTTCAGTGCGGTGCACAAATCGTGGATTTCAACTGCGGATGTCCGGCGAAAAAAGTTTGTTCGGTAGAGTGCGGCTCGGCGCTGTTAAAAGATGAGGCGCTCGTAGAAAAATTGCTGAAGGCGCTGACTGAAGCGGTAGATGTGCCCGTGACGCTCAAATACCGTCTCGGCTGGGATGCGGAGCACATCAATGCGCTAAACATTGCGGCAATCGCTCAAGAGGCCGGAATCAAAATGCTCGTGCTCCACGGCCGTACCCGAGAACAAGGTTTCAAAGGCGAAGTTGACTACCAGAGGATCGCCGAAGTGAAGGCGTCGGTCGATATCCCGGTTATTGCCAACGGCGATATTGACAGCGTAGAAAAGGCTGAAGCGGTACTTGCGCAGACAGGTGCCGACGGCATCATGATCGGGCGTGCGGCTATCGGAAACCCTTGGATTTTTTCGCAGATAAATGACAAACTCAGCGGCAGAATTCCGCAGGCGCCGAGCAAGAGCCAACTTATTGAAACTATTGGCGAACACTTACAGTTACATTTTTCTTTTTACGAGAAGGAAAAAGGCCTAAAGACAATTCGCAAACACCTCAGCGGCTACTTTAAACGTTTAGACTTATGTCCGACTCTATTGACGGATTTGTACTCCGTTACGGATCCGATTCAATTAGAAAAAAATGTCGAGCGTCTCTTACAGGACAATCTCGATTAGCTTTTACGCAATGCTCGAATTTTGCTGCCCGGCAACGCGTCAGAAAACGCTCCGGAGGCGGGAAACGGGCGGGTTCAAACTTAATCTCAACGGAAGTTTCTAACGAAATGCACAATATGAAAAAACAAGCGCTGATCAGCTGCTCGGATAAATCCGGCGTCGTTGAATTTGCAAAAGCCCTGACGGAACTCGGTTATCACATCCTGTCCACGGGCGGCACTGCAAAACTCATCGCTCAGGCAGGCATTCCCGTACAAGAGGTTGCCGATTACACCGGCTTCCCGGAAATGCTCGACGGAAGAGTCAAAACACTGAACCCGAAGATCCATGCCGGCATTCTTGCCCGCCGCCCCGTTGCGGAACACATGGAAGCGTTAAAGCAGTTTGAAATTGATCCGATCGACATCGTTGCAGTGAACCTGTATCCGTTCGAACAGGCTATTGCCAACCCGAACTGCACGTTCGAAAACGCTATCGAAAACATTGATATCGGCGGCCCGACGATGATCCGTGCTGCTGCGAAGAATCACGAAAGCGTCACCGTTATAGTTTCTCCCGGCGACTACAGAAAAGTCATCGAAGAGATCAAAGAAAAGGGCAACGTTTCTCCTGAAACCAGACTCGAATTGGCAAAGAAAGTGTTCGTTCATACCGCTCACTACGACGCCATGATTTCCAACTATCTGACCAGCATGAAGGGCAACGACGTCTCTACCCGTACGAAGTTCCCGGAAAGCCTGACACGTCAGTGGGTCAAAGTACAGGACATGCGCTACGGCGAAAATCCTCATCAGGAAGCCGCCTTCTACCGCGAAAGAAATGTTGCTCCCGGCCTGTTGGCAGGCTACCATCAGCTCCACGGCAAAGAGCTCTCCTACAACAACATCGCCGACAGCGATGCTGCCTGGGAAGCTGTCCGCAGCTTTGACAGCCCCGCCTGTGTGATCATCAAACACGCCAACCCCTGCGGCGCAGCTATCGGTATGAATTCCGAGGAAGCCTATACCAAGGCGTTCAAGTGCGACCCGACCTCTGCCTTCGGCGGCATCATCGCCTTCAACTGCGAAGTCTCCAAAGAAACTGCTGAGAAGATTGCCAAACAGTTCGCTGAAGTCATCATTGCGCCTGAGTTCTCTCAGGGTGCTTTAGACATTCTTCTGCAGAAGAAGAACCTTCGTCTGCTCACCGTTGCTATGGGCCACGCCCGCAACGATTTGGATATGAAACGCATCGGCGGCGGCCTCTTAGTCCAGACGCCTGATACACAGTGCGTCAGCGAAAAAGACCTCAAGGTTGTGACGAAACTCGCTCCGACCAGCGCTCAGATTTCCGACATGATGTTTGCGTGGAAGATCGCCAAGTTCATCAAGTCCAACACAATCGTTTTTGTACGCGACGGTATGACATTAGGTGTCGGCGCCGGTCAGATGAGCCGCGTGGATTCTGCTCGTATCGCTTCGATTAAGGCCAAAGAGGCCGGTCTCTCCTTGGAGGGCAGCGTTGCCGCCTCGGACGCCTTCTTCCCGTTCAGAGACGGTTTGGATGTCATCATCGATGCTGGTGCAACCGCTGTTATCCAGCCGGGCGGATCGATTCGCGACGAAGAAGTGATCGCAGCGGCCAATGAACGTGGCATCACCATGGTCTTTACCGGTGAACGTCACTTCCGCCACTAATTAAAATCCCTAATTCGAGCCGAAATCGCTGCAAATGCGCTTTCGGCTCAATTATTGATACAAAATTCAGATTATTTAGTCATCGGATCGCGGTCCGAGACTTTTTAGCACATTAAGATAAACTCAATGTGCTTGTTAGTTTTATGGAGATGAGGGAGCGTATGGTCAGACGTGACTTGGGCTTGGATCGACGCGTGTTTCTTAAGGCCGTCGGCTTGGCAGGAATCGCAGCAGCCGAACCGGCGTTTGCACAGCTTTTTGTGAATATTCAGGGCGTCGGGGCAAACCAATTTCCAATCGCTATCCAGCCTTTTTTCGGAAACAGCGAAGCACCTGAGAATATTGCCGAGATTATCGGCAACGATTTAGTTCGTAGCGGTTTCTTCCGTTTGGTTTCCTGTGATGCCGCAACGGCACTCGATAAGGATCCTGACTGGAAAGCTTTAAGCACAGCCGGAGTCGGTGCTTTTGCCGACGGTTCCGTAACACGTGCAGCTGACGGACGCTATGAAATCAAGTTCCGTCTCTTTGATCCGGTGAAAAAGCAGGAAACCGATGAGGCTTCCTATATTTCCCCGAAAGATGACCTGCGTCTTTATGCCCATAAGATTGCAGACCGAATTTTTGAACGCCTGACCGGGGAAAAAGGCGATTTCGCAACTCGTATTGCCTACGTTTCTCAGCAAGGTAAGAACAACTACGCCATCATGGTCGCCGACAGCGACGGGTATAACCCGCAGGTTGCCCTTCGCATCAGACATCCGATTATTTCCATTGATTGGTCTCCCAACGGCCGACAGATCGCCTACACCTCTTTTGAGACGGGTAAGCCGACGGTTTGGATTCATGATCTGAGCACAGGCAAGCGCCGTCAAGTGGCGGCATTCCGCGGCAACAACAGTGCTCCTGCCTTTAGTCCCGACGGCGGTACGTTGGCTGTGGCTCTGTCTAAGGACGGCGGAACCAAAATTTATTTGCTGGATGTTAACGGACAGAATCTCAGACAGTTCACTACCGGCAGCAGCATTGATACTGAGCCGGCATTCTCTCCCGACGGCAAATATATTTACTTCACAAGCGACCGCGGCGGCAACCCGCAGATTTACAGAAAACCTGTGGTGGGCGGTTCGGCCGAGCGTATCAGCTTCGGAAATGCCTATGCCATTAGCCCGGCGGTAAGTCCGAAAAACGACCAAGTCGCCTATATCGTTCGCACAGGCGGCCACTTCAAGCTGGTTCAGCAGGATTTGGCTACCGGCAACGTCATTCCGCTTTCCGAAATCGGAAAGAACGAATCGCCGAGCTACTCGCCGAACGGCAACATGATTATTTACGCCTCCGAGGTTGGAGGTAAGGGTGTTCTGTCCACAGTCTCCACGGATGGAAGCACTCGTTCCCGACTCTCGGGTACCAGTGGAGACATTCGCGAACCCTCTTGGGGTCCCACCATTAAATAAAAGGACGAAGAAGATGATCTCTTCAAGATTTGCTATTTGCGCAGCCGCAGCAGCTGTCGCTCTTTCGCTCTCGGCTTGCTCTACAGTAGATCTGGATAAGGATAAAGCCGGTTCTATCACTGACGGAACTTCAGTTGAAGAAGCTCTGAGCTCTAAGACCGGCCCGCTCGCTAACCGCGAAGTTCACTTTGACTTTGACAGCTATACCGTCTCTCCCGACCAGATGCCGGTCGTGACCAATCACGCTCAGTTTCTGGCTGCTCACAAGAACCTGAACGTTCGTCTGGAAGGCAATACCGACGAACGCGGCGGACGTGAATACAACCTGGCCCTGGGTCAGAAGAGAGCTGAAGCCGTCAAAGAACGTATGACACTCCTGGGCGTTTCTCCTCAGCAGATCGAAACGATCAGCTACGGTAAAGAAAAACCCAAAGCCGAAGGCCATGACGAAGCGGCTTACTACGAGAACCGCAGAGTCGATATCCACTACATGCTCAACAAGTAATTTCTTATGAAAAGAATCGCGCTGGTGCTCCTTGGCACCGTTCTGTTGTCCGTCAATACATCGGCATGGGCGCTCTTCGGAGACGATGAAGCCCGCAAAGCCATCCTGGAACTTCGGGATCAGCTGAAGTCCCAGCAGGAAGTGCAGATGTCGCTGTATGACCGACTGGAAAAACTGACGAAGGAAGTTCAGACGCTCCGCGGCAAAGTGGAGGATCTGACTAATTCCGTCGGTAAGGAAAAACAAAACGCCGAGACCATTTATGACGATCTTTCGAATCGCCTGAATGAAATGGATCCGAAGGCCAAGGCAGCAGCCGCCGCTTCTGATCGGGAGATTTCCGCAAAGCAGGAACTTGACCGCTGCTTGTCCGTCTTTCAAAAGGGCGACGCCAACCAAGCGATTAAATGCTTCTCAGGCATGACACAGAAGTACAGCAAGACAAAGGTTTATCCCGATGCCCTGTACTGGCTTGGCAGCAGCTACTACATGAAAGGCAATTTTGCGCAGACGATCGCCACCGAGCAGCGTCTGATTTCCGGCTACAGCAAACATGCCAAAGTTCCGGAAGCCTACCTGTTGGTCGGTATGGCCCAGATGGATTCCAAGAAAACTGCGGAAGCCAAGGCTACTTTCGATAAGCTCATCAAGCTTTATCCGAAGAGCAGCGCGGCAGGACTTGCTAAAAAGCAGATGTAATCAATCACTGGATTGATAATCGAGGACCTTCGGGTCCTTTTTTATTCCCCAAATTCGTGATCGTGCAGGAAGGAATGGCTTTTAGCTTATTAAGCTAAAGAAGATCAAGAGAAAATTTGGAACTCGGCGGAGTGTCCCCAAAGGAGGGATCGTGTCCTTTACGCGTAAATGTTGGTTTTATTTGGTATGTCTGTTTGCGGGGCTCTGCACCGGAGCGGTAGGCGGATACTTCCAGTTCTTCCTGCATAAAGCAGACCATCTGCGGATGGAGTTAACGACGTGGGCCCATTCCGTCAGTTTTTGGGAAGGATTTGGTGCGGTTCTGCTCGTGTGCGTAGCCTGCGCTGTTATCGGACGATTCTTAGTTCGTTTCGCACCGACCGCCGGCGGCAGCGGTATTCAGTATGTTGAGGCCGCTTGGCGCGAGGAGGTTGAGCCGGCACGCTTTAAGATCTTATTGGTTAAGTTCTTCGGCGGTATTTTGACGCTTGGCAGCGGCATGGCCCTCGGACGCGAAGGTCCGACAGTCCAAATGGGCGCCTCAATCGGTGCAACGATTGCCCGCATCCTGAAATTCTCGAAAGAAGAGCTCCGTTTTCTTACGATTGCATCTGCCGGTACCGGCTTAGGTGTGGCTTTTTCCTCTCCGCTCGGAGGAGCGATGTTCACCTTTGAGGAAGCCACTAAAGATATCCGAATGAATCTGGTGATTCCGACGCTGATCTGCGTTTTTGCCGGATGTACGGTGTCGATGACGATCCTTGGTATGCAGCCCGACTACAACGTCATCAACCGAACCTTCATGATTCCGGGTGTCAAAGAATCCATCGCTTTCATATTGTTCGGAATCTTTATCGGCGTGATGGGACCGCTCTACAACAAGATGGTTCTTATTCTTCTGAACACGAATGCGTACTTCACCAAGGTCATTCCTGAAGTGAAGGCCGGAATCATCGGCATCGTCGTTGCACTGCTGGTTTACTTTGCTCCGGGACTTGCCGGCGGCGGAGATCAGCTTGGCACTGAGATGCTGAACTATACGTTCCCCATTGCAACAGTGTTGGTCATCGGATTGATACGCTGGTTCTTTGCGCCTCTTTGCTACGCGACAGGCGTACCCGGCGGCTTGTTCTCTCCGCTTCTTTTGATGGGCGGAATCTTAGGTCACGTTTTTGCGTGGACGCTGAATCTCATCGGATTTGATTTAAACCCGATGGCTTTCTGCGCCGTCGGAATGAGCGCTTTCTTTGCCTCCACGATTTGCGCGCCGATTACCGGCGTTCTGCTGATTCTTGAAATGACCGCATGCTGGGATTTAACGCTTCCCATGCTCATCGGTTCTGCGCTTGCCTTCTTTACGGCTCAAGTCCTTAAGAGCCAGCCGATTTACACGGCTCTGCGCCTGCGGATTCCCGAGGTCAAGCAAATGCAGCAGCAAGGTGTCGACGTATTTCAGCCGCCTGCTATTCCTGAAAAGTTGTCGTAGCGCGGTTTGACCTGATAAGCTGTACTTTGGTTCGAGGGAGGGCTTGTCCCTCTCTTTCGGCAGGAGTCTGACGCGGCTGTTATCGGCAATTCGCTCCGTTCTGTCGAACTTTCTGTTTTTCGGAAAAATAAAAAATGAAAAATATCAGTGTGGGAACGGAAGCTCTGGATGATCCGTTCGTCAATCAAGGAACAGCCTTTAGTCAGGATGCCAGAATAAAACGGAAATTGCGCGGACTGCTTCCTCCGAGAGTGACGACGCTGGAGCATCAGGCCAAGCGGGCTCTGGAGAGAATTCACCAGGCAGAAGAACCGCTTCAGAAATACGAAATCCTTTCGCTGATCCGCCACAGGAACGCAACTCTCTTTTATTACCTCCTCGAAAATAATATCGAGGAGCTGATGCCTATTGTCTATACACCGACGGTCGGCAAAGCCTGTCAGGAATTCGATCGAATCTACACTGAGCCGGAGGGCCTTTACGTCACGATTGAAGATAAAGGCTCGGTTCAGGAAGTGATCAATAATTGGCCGCACGATGATGTCGACATGATTGTCGTGACGGACGGGGAACGCATTCTCGGATTAGGTGACCTCGGCGCCGGCGGAATGGGCATTCCGATCGGAAAACTTTCCCTTTATACGGCTTGTGCCGGGCTCAATCCCGCGCGCTCTTTGCCGGTGCTCTTAGATGTGGGGACCAATAATCAAGGTTTGCTGCACGATCCGCTTTATCTCGGTCTTCAGCAGCTGAGGGTCGACGGCGAGGAGTATTACGCCTTTGTCCGAGAATTCATTGAAGCCGCTAAAGCACGCTGGCCTCATGTGATAATCCAATTCGAAGACTTTGCCAATCGGCACGCCTTTGCACTGTTGGATCAATGGAAGGACAAGACCGCTTGTTTCAATGACGATATTCAAGGGACGGCGGCCGTTGCGGTGGCAGGTTTCTACGCTGCGGCAAGGGTAAAGGGGAGTTCCCTTTCGGAGGAAAAATTCCTTTTCTTAGGCGCCGGTGAGGCTGCAGGCGGCATCGCGGATCTGCTGGTCGAAGCCATGATGAAGGAAGGCCTGACGCAGGAACAAGCCGTCGATAGGATTTTCCTTTTTGACTCTCACGGTCTGGTGACAAAAGATCGGGAAGGGCTGACGCCGCTGAAGCAGAAATTTGCCCACGAGCAGGAACCTCAAAGCACTTTCTTAGATGCCATTGGTGAAGTGAAGCCTACGGCGATTGTGGGCTGTGCGGCTCAGGCAGGCTCCTTTAATGCCTATGTGCTCAGCGCAATGGCAAGAATCAATGAGCGCCCCATCATCTTTGCCTTGTCGAATCCGACCTCTCGATCCGAATGCACGGCAAGAGAGGCCTATACCTACACAGAAGGAAAATGTCTTTTTGCTTCCGGCAGTCCTTTCCCGCAGGTTGAAGTGAACGGAAAGACGTTTATTCCTCGTCAGAGCAACAACTCTTATGTTTTCCCCGGAATCGGTCTCGGATTAGTTGTCTCATCGCCCCGGATTGTTCCACAAAGCGTTTTTTTGAGTGCTGCAGAAGCGCTCTCTAAGATTGTCTCGGAAGACGACCTGGAGAACGGCAGCTTGTTCCCGTCGCTCACAAAGATTCGCGAAGTCTCTCAGTCCATCGCGGCTGCGGTTGCCGAGCAATGTTTCACAGCGGGCGTTGCCGGCGTGCCGAAACCCGATGATTTATCCAAAGCGATTCAGGAGGCGATGTACAAGCCTGTCTACGATCGGATCTGATCGATAAGAAAAACCTTCAGGACTGCGGAAGGAGAAACCGCATTCCCGAAGGTCAAGACTTTGAAGTACTCTCAGATCACAAAAGAAGAAAATTCATTAAAAAGTGTGGTTCATACCCACGAATGTAGTCCACGGATTTTTTCCCATGTTGGTGGTCGGTGCCGATGAGGTGCCGCCTCCGCCGTTGATCGTGTAATTCACGTTCTTTTCGTTGTTGAGATAGGCAGCGCCGGCGTAAAGTGTGGTGCGCTTGCTCAGCGGATAGTCGTAGCGAGCCGAGACGTTCCACGCATTGGCCGAATCAGTTGTATTGTTCTTCAAATATGCAAAGCCGTTTAACAGGCTGCCGCTGAACAACGGAGTCTTTGTTGACACGCTGTACACCATGATGTTTGGGTTGGTATCTCGAACTGCGGCCTTGGAGCCGTTCTTATAGACCAGGTTGCCGTAAAGCTTGGTGAATCCGAAGTCGTAGCTCGCTCCTAAGTTATACAGTGCAGCATGCGCATTCGGATCCTTGAGATTATTCGGAGCTTCTGCCGCCAGGTTTTGATAGGTGTAAGTAAAGCCGATACCGAAGGCGCCTTTGCGATAGACGGCTTGAGCTGCATAGCTGTTGCCGTACTTATTCGACATTTCGCTTTCGGAGTTCAGCTTATTCTGCTCCCCTAACGAAACCATGGCGGATAGCTTTAAGCCGCCGAAGCTGGGACTCTCATAGACAAAAGAATTGTCTCTGCGAGTCAGATTGTCGACACCGGATGCGCCGTTAATGCCGGGAATATGATTATTCGGCAGGTAAGGCGCAGGGGCCATAAAGTTGTTGATCGTACTGCCTAAGCTGCAGGCAAAGGCGTCAAACTGCGCGATGCCGCCGAAGTTCAGCGTGTACTGGCGACCGAAAGAAAACGTACCCCAATCCGTATTTCTAATTCCGAGAACGGCTTCTCTTTGGAACGCCCAGCCCTCCGGCTGAGCGGCGGTAGTGTTGGTGCCGTTATCGACAAAGAAACCGTTTTCCAGGCGGAAGAAGACACTGGTTCCGCCTCCTAGGTCTTCCGTTCCTTTGATGCCGACACGCGATCCTCCTTTACCGCCGCTACCGAAGTCGACAACTGTACCGTTTCCGCCGTTGTAAAGCTGGACATACGCATCCACCATCCCGTAGATCGAGACGTCGGAAGCGTAAACGCTTCCGCAGAAGCTGCATGCGAGCGCAGCAATTATTTTTGTTGATTTCATAAGGTATTCCTCCCTTTTTTGTGCCATTTGATCTATTTCACTTTGAAGTTGAATTTATGGCACTGTGCGCAATAGTCTTCCGGCGGCTCATGCATCAGATGGCAGTTAACGCAGTCTCCGTTATGTGGCGCGTTATGGGGATTGGCGCCGGGAAGATCTTTCGTTTTTTCAATAAGCGCTGCTTTCGGATGGCACTGTGTGCAGGTTTCTTCTGTCGGAAGATTCGGATTCTTGAGGTCGGTTCCGTGACAGGTCTGGCATGCGACGCCTTTGGCGACGTGCTTATCGGCACCCATCTTCGGGGCGTCGGCTGCGAAGGCCGAGCAGGAAAACATCGCGGCAAGGAGTCCGATCCCGAGTAATTTTGTCAGTGAATTCAATGGGGTCATGTTGGTTCTCCTTCCGAAGCCTCCGGTCGGAGGCTTCGGACTAGGGAAGAGAATTAGCAGCCGGCCCAGCCGTTAGCGGTGCGAGCGGCGATACGACCGAAGATGATGCAGTCGGCAACAGCAACGGTTCCGAGACGGACCATGCCGTGTACGCCGCCGGTGGCTTCGCCTGCTGCGTACAGACCGGCAATCGGATTGCCCTTGACGTCGAGAACCTGGGCTTTTTCGTTGATTTCAAGACCGCCCATGGTGTGGTGAACACGCGGCCACAAACGAATGGCGTAGAACGGTCCCTTGGTGTTGAGGACAGCGTCTTTGAAGAACATGCAGTCGAATTCTGGATCCTTCATGGCCTTCATGTAGCCGTTGAATTTTTCATTTTCTTTCTCAAGGGTGGAGTAGTCCAGCTTGTAGAAGTCAGCCAGAGACTTGAGATCGTCGAACTTGCGGATGACACCGTTCTTAAGGGCAGTTTCAAACTGTTCGGGCTTCATGTTCTTGCCGACGACCTTGTTCATCATGTTGGCTTCGCAGGTATAGATGATGGCCGGTTTGCCGAGGGCAACGATGGCATCAGCACGAACTTTGCGGTTGCCGGTTTCTTTAATGAAGCGCTTGCTGGTGGTCGGGTTGATCATGGGGCCATAGCCGACCATGGATTCCACGGCGAGCGGAGCGAGACCGAAGCCGTTTTCGTCAGGAGAGGTCCACGGTCCTAACTGGATCCAGTCCATATGAATGGTGTTGGCGCCTAAAGCCTGAGCCTCCTGAATCATTTCGCCGGTTGCGCCCGGATGGTTCGTGGAACCGAAAGCGTCGGTCAGACGCGGGTCATGGCTGGTACGCATCTTGACGTTCTGGCTGAAACCGCCGGAGGCAATCAGCACACCCTTAGTAGCGCGGATGTAGACGACTCGGCCACTGTCAGGGCGATTGAAACGATGATTGATGCGGGCCTTAACACCGACGACGCAGCCCTTATCGTTGACGATCAGGTCATCCACGATGGTTCTCAGTTGAATCTTGATGCCGAATTCTTTGCATTTTGCAAGCATCGGATTGATGAATCCGGCGCCGCTGTTTTCCATCACGGCATGACTGCGAGGAACGGAGTGACCGCCGTGGTAAGTGACGGCTTTGAACTTGACGCCGACTTCGTCACGAAGCCATTTATAGTTGGAAACGGATTCGTCGGCGATTCTTCTGGCAAGTTCTTTATGGGCAAGACCGCCGCCGGCTTTCAGAATGTCGGAGTAAAGAAGATCGGCATTGTCTTTAATACCGGCCTTTTCCTGCATATCCGTTCCGGCTGCTGCGATGGCGCCGCCGTTGATGATGGAGTTGCCGCCGGCAGAGGGCATCTTGTCAACAACAAGAATGTCTTTCATGCCGAGATAGTGGCTTTCAAGGGCAGCGCCCAGGCCGGCGAAACCGGTACCGATAATGAGAAGACTGCAGGTCTCGTCCCATTTTTCAGGAACTTTGGTTGAAGCATGGGCCAAGCTTCCGAAAACGAGTCCGGCGCTCAAAGCGCAAGTGGTTTCCATGAAGGTTCTGCGGGTGAATGTCATTTAAAAATCCTCCTTGATGATGTTGTCGGCTCTTCATAACCGATAAAAAAAGTTTAAAAACTGAAGGATTTCTTAACTACCCAAAGGGTTTGGTGGATGCTTCGAGGGTTTACGAGGGTATAGAAAAATGACAAATAACTAATACGTTAGGCTGAAAATTTAATGAAAACGTATGAACCGCCTGCTTTTGAGGCAGGCGGCGGATAAAGAAGGGATAGAACAAATCAGAAAATTAATACCAAGGATTGGTGAGCGGAGGGAGCGCTTCCATCAGCTCCCTGAAGGTATTCGGATAGGCATACTCACTGCTTTCCTCCGCAGAACGCATCCACTGATAGGCGTCATCCACGAAATCTGCAGGGAAAGTGACGAAATCGCCGTCCCGAACCCAGGCGCCTTCTTCTTTCCAGCGTTTTAAGGCATTGTCCGTGGAGACGGGCGATGCATTTGCGACAAGACAGCGGTTATTTCGTGTCAGAGGAATAGGACACTTGATAAAGCCGTCGGCAGAGAGCTTGCCGTAATGAATCGCCCATGTCACCACAAAAGCCTTCAGACGAAGGTCCACAGGGGAAAACGCCATCAGCGCAAAACCGACCCGGTCCGAGAGCGTGCAACTTTCCAATAATCGGATGGTATAGGCAAACAGTTCCGGATCCGTAGAAAGGACAGGCAGCAAAAGATCCTTCGGGCATATGACGACTTGGGCCTTCGTTAAAGCGAAATAGGTTCCCAGAGAGGGACGGCGTGTTAAGAAATTGAGGTTGCCGCAGGCAAAATGGCCCGGCGTAGAGATGGCGGCAGCCTTCGGACCGGAGACTGCATTGCCGAAGTTGCGTGCCGTTACACCCTGTTGAACGAGAACAATATCGGAAACTTTTCTGCCCTGCGGATAGAGAATCTCCTGCCTTTCCAGTTCACGAACGGTTCCAAGCTTGGTGATCAGGTCTCGCAGTCTTTTACCGACCGGCGGATGCAGCCAGGGTGTCACAGGAACAGCACAGCCTTTTTTCTTTTCGTCGATGCTGTAATCGCGTCCTGTGCTGATTGCGGCCAGCCATTCCGTGGATACGTTTCCCATCCTTGTCTCCGAGGGTTATTTTGTTTTCGTAAAGATATACCACGATAGAAGAGCTTCTGTCCAGACAAGAACAGTTTCTAATTTTTCGGACGCAAAAACGAAAAGCCCGTCGCTGCGGACGGGCTCGCTAGAAGGACGAACTACTTATGTTCAACAATCCGAATTTCTTCTCTCGGATTCGGGTTCGGTTCCTCTTTCTTGTAGATTGCCTCACGGGCTAATTGAAGCGCGGTTTCCATGTCAGGGCACATATATTTGCCGAGACGCTGGGCTAAGCCTAGACGCCTCATTTGGCGCAGCGGATGCTCGCTCGCACCGACCACAATCAGGATTTTGCCGTGTTTCACGAGGTTTCGCTGGAAGGACTCGATGATGTCAAGTGCACTGTTGTCGATCGACAGCAAATCCGTGAAATCGAAGATCACGACATCCGGTGCATCAGGTGCGGAGATATGCTTCGGATCGGTGACGATTTCCAGCTTGGAAACGGAACCGAAGAAAAGCGCGCCTTCCATTGCCCACGCTTCAATTTGCTTCGGAGCATCGAAGGGAAGCGTTTTGGGAATCACTCGAGTGAGAGTGTTCATGCGATAGAGGAAGAACAGGGCCGCAGTGAGCAGACCGATCTCAACGGCAACGGTCAGGTCGAAGATCACCGTCAGGAAGAACGTGACCAGCAGCGTTGCCTTATAAGACATGGTGAACTGTCTGAGGCGAACAAATTCATGCCAATTGCCCATGTTAAAGGCCATGAACAAAAGGATGGCAGAAAGCGCACACAGAGGGACGTTCATTGCCAAGGGAGCAGCTACCAGGATAATGACCAAAAGGGTCAGACTGTGGATCATGCCGGCCATCGGAGTGACGGCCCCGCTCTTGATGTTGGTGACGGTACGAGCAATGGTGCCGGTTGACGGCAGACCGCCGAAGAAAGGCACGATGCAGTTTGCAATGCCTTGTCCCATCAGTTCCTGATTGGGGTCATGGCGTTCGTCCGTCATTGCATCGGCAACGCGGGCACAAAGCAGGGATTCGATAGCGCCTAACAAGGCCAATGTGATTGCCGGTCCGAGCAGCTGCTTGACATTGCCCCAGCTGATGTCTGGAACTTCGAACTTCGGGAGTCCTTGCGGAATGCCGCCGAACTTGGAGCCGATGGTTTCAACCGGAAGGTTAAACAGAGAAACCAGCGCGGTCATAACGATCAGCACGACAACGGTACTCGGAATTCTGGCAAGCCACCTTCTCCAGGGTGCACCGCCGATTGTCCAGGAACGAGGCCAGACAAAGACGATGATTAAGGAGGCAAGACCTAAGCCGACAGCATAAGGGTTGACGGTATTGATGGCGCCGGCGAGCGTCTCGATCTGATGGAAAAAGTCAGCCGGCATCTTGGCAATGTTCAGGCCTAAGAAGTCCTTGATCTGAGAAAGACCGATGAGCACAGCGATACCGTTGGTAAAGCCGATCACGATCGAGACCGGAATAAATCGAATGAAGCTCCCGATCTTAAAGAGCCCCATTAGGAATAGGAATATGCCCGAGAAGAATGTGGCAATGAGCAAGTTGCCGACGCCGTACTGAGCAATGATGCCGTAGACGATAACAATGAAGGCACCGGCCGGACCGCCGATCTGGACTTTGCATCCGCCTAAAAGAGAAATTAAAAATCCTGCGATGATCGCGGTGTAAATACCGGATTCCGGTGTCATACCGGAAGCGATGGCAAAAGCCATCGCAAGCGGAAGCGCCACTACACCGACTGTCAGGCCTGCAGAGAGGTCACTGGTGAAAGTGGAAAAAGAATAATTTTTTAAAATGCAAAGAGAGGCCGGCTCGAATCGTGCTAACGGGAAACGATGCAGGGCCTCTACGATGTGAGATCTCGCGCTCATTTATCTTGGATCTAATACAGTGGATAACTTACGGCAGTCGGACTGCCAAGGTAAAACAAACTTATTTAGAACTTGGGTTCAGAAGCTAAGTGCCTAGATTATCCTCCCAATATCTCATTTTTGAGCGGCGAGCTTCAACTATTTTCCAAAAATAAAGGTTTTTCAGTAGCCGAAAAAAAAGAACCCTCGGCCTGAGACCGAGGGTCCTCCTATGGAATGCGATTAGTGCAGACGCATACCCGGCTTAGCACCCGGGAAGGGTTCAAGCAGGTAAAGGCCGGAAGGTGTATCGGCTCCGTCGGAAGCGGAAAGCAGCATGCCCTGGGAGAAGCTTCCCATCATCTTGCGCGGTTCCAGGTTCGCGACAACCGCGGTGAGTTTGCCGATCAGATCTTCCGGTTTGTAGTAAGCAGCAATGCCGGAGAAGATGTTGCGCGGTTCTTTTTCACCGACATCAATCGTGAGCTGAAGCAGTTTGCGGCTCTTTTCGACTTTCTTGCAGTCCAGGATCTTGCCGATTCTGAGGTCGACCTTGGCGAAGTCGTCAAAAGTGATATTCGGAGCCAGGGGTTCGAAGACGAATTCTTCGGATTCGGCTTCTGCCTTCTTCTCTTCTTTGGCAGGCTCGGAAGCAGCCTTCGCTGCCTTAGAGCTCAGTTCGAAGAGCTGCTGAACTTGTTTTTCATCAACACGCTTCATGAGGTGCTTGAAGGGGTTGATCGGTTTGTCGGAAGATAAAGCGTTGTCAACAGAGTTCCATGTCAGCTCGCCGCAGTTGAGGAACGTTTCGACGTTTTCTGCGGTGCGGGGAAGAACCGGCTTCAGGAACAGCGTCAGCAGACGGAAGGCTTCAAGCGTCACGGAGCAGACAGCGTGTAGCTCTGCAGCTCTCTCGGGCTGTTTAGCCAATTCCCAAGGCTGTTTTTGGTCGACGTATTCGTTGACTTTGTTGGCAAGCTCCATCACGGCGCGGAGGGCTTTGCCGTATTCACGACCTTCGAAAGAAGCATTGATATCAGGAGCGGCGGCCTTGATTTCGGCAATCAGACTGCTTTCTGCAATGGCCGGATCCGAGACGCGGCCCTCGAAACGCTTGACGAGGAAGCCTGCGGAACGGCTGGCAATGTTGACGTACTTGCCGACTAAGTCGGAGTTGGTACGGGAAATGAAGTCGGCAGAGCTGAAGTCTACGTCTTCGACCTTGGAATTGAGCTTGTAGGCGAAGTAGTAGCGCAGCCACTCCGGATCCATGCCGAGTTCAAGATAAACCAGGGGATCAAGACCAGTGCCGCGGCTCTTGCTCATCTTCTGACCGTCTACGGTAACGAAGCCGTGAGCCCAAACGTGATCCGGCACACGGAAAGGTTTGCCGGAGAAGTGCAGCATGGCAGGCCAGAAAAGCGTATGGAAGTAGGCGATGTCCTTACCGATGATGTGAATCTGCTCGGTTGTAGATGTTTCCAGCAGAGCTTCGAAATTGATGCCCTTGGATTCGCAGTATGCCTTCAGACTGGCGAGGTAGCCGATCGGGGCATCCAGCCAAACGTAGAAGAATTTGCCCGGCTCATCGGGGATTTCAATGCCGAAATAAGGAGCGTCGCGAGAGATGTCCCAGTCGCTCAGATCTCCGTCCTTGCCCAGCCATTCGGCTGTTTTTGCAACGATCTGAGACTGAAGACGAGGCGTGCCGTCGGGGGCAGTACTGCGTGTCCACTGACGCAGGAACTCTACGCAGTTGGGATCGGACAGTTTGAAGAAAAAGTGTTTGGACTTACGCAGTTCAAGCTTGCTTCCGGAGAGTGCGGAGTAGGGATTGATCAGGTCGGTCGGACGATAGACGGAAGCGCAGACTTCGCAGGAATCGCCGTACTGGTCAGGTGCGCCGCACTTGGGGCAGGTGCCTTTGATAAAGCGGTCGGCAAGGAACATCTGACGAACCGGGTCGTAATACTGCTCGATTTCTTTAGAGTAAATCAGACCGGCTTTTTTCAGGCGCTTGTAGATGTCCTGCGCGAGCTCGGTATTCTCTTTACTGTCGGTGGAATGCCAGTGGTCGAAGCGGATAAAGAATCCGTCAAGGTACTTGGCGCGGCCGGCAGAGATTTCGGCGACATATTCCTGGGGCGTGACGCCTTTTTTCTGAGCCGAAATCATAATCGGAGCACCGTGGGCATCGTCTGCACCGACAAAGTGAACGGTTGATCCGCACATCCGCTGATGACGGACCCAAATGTCGGCCTGGATATATTCCATGATGTGTCCGAAATGGAAGTTTCCATTGGCGTACGGCAGTGCCGTCGTCAAGAAGATAGTGCGATTAGTCATGACTTTTTCTAGAATGCTTTTGAAAAGAAATAATTTTAGCGGATCAGGAACTCGTAAGCAGTAGTTACGAACTATCTGATATCCTAGGACGAACTTGGAAAGAGGCTCTCACGCCTGCCGAGTCCAACAGTAAGGAGAACACAATGCAGGAAAAAATCAGAGAGGTTCTCTCTGGCGTCATTGACCCGAATACGGGCAAAGACTTAGTTTCTTCTAAGGCTTTGAAGAAAGTTACTACAGAAGACGGAAAAACAACCGTCCAGATCGAATTAGATTATCCGGCCAAAACACAGGGATCCGTCATTGAAGAGATGGTCCGCGCTAAATTGGTCGAAGCCGGCATCCCCGCCGATGTCAAAATCAGCCAAAACATCATCGCTCACGAAGTACAGAGAGGCGTTAAAGTTTTTGACTCTGTCCGCAACATCATTGCCGTCTCCAGCGGCAAGGGCGGCGTAGGCAAAAGCACTGTGTCTGCGAACTTAGCACTTGCCCTTCAGCAGGAAGGCGCCAAAGTCGGCCTGCTGGATGCCGACGTTTACGGTCCGAGCCAGCCGACTATGCTCGGCATCACTGATAAACCTTACTCCGTTGACGGTAAGACTCTTGAACCGATGGTTGCTCACGGTCTGCAGGTCGCTTCCGTCGGCGTGCTCATCGATCCGGATCAGCCGATGATTTGGAGAGGTCCGCTGGCAGTTTCCGCACTCCAGCAGCTTCTGAAACAGACCAATTGGAAAGACTTGGACTACCTCATCGTTGATATGCCCCCGGGAACCGGCGACATTCAGCTCTCTTTGTCTCAGGAAGTTCCTTTGACAGGCGCCGTAGTGGTAACGACTCCGCAGGACATCGCTCTGATGGACGCTCGTAAGGGTCTCGTGATGTTCGAAAAAGTGAACGTTCCCATCCTCGGCATCATCGAGAATATGGCTACTCATATCTGCTCGAAGTGCGGCCATGAAGAACATATCTTCGGCGAAGGCGGCGCAGCCAAGATGGCTGCGCAGTACGGTGTTGAACTTTTAGGCGAACTCCCGCTCGACATTAACATTCGTCTGAGCATGGACAAGGGCGAACCGATCGTGATCTCTGACCCGGACAGCAAGGTCGCTCAGGCTTACAGAGAAATCGCTCGTAAGTTGGCAGTCGCCGTTTCTAAGAAGAACAAAGACTACAGCGCGAAGATGCCCTCCATTAAGGTATCCGATACCTAAAAGAGATTGAAAAAGGAAATCCGCCGTCAGCTCAAAGCTTTCGGCGGATTTTCCTATCTAGGAACCCGGTAAACCGAGAAATTAGTCAAAGTGCGGTGTTTCAACGCCGAGCACTTTGTGCAGTTTCGGGCTTGTTGTCGTGTACTGCAGGAGAACGCGTTTTTCCGGATACACGTATTCGGAAGCAGCGAAAGCAGCCAGCGCGCATTCATGGAAACCGGACAGGATCAGTTTCTTTTTGCCCGGATAAATGTTGATATCGCCGACGGCAAAAACGCCCGGGATGTTGGTTTCGAAGCGGGCAGTGTCCACAACGATCTGTTTTCTTTCGAGCGTCAGGCCCCAATCCGCAATCGGTCCGAGTTTCGGCTGCAAGCCGAAGAAAACGAGCAGGTGTTCAGCAGGAATGCGGCGAGTGACGCCGTCGGCGCCGGTGACCTTAACTTCGGTCATCTGGCCGTTTTCTTCCGTAAAGCCGGTAACCTGACCGACTTCAAACTGCATTTCCCAGTTGTCGCAAAGCTCTTTCATCTTGCTAACAGAGGCAGGCGCAGCTCTGAAGCCTTCTCTGCGGTGGACCAGTACAACGCTTTCGGCCTTGCTGACGAGGTTTAGACACCAGTCAAGGGCGGAGTCTCCGCCGCCGCAAATAACGATGTTCTTGCCTTCAAAAATCTCAGGATTCTTGACGCGGTAGTGGAGCTGTTTGCCTTCGAACTGTTCAATGTGCGGAACTTTGAGCGTACGGGACTGGAAGCTGCCGACGCCGGCTGCAATGAAGACGGCCTTGGCTAAAAATTCGGTACCCTTAGATGTTTTAACGTAGAGACGTCCGTCGTCAAGCTTCTTAAGAACCTGAGCTTCCTCACCGTAGTGGAAGGTCGGTTTGAACGGTTCAATCTGCTTGAGCAGGTTTTCCGTCAGCTCTTTGGCGGTGCAGACGGGAACTGCCGGAATGTCGTAAATCGGTTTGTCGGGGTAGAGCTCGACGCACTGACCGCCCGGATGGTTTAAAGAATCCAAAACATGGGCTTTCATTTCAAGAAGGCCCAATTCAAAAACTTGGAAAAGTCCGACGGGACCGGCGCCGATGATGACGGCATCAGTTTCAATCGGATTGTTCATCTTTATTTCTTCAGTCAATTTATAACCTTAGATCTCAAAAAGTTAATTCTGACCATTTTCTCACTAAATGAGCGCGCTTTAAGCCCGAAAAAAGTAACTTTTGACAACGATAGTGCAAACGGCCGGCCGCCAGCGTTTGATGCCGGCAATCAGAATGACTAATTGGAATGCTTGCGGTCAAAGTCTTCGTCTCGACGAAGTTCTCTGAGTCGAGCATCAATTTCGCTCATGGTGTAGAAGTCTCCGTCATTGGCCTTTTGGGCAAGCGAAAGCTGCTGAATGGCGGCAACACGCTGACCTTGCAGCGCGTACATTTCACCGATCGCCTGGTGACTCTGGCTTACTTTACCTAGTGCTTCGTAGGCTTGGCCGAGGAAGGACTGGTACTCAACCGTCGACTTTGATAACGCGTGCTGCCGGCGCAAGAAGTTCAGAAGGTCGTTGTATTTCTTATCCCTGAGCAGCAAGTCACCGTAATTGAGAACAAGCATCGTAGATAAAGGCGATTTTTGCTGAGCGCTCTTTGCGAGCTGAAGTCCTCGTGAGCGGTTTTCCGGAGAAGATTCAAACACGAGATTTGAATGCAGCTTGTTGATGATGGCGGAGTTTCCGCCTGCCATCTTCTGAGCGATTTCAATCTGCTTGAGTGCCTCGGCCTTGTTTTTCATTCTTTGGGCGGCCACGGCTAAACCGTAGTGGGCCCCGATCGCCTGATAACCGGTCGCAGTTTTCAGCTCATTTCTGAAATAGTCGGCAGCATCCGACCATCCTTGATAGCGGTTGGACTGGAGAACGCGAAGACGCGCACGGATCAGGAAGAAGTCCAAGGAGTCTTTGTGATTTCTTTTGCCGGCCATGCGCGAGCGGTTCTGAGCTTCGCTCATACGATCAATGGTCAGCGGGTGTGTGCGCAGGTAAGCAGGTGCAGCACGCGAGCCTTCATACGCGCGGTTATTAAAGTCTAGACGTTCGAAGAAGTTTTCCATGCCCTTCGGATCGAATCCAGCACGGACCAAAGAATTAAAGCCCACGCGGTCGGCTTCACGTTCGGCGTCGCGGGAGAACGATAAATAATTCTGTGCCAAGGCTGCCTGAGTGCCGATGACCGAGGCTGCCGCGCCGTCCGCAGAACCGGCTCGGGCAGCCAAAATGGCGACGAGCAGAGAGCCTAAGGTCGCTGCCCAATTGCCTTTTTGGTTTTCAATCATTCGGGCGATATGGCGCTGAGTGACGTGTCCGATTTCGTGAGAAAGGACGGAAGCGAGCTCGCTTTCACTGGAAGCGGCTGTGACAAGACCGGTATGAACGGCAATGAAACCTCCGGGCAGTGCGAACGCATTGATGGAGGGATCGCGGATCGGGAAAAAGAAAAAGGAATAACTGGATCCCGGACCGGCAGACACGAGCTTGTAGCCGAGACGCATCAGATAGTCGATGGTCTCAGGGTCATTCAGATAGGTAGGATCGGAGCGAACTTCGACCATGATCTCCTCTCCGAGCTGACGTTCCTGCATCGGAGATAGGGCCGAACCACCTGCCGCACCGAGATTCGGTAGATTGTAGTTCTGGGCGTACGTTCCTGCGGCCGGCGCTGCGGCTAAAAGGCAGGAGAGGCACAGAGAGAGCAGCGGTTTCAAAGTCATTCCGTTTTTACCCAATAATATTTATCATTCAAAGAGTAAGGAAAAATATAACAGTAATACTGTTTTTTGCTGTAACTAATTCTAAAAAGGTATTTATATGTCCGAGTTGACTCATTTCAACCAGGCGGGCGAAGCCCATATGGTGGATATTGCTGATAAAGATCAGACACACCGCATCGGCATCGCCGAAGGCTGGATCAGCATGCATCCCGAGACTTTTGCTCTGGTGGAAAAGGGAAACGCCAAGAAGGGAGACGTTCTGGCGGTTGCACGTATTGCTGCCATCATGGGCTCGAAGAAGACACCGGATTTGATTCCTCTTTGCCATCCGATCGCCTTAACGCATGTGAATGTTGACTTTGAGCTCTATCCGGAAGAAAGCAAAGTTCGCTGCGTAGCGACGTGTGAAACCAAAGGCAGAACCGGGGTTGAAATGGAAGCCTTAACCGCTGTCCAAGTCGGCCTGCTGACCATCTACGACATGCTTAAAGCAGTGGACCGCGGCATGTGCATGACCGATATCCGCCTGCTGGAAAAGCACGGCGGCAAAAGCGGCGACTGGGTTTTAAAGAAGTAGAAAACCCAATCTAAGAAAAAGCCGAAGGTGCGAGCCTTCGGCTTTTGAATTACATGGCCGGAAGAATTCCGAGCTGGGCGGCTTCGTAAACCGCTTCTCCGCGGGAATGCACCTGCAGCTTGCGGTAAATCTTCTTGATGTGCGCCGTGACCGTGTGGCAGGAGATGTTCAGAACGGAACTGATCTCTGCGAAACTCATGCCTCGGGCAAGAAGATTGAGAACTTCGGTTTCTCTCGGCGACAAGGGATTCGCGACGGCAGGCCGGCTCGCCGCGACGGAAACGACCGGCTTGACAGTCGGCTTCCGACGCAGGGCATCGACTAAGACCCTCGCTGCGGTTGGGCTCATCGGACTTCCGTGTGCACGCAGAATGCGAATGTAGTTCCCGACATCGTGAAGGTCGGAGTCCTGCTTCGTGATATAGCCGACGGCACCGTTTTCAATGGCAGTGGCGATGTCGGCAGCTGAGTTTTTGGAAGTGACGGCAACGATACTTTGAACCGCGAGATCTTCAGAGGCACGGCGGATAAAATCCAAGCCGTCCCCGTCCGGAAGATTGAGTTCCGTGAACAGGATGTCGCAGTTTGTTTGAGCAAGCAGTGCTGTTGCAGAGGCAATGCTTGAACAAATGCCAATCAGTTTAATGTCAGGATCATGAATAAGACGCTGACGATAGACTCGCTGTGTGTCAAGATCCGGCTCCACAACGAGAACGGTTGTCTCCCCAGTGTTCAAAATTACCCTCCCGCCGGCAACTTAATCGTAATCGGCTTGTGTTATTTGCTGCTGTAATGTGTAATCGAATCCGCTGTTTCTATCGAAACAGGGTTTTTCGCAGCTTCTACCTTATTGTAATTATTCTACGGAAAAATAACCATAAGTAATTACTTTATTGATGTTACCCCTTGCAATAACTACGGGATTATTTGTCATTTTTTTTGAAGTCGATATTCTCTTCCCGCTCAATTGCCTTGTCTTCCACCAGTTTCTCAGCGGGGTCGCGCATGTTTCTAACGGAATAACCGATTTTTGCACCGCCTCCGACCATTAAGGCGCCGGTTGCCCAAAAAGCCGAGGCCGCCCCGATCACCGAACCGCCGAAACCGAAGAGCAGGGGCAAAATCGCATGGCTTGCGTTCATCAGCATGGTTCGGATTCCGATGGCTTCACCGACACGTCCGTCAGGCGTTACCTGATGGAGCAGTGAAAGAACGTTCGGCTGAGAAGCTCCTAGAGACGCGCCGAGCCATCCGCAAAGTAGGAAGAGAAGCGTGAGCGATGTCGTAAAAGGAAAAACAATATAAGTCAGACCGGCCGAGATCATTACGAAAATAATGATGGACCATTCCTTGAAAATCTGAGAAAGGATCGGCATGAAAACTCGAACAGCGAACGTACAGATGGAGAAGGTACTCAAGAGCCAGCCGATGGCTACGGCGTCTAATCCGATCTCGGTACCATAAACCGGAATCATGAAGGCCTGTAAATCCCAGGCCATGGAAACGAAGGCAGACGCGAGCAGAACGTTTCTGACTTTCTCATCTTTGAATAATTCAAAGGCACTGTGATGCCGATTATCTTTAGCCTGAGATTTGTTAAAGGCCGAGGGGAGGGCCCGCGCCTGGAACAGAAAGATTCCGCCGCCGAGGAGTGCAAAGGTTAGCGCGCCGCCGAACGCCCAATAGTAACTTCCGTGATCGATCAGATAGCCGGCGACAACTGGTCCGGTTGACCCCGAAATTGAAAAGGCAATGGATTGATAGGTAAAAGCGGTTGCCCGATTTTTATTGTTTGAGAGATGTCCGATTAAGCCCTGGCCGCTGATGAGCGTAAAGACAAATCCTGTGCCCGCAAGTAAAGACGTCACGATGATCGGCCAAAAACCGAACTTCTCATATGGGAAAAGAATCGGCATCAGACATGCCGCCGAGATCATCAGGAAAGAGACTGTGATCGGAATGCGAACTCCGATCTTATCGATGAATTTTCCGACATGAATTGAAATCAGCGCCGGAATCGCTGCATAAGTACTCAAAATCACACCGACCATCCACGCAGGCTGCCCGTAATTCAAGGCATAAAGGGTAGAAATCACGCGCGAAGAAGTAAACCCGCAGTGCAGGAGGGCCATGAAGGCAACGATTTTGAGGATTTTTGTCATTTTTACAATAAGAAAAGGCGCCCCAAAGGACGCCCTTGATTATGTGTGGTTTGTTTTAAACGTCCGTCGGCGTTAGTTTGCCTGAATTACCAACAGAGGTGTGTCGCTGATCGCGGCAATACGCGTAGCGGTCGAACCGAGGACGGCGGCTTTGAATGCTCCGTAACCGCGGGTGCCCATGACGATAAGGTCTAAGCCTTCATTCTTAGCGAAAGCTGCGATTTCGTCGCCGGGGTTGCCGACTAAGCAGATTTCTTCTGTCTTAAAGCCTTTATCTTGGAAAGCCTTACGGCTCGGGCCGACGGCTTCATCAAAAGATTCCTGCTGCATGGCACGAACTTCGGATTCATTCATTGTCGGGAGCGCCATACCGGCCATATCCGGCATAACGACACCGGCGTAGTCACTGACAACGTTCATCAGATAGAACGTCGGATGGTCACCGAAGATATCGTGGTTCTTAAGAATGTGTTCGACAGCGGCTTCACCATACTTGGAGCCGTCGATCGCAACGCCGACTTTCAGAGAGTCATTAGTGGGCGCCGGTTTGTTGCGCAGAATCAGGACGGGTTTGTCGCAGAGCGCTAAAACGGAATTGGTAACCGAACCAAGCAGGAGGCCCTTCAAGGCAGAGCGGCCGTGGGAGCCCATGATGATCAGGTCGGCGCCGGATTCTTCGGCAACCTTTGCGATTGTCGGGGCGGCTTCGCCGACTGCATAGCGAGCCGTTGCTTTGACGCCGGCAGCTTTCAATGCCTCAATGGCAGGCTCGAGAATGACGTTAGCTTCCTCGTCGTAATAACCGCTCAGGGATCCATTGCCGATTAATTTGGAGGCTCTTGCGGGGACGGGGGCCTGAACGCTCAACAGTTCGATTTCAGGGTTGTGCCCTAAGAGCGTTGCGCGTGAAGTGACAAATTCAATTGAGTGTTTACTGAACTCGCTTCCGTCGATGGGAACTAAAATCTTCATTTAACCTCCGATAATCATTGTTAGTAAGCTTGTTTTTCTTTCACGAGCTTTGTTGACATTATGAATTATCCCATCTGTAATTAAAAGAGTTTCGAAGAAACATCGGAGCACAAAGTTTCTTTCGAGGATAGTGTCTGACTAAAAGAAGTTGAAAATGGCTGAAGAGAACAAATATCCGCTCGACTATGAAAGACGCTTCGGCGGCGTTGCGAAGCTTTATACCAAGGACGGTGCCGAACGCTTAAAAAATGCCCATGTCTGCGTAGTCGGTCTCGGAGGCGTCGGCTCTTGGGCGGCCGAAGCTTTAGCGCGCACAGCTGTCGGCCGCATCACGCTGGTGGACTTAGATAACGTTGCAGAGAGCAATACGAACCGCCAACTGCAGGCGATGACCGGGGTTTACGGGAAGCCGAAAGTCGATGCGACGGCAGAAAGGATCCGCGCAATTAATCCGCTCTGTGACTGCAGGAAGATTGAAGATTTCATCGAAGTAGAAACCGCGGAATCGTTTCTGCCGGAAGATGCCATTATTCTTGACTGCATCGACAACGTTAAAGTTAAAGCAGCCATGGCGGCCGTCTGTAAAAAGAGAAAGCAGTTTATGGTTGCGTGCGGTGCGGCCGGAGGCAAGACGAGCGCCATGAACATTATTCACGAAGATTTGGCGCGAACAACCGGAGATCCTCTTTTGTCCCGAATGCGGTACGACCTTCGCAAAAAATACGGGTTCCCTAAATTAAAAGCAGGAAAGAGAGTTGAGAAGTTCGGCATTCCTTGTGTTTACACCGCAGACCCCGTTAAACGCCCGGAGGGAGTGTGTGATGTCGGCACCGGTCTGTCGTGTGCAGGTTACGGGTCTTCCGTCGTGGTGACAGCGGCTTTGGGGCTGGCAGCCGCGTCTGTTGCGATCAACCACATTACGGGAACCGACTCTAAATAAAACTTAACGGAATGTAACAAATCCTATTACACTTATGGCAAATAAAATTCTTAAAAGGACGGTCAGCTATGTATAACCGTATTTTGGTTCCGACAGACGGATCCGAACTCTCTGATAAAGCGCTGGAAGCCGCGGCCGATTTTGCCAAGGCTCTGGGTTCCTCTATTGTCATCATTACCGTTATTGAGCCTTACAGCTATACCAATCTCTCTGAGTACAGACCTGAAAGTATTGATCAATACGATTCCAGAGTTAAAGAAATGGCTCAGGAACGACTGGAAATCGCTCGCGAACTGGTTGAGAAAAAAGACATTAATTGCGAAGTTGTGGCTTTCAAATCCTTCTCTCCGGCCGAAGCGATTATCGATGCCGCCAATGAATACAACTGCGATTTGATTTTCATGGCCTCTCACGGCAGACAGGGCTTTGCCGCGGTGCTTTTAGGCAGTGAAACTCAGAAAGTTCTGACTCATTCCAAGATCCCCGTTATGGTTTACAGATGATTACGGGAAAGAGGCTCTGTTTGAGCCTCTTTGCAAATCCGGAGTCAAATCTCGAGTCAAAATACACAGAACAGAATTTGAGGAGTAATAGATAAATGACTGAAGAAGTTAAGACTGAAGCCGAAAAGGGCCAGGAGCAGATGGACGCGGCCAACCTTTTCCGCGAAGAAATTTACACCGACAGAAAGATCGGTGTGATTCGCTGCCTGGTGCCCGTAACAGCTGAAGGCAAAGTGGACGAAAGCCGTAAGGTTATTTATACCGGCGAAGCCCAAATCATGACTCAGATGGGCGCTCTTCCGATCTCCTTTGATATCGAGGCCGATAACCTCGCAGCCGCTGTCGCAAATTACCGCGAAGCCGCCAAGGCCGGCGTCGAAAAGACCATGAAAGAGCTGCAGGAACTGCGCCGCGCAGCTGCAAGCAAGATTGTAGTTCCGGGTCAGCCCGGCTTTACGCCTCCGGAAGGTGCCGGCGGCAGCGGCTTAGTTATGCCGTAATTTGGTCATGATGTTTAAGACTGCCGGGACTCCCGGCAGTTTTCATCTGGAAAGAAGCTAATGAAAATTCAAAAACTTCTGGAAGCGCTCAACGAACTGTTGGAGCCGGAAAAATTTCGAGACTACTGTCCCAACGGCCTGCAGGTTCAGGGCAAAAAAGAGGTCAAGAACATCGTGTGCGGCGTTTCGGCCTCAGAGGCTCTCATCAATGAGGCTGTGAAGAGGGATGCGGACACAATTATTGTTCACCACGGCTATTTTTGGAAAAACGAAAATCCGAGGATTATCGGCATTAAAAGAACGCGAATTAAGAAGCTGTTAGAGCACGACATTAATCTCATTGCCTATCACTTACCTCTTGATGCGAATGAGAAAGTAGGTAATAACCACGAGCTCGGACGCTTGCTGAAATTAAAAGATGTAACACCCCTTCCGGACGAACCCCTTGTCTTGCAGGGAGAGTTTGACCCACCTGTAACAATTGAAAAACTCACTGACAAACTAACCGAGGTACTCTGGAGGGTACCCTATGTTGTGCCCGTAGACTCTCCCCCTTCTATACGAAGAGTTGCTTTTTGCAGTGGTGCGGCACAAGACTATCTCGAAAAAGCGGCAGACGCAGGCGCTCAGGCCTACCTGAGCGGCGAGATTAGTGAACGCACGGTTCTAGAAGCAAGGGAATTAGGAGTTCCGTATTTCGCGGTCGGCCATCACGCAAGTGAGACATTAGGGATTCGAGCACTATCGCAATGGTTAGCTACTCGTTTTCCACAATTAAATGTCAGCTTTGTGAACATCGACAACCCGATATAGATTGAACGCGGGGCTGACTATATACGGAGCAGCTACATGCCGCGAAAAAATATTTCGGACATGCTGCATCGGTCTGTTGCCGGTGCAGTTCTTTTATCTATTTGCCATTTTGCTGCCGCAGAGGCGGTTAATACTAAGCCCGATAAGTTTAACTTTTGGGAATCGGAAGACTTGACTTGGTGGTCAGAGGAAAGCACTGAGGAGGAGACCGAAAAATTTCTGTCCGCATTTTCACAGGGGACGCCCGTCCTCACAAATGTTGAATGGGATGTTGCAGAGCAACTGATCAACGATCTTCAGGAAGATCTTCCAAAGCTCAAGTACGGTTTTATCAATGAAGGGGTGGAGTCTGCTCTTCTAACATTTAGCTCTCACCATGTCTCAATTTCAAGTTCGGAACCAATTACGATAAATCGAGAACTAGATTTAAAAATATTGGATGTAAACCACGAGGGATCCGCTTCTCGTGTTCTAGGAATCCAGACAATACCTGACAGCCAGTTTCAAGTAAATTTTGAGAAGGCCGTTAATTTAGAAATTCAGAGATTGAACGGCACAGGATTCCTCGCAATAAGTGTGGCAGATGGCACGGAGCTCCACTTTTTGGACAAACTTACTGTCAAAGACTACAGCTCAGCCCCTGCGTTGCTGGTTCAAGTTGGGGAACATACACGGAACTCGGTCAGATCTCTCTTTCAATTGAGTGGCCCTTCTTCGTTCAAGACGCTCGGGACGGCTTTTAATCTCGAATCTTCCGCATGCTTGAAAGCCTCCTCTTCGCTTAATATAGAAGCTGGAAAAGTTTTCACAGGGAATGGAAAGGTCATAGCTGATGGGGCAGAAGTTTATTTAAAAGGGGATCTAGGCGACTTCGGAGGAATCTATCAGCAGATAGGCGGAACTCTTGAAATTGTTTCTGATACGCAGTTGAGACATGAGAGTTGGAATCTTGCAGATGTCCAATTTACTTCAGAGTCGAAAAATATTTTCACGGTGTCGGCCAAGGACTTTGTCTCTGACATGTCTGTGGGCGCGACGCTGTTATTCGGAGAGATTGCTGAAAAATGGTCCAAACCCTTCTCAAAAATTACTCTGACCGATGAAAAAGCTTCTCTTGAATACCTCAACAAAGCCTCCGACGCCTATAAGAAAGCCGAACTGATTTTTACCGGAGAAGTTTTTATCGACGAGAACAGCGGTTACATCCACAAAGTCACTCTTAACAATCACTATGGATTGTTGGATAAGCCGAATATGGCTCTGGCTTCTGTTCGCTTAGATCTGGAAGGAAGCGACAAGCTGACTGGCCAAACAATCCGCATTGGGTCTCTGACGTCTGGCAATACAAATCACTTAAAGCTCAACAACTCCGACATTGCCCTTTACGCTCCGGGTCCGGTTGCTGCAATTGATGAGAAGATCAAGATTGTCGGTTTAACCAATTCTTCGAGCTTAACGATTCACGGAATAACGGAAGAAAGCAGAGGAAAGACCGGAAAAGCGCACTTAACGGCTGCGGTTTACGTTGAGGATGGCAGCAAACTGAATTTTTCGGGTTCTGTTTTAACCTTCGAAAATGCCCTGATCGTTAACGAAGGTGAAACAAACTTCAAAGAGCTTTCCAATACAGAACTGCACGCTTCACTCTATCAAACGGCCGGTAAGTTAGATGTTGGTGCCGGGGCAGAAGTCCTGAGCGATAAATCTGTTGAAGTGACCGGCGGAGGGATGAATGTTGCCGGTGTCCTTACCTCTAACACGCTGGTCGTTCAGAATGCCGAAGCAAATGTGGCCGGTTCTCTGAAGACAGGTACGTTAACTCTTGGAACAAAAAATAAAGGTTTGTCTCAGACAACTCTCAGTCTCACAAAAGGGGGGCAGGCACAATTTGATCAGGCCGAAATTTTTGGTTCCAATATTTCTATTGGAGGTGCCCCTGACTCCGAACAGAAAGCTTCCTTATATCTTAAGAAATGGGAGGGAAGGGATAATCAGATCAAGGTCGCTAACGGAGGCGTGCTGATTCTAGGAGACGATGCATCAGGAGATGGAAACGGCTACGGAGTTCCTGAGACTTTGTCCATTCTGGAGCAATTTGGCAATCCTTCAAAGGCTGTTCTGGTCGTAAATGAAACCCAAGTTCTGGGTAATGGAAACATTATTCGTCTTGGCAATGCAGCTACAAGAGCAGGGGAAACTGGTGTCGTGTTTGGGGGAGGCAGTGCGCTGCTGATGCGCGGTCGAGCAGATGCTCCTGTATTTACTTCTGCCGCAGACGGTTCTCTCTCCTTCCAGCCGAATAGCTCGATCTTTGTGGTGGATCCATTCGGAAGCAATCAGCTGACGGATACGACTGTTTCGGAAATCAACGGAAGATCCGATGTGAACCTCGTGTCGCTTAACCCTAATCTCTCCCTGAAACTGGAAAATGTTGCAGGAGAAGGTTGGTTCATTAAGCACGGAGAAATCAATTCTCAAAACTTTGTCTATCCGGAGCTTCAGGGCTGGCTCTATGACAACCCGGAAGGTTTTACAGTCGACTCTTTGAATGCGGCCCAAAAATTCTTTGCTCGCGTGGACAACGAAGCTTACTTTAACCCTCAGCAGTCTCATAAACTGATTAAGGAAGCGACACAGCTCGGCTCTCTGTTAGGTACTCGATTAAATACGCTCCGTGTTCGCGGAGAAAGTATGAAGAAGACGCTTGGGGAACTTCATACCATCATGGAAAAGAAAGAACCGGGCATTTATATGTTTGGCGACGTTGGAGGCGGTTTATTTTTCTCAAATAACCTCGGAGGCTACCTCGGCTCTTCAAGGTACCGCGCAACCTCTGAAACCGTGCGCATAGGAGCCGCCGGGAAAAATGCGGCCGGTCTAAGCTGGTCTGTATCTCTTGACGGCGGTCATGTTTCCTCGAAGAGCAGACATACGGTCTTGGACGCGTCCGGAAAGCAAAATATTTTCGGCCTTTCTCTCTCCGTTGGTAAGAGATTCGAGAAAATCTCCGCTGCATTGAACGGCAGCGTCGGTCACTCCAAAGGGAAGATCACTTCTTCTTTGCCTGGCTCGATGCAGATGGACAAACTGAAGACGCGCGTCCCTGAGACGTTATTTAACGTCGGAGGAGATGTCGCTTATGCATTGACAGATGAGCTCTCGATCGCAGCCTCTCCCCAACTGTGGGTGTTTCCTAAAGCAACGGAGAAGACATCCATCGGCTCCCAGAATGCCTTTAGACTGAAGAATAAAGCTCAAGTGTTTGCAGAGGTGCCGTTGAGTCTGAGAGGAAGCTGGACGATTCCTTCTGCAGCGGATACAAAAATCCGCCTGAAGGGAGAACTGGGCGGATCGGTCAAAGTCGGGAAGTTGTCGAAGGAGTCTCGCTTGTTTGCGGTTGGAACTGAAGCGAAAGAAGATATATCTCAGAAGAACTTCCGCCGTTGGAACGGTTTCGGAACTATGGCGGTTTCTGTGAAACAAGGACGCTTCGAAGGCGGTCTGGCTGCCTCGGCAGCAACCGGTGACGGCAAGCTCGATGCAGCCTTGACGGCAAGAGCAAACTGGAACTTCTAAAACAAAAGGGAGGCCGCAGCCTCCCTTCCCTCTATAAAGAATTATTTCTTCTTGAGCTCTGCCAAAATTTCTCTTAAGAGAACGATATTTTCCGGAGTCGGAGGAGTGGCTTTTTCGGCTTCAAGCTCCAGCTTCCTGCGCATGGAGGAGAGGGCTTTCAGCATGCAGAAGATAACGAATGCCAGTAAAAGAAAGTTAATAACGGCGGTAAGGAAAGCACCGTAGCCCAATACGTTGGCGCCGGCCTTGGTCAGTGCATCGTAAGTCATAGGACCGGTGTAGTCGGCCGGCATCTTCATGACCCAGAAGAGATTCGTAAAATCAGGCTTGCCGATAAGGGCACCCAGGATCGGATTGATGATGTCTTTTACCAACGAACTGATGATGTTGTTGAAGGCGGCACCGACGATCACCGCGACGGCTAAGTCAACGACATTTCCTTTCGAAATGAAAGCCTGAAATTCTTTAAAGAACGTGGTGGCTTGTTTCTGAACTTTTTCCATAATTTTTCTCTACTGGAGCAACGAAACTTTCTTAATTATGCAATTAAAAAATTCTCTGAAAATAAAGTGAAGGTTTATTTTGGGAGTTCGTTGGGAGACAAGGCCTTACGGGTAAAAATTTGGGATTTTTTCCCTAATCGTTTAGAATCTTAGGGCCTTGACATTTTGATTTATTTATATTTTTTAAGAGAGAACGGCCTATGATGGTTCTTTACTCAGGCAGCACTGATCCTTTTTCTCAGCGTTGCCGTTTTGTGCTTTTCGAAAAAGGAATGGATTTTGAAATCCGTGACATTGATCTCTATCACAAGCCTGAAGACATCAATGTGATGAACCCCTATGGCGAAGTTCCGATCCTGGTTGAAAGAGATCTCGTTCTTTACGAATCAAACATCATCAACGAATACATCGATGAGCGTTTTCCTCATCCTCAGCTGATGCCGCCTGATCCAGTTGAAAGAGCCAGAACTCGTCTTCTGTTGTTCAATCTCGAACGTGAGATCTTCAAGCACGTTCACACTTTGGAAAACAGAGCTAGCTCCGACGAAGCTCGTGTTAAGGCGAGAGAAGCCATCCGAGATCAGCTGACAGGTTTAGCACCGGCTGTTGCAAAAAAGAAATACCTCATGGGAGATGAGTTCTCCATGCTGGATATTGCACTTGCCCCGCTTCTGTGGCGTTTGAACTACTACGGTATCGAACTTCCTCCTGCCGGAATGCCTGTCCAGAAGTACGCCGAAAGAGTTTTCTCTCGTCCTGCCTTCATTGAAGCTCTGACTCCGTCTGAAAGAGTGATGCGCAAGTAGAAGAAAGAGAATGGCCAATTTACCTTCAATGACTCCGTACCTCATTCGCGCTTTTTACGAATGGAGCGTGGACAACGATTTCACTCCCCAGCTTTCTGTTTTAGCTGAGCCGGAGGATTATCGCGTCATTGTGCCGTCCAACTATGTGACGAACAATGAAATCGTCCTTAATATTTCCCCGACTGCGTGCGACAGCCTGCAGCTTGGAAATGACCTGATCACCTTCAAGGCCCGATTTGCCGGCAAGGTTGAGTCCATCTCCATTCCTGTTGATCGAGTTAAGGCGATCTTTATCCGCGAGGAAGGATACGGTATGCGTTTTGATGTTGAACCCATGAAAAAGCCGAAGATGAGCGGGGACCAACCGAAACGCGGGTTTGTGAAAGTAGAGGACTAAAGCCCTCGATTCTTACATCTCTTTACTTCTTTAGGCCTGAGTTCAACACAAATTCAAAAAAATGTGTAGAATTCAGGTTCTCGGTTAGCCCGCTTAGCTCAGTGGTAGAGCAACCGCCTTGTAAGCGGTAGGTCGTCTGTTCAAGTCAGTCAGTGGGCACCACCAAATTCTTGTTCTCGTCAGAGGTTCTGAGGGGGACTCAAAAAGCTCCGTTAATCGGGGCTTTTTTCATACCCAGACTAATTTTTTATCCAAGTCGTGAAGCGCGGATTGTTTCCGTAATCCCAGAAGGTCGCAGACCCTTTAAATCCATTTTCTTCAAAAATACTCCGAACGGCCTCTCCTTGATTCCAGCCGTGCTCAACAGCGATCAACTGCACCTTGGGCGCCTTTCTCTTTATTTGCGGAAGAATGGTTCTATACGCAATTAAACCATCGGATTCGTCGGTTAAAGCGCTTCTCGGTTCATATCGTAGAGCGTCTAAATGCTTGTCGTCTCTTTCGATGTAAGGCGGGTTAGAGATGACAGCATCAAAAGATAATTCAGCCGGATAAGGATCCAGCCACGAACCTTGAACAAGCTTGACGTCGGCGCCTAGAGCCTTGCAGTTGGCTTGGGCCACCGCCAAGGCACTTTCCGAGAGATCTGAGGCCCATACCGTGAGATCAGGCCGTTCTAAGGCTACGGTGGCGGCAATGCACCCGGAACCCGTGCCTAAGTCGCAGACAAGAGCGTTTTTGGGGAGATGTTCGATGAGCCACTCGACGAGACACTCAGTGTCAGACCGAGGAATCAGCACCGACGGATTGACAAGAAAAGGGCGCGCGAAAAACTCCTGTGTACCGAGAAGGTAGGGGAGCGGGACACCCTCAGAGCGTTTTTTTGCGATGTCGTTAAGTTTGCGTTCTTCGTCAGAAGAAAGAACTCGATCGTCGTGAATGAGTTGTGCGGCTTTATCCATACCGCACACGTGCTCCAGCATGAAACTTTTATCAATCGAATCCAGCGAGCTGGAGAACAGCCATTCACGGACGGTCGTCAAAGTTATTCTCCTTCGGCAAGAGCAGCCAGCAGCTCAGCCTGATGCTCGGTCGTGAGCGGAGAGATCAGGCAGTCTAGATCTCCGTCCATGATCGAATCAAGCTTGTAAAGCGTCAGGTTGATGCGATGGTCGGTAACTCGGCCCTGCGGGTAGTTGTAAGTGCGGATACGTTCGCTTCTGTCTCCGGAACCGATCAGAGATTTACGCATGCTCGATTCCTTAGCCTGAACTTCGGCGACTTGGGCAGCGTGAATACGTGAGATCAGAACGCCCATGGCTCGCTCTTTGTTCTTGTGCTGGCTTCGTTCGTCCTGGCACTCGACCACAATGCCCGTAGGAAGGTGTGTAATACGAACAGCACTTTCTGTTTTCTGAATGTGCTGGCCGCCGGCGCCGGATGCGCGGTAAACGTCAATTCTGAGTTCGGAAGGATCGATGACGACATCGCCGATTTCGTCGGCTTCCGGGAGGACGGCAACCGTGCAGGCAGAGGTGTGTACGCGGCCCTGAGACTCGGTTTCCGGAACACGCTGTACGCGATGGCCGCCGCTTTCAAACTTCAGTTTGGAATAAGCGCCTTGGCCTACGATTTTCACAACGATTTCTTTGTAGCCGCCTAAGTCGGAAGGGCTGGCAGAGACAAACTCGACCTGCCATTTTTGACGCTCGGCGTAGCGCGAATACATTCTGAACAAATCTCCGGCAAAGAGTGCGGACTCGTCACCGCCCGTGCCGGCGCGGATTTCCAGATAGATGTTCTTCTCGTCGTTAGGATCTTTCGGAAGCAGAAGGATTTCCAATTCTGAAGAAATCTGCTCGATTGCTTTCTTTGTCGCTTTGATTTCCTCAGAAGCGAATTCCTTCATCTCTTCATCGGAAAGCATTTCCTCGGCAGCAGCAAGGTCTTCTTCTGCTTGCTCGTATTCTTTAGCTTTTAAAACAACAGGTTCAATTTCCGCTCGTTCCTTAGAAAGTGCTCTGAATTGGTCCATATTGGATGTGACATCGGGATCTTGAAGATTCTGGTCGATCTCTTCAAGTCGTCTGACCAGTTGGGTCAGCTTGGAGCGCATTGTGTCTTTCATGTCTGTGTCTTTAACCGAGTTCGTTCGATTTTAGTTGAAATATCAACACAAAAAGCCTTCAAAAGTGAAGGCAGATATCGCTAAATTTTCGCACAGCTAGCGATGATGGATGTGGTAGTGATAGAAGCGATCAAGCAAATGCAGAACCTTTTCGTAGTCTTCCTGCGAGAGGTTGGGATCATTGCGCAGTACCGTCAGCGGATCATGAATGAATTTCTTCATCAGACCGTGGGACATGGCTTCCAAAATTTCGTTGGCGTCGCCGCCTTTTTGAATGGCTTTTTTGGCTTTTTCAAGCTCCATCATACGGAGGGCGTCGGCTCGTTCCTGAAGACTCAGAATTTGAGGAATGGAGGAGCGAGTCGTCATCCAGCACTTAAATTCATCGACTTTGGTTTCGATGAGTCTGTCGGCCTGCTCGACGGCAGCTTTACGTCCCTGGATACCCGACTGAACGACTTTTCCGAGATCGTCAACGGTGTAAACGTAAACTTCGTCTAAATCATCAACTTCGCGTTCAATGTCTCTGGGAACCGCAAGGTCGATCATGAAGATCGGACGATGCTTACGGCGCTTCAGTGCACTTTGAACCATGCCGAGACCGATGATGGGAAGCGTGCTGGCCGTACAAGTGATCAGGATGTCGTATTTCGGAAGAATTTCCGGGAGGTCGACGAGTCCGACAGCTTTTGCACCGATCGTTTCCGCCAAAGCCGCCGCTCTGGCGACGGTGCGGTTTGCGACGGCAATGTTTTTCGGTTTCTGTGCGCAGAAATGAGCAGCACAGAGCTCAATCATTTCTCCGGCACCGACAAACAAGATGCTGGAGTTTTCTAAAGAACCGAAGATGCTCGAGGCGACTCGGACGCCGGCAGCTGCCAAGGATACGGAGTGAGCGCCGATCTCGGTTTTAGAACGGACTTCTTTGGCGACCGCAAATGTCTTTTGAAAAAGGTAGTTCAGAAATACGCCTAGGCCATGGTTTTTCTGAGCAGTTTTCACTGCCTTTTTCATCTGGCCGACGATCTGGGTTTCGCCCAACACCATTGAATCCAGACCTGAGGCTACTCTGAAGGCGTGGCGAGCGGCGTCGTCATTTAAGAACACATAGAGGTGTTCCTCAAGTTCATTGAACTTCACGCCTTTGCTTTCGGCCAAGAACTCTTTCAGTTTTTTGGAGGCAAGTTCGGAGTCTTCAGCCGCACAATAAATTTCCGTGCGGTTACAGGTCGATAAAATCGCGACCTCTTTGATACCGCCACCGGCAGGATTTCCGAGCATGGCTCGAATCTTTAGGTTTGCGGTGTCCAGCTCTTCAGAAGAAAAAGCAACCTTCTCTCTCAAAGCGAGAGGAGCAGTGTTATGGTTCAATCCCAGGGCGAAAAGATTCATCTTTCTATCTATTGTGTCCAACAGCGCCGCTTATCGGGCGGCCTGACTAAAATAAGTCGGACCATTTGCGCAGCTTAGTTATTAATATTAAAAATAGAGCATTATTTATGCCTTAAGTTTAGTCGCTTAGGCAAGGATGAGAGTATGAGGGCTTTGACCATCTTTAAACAGAAGGATTTACCTGCAGAGACAAAATTGAAGGAAATACCTCCGGATGAGCAGGCAATCCTCGACTGTATCGCTCGTACAAAAAAGTTTGTAACGCAGCGTGCCTTAGTGACAGCGGGTGCTAGTGCCATCCCGATACCCGGCATCAACGTAACGGTGGACGTGACGATGCTGATATCCATTCTTAATTTCATTAATCAGGAATTCGGGCTCACGCCTCAGCAAATTCAGCATCTTTCGACGGACAAACAGGTTCAGCTGTTTCAGCTGATTACCGTGACAGGAAGCGCCTGGGCAGGGAAACTGATCACGAAGTCCTTAGTCCTTGCCGTTCTTAAAAAGCTGAGCATTCAGCTAACGGCTGCACAGGCAGCAAAATGGCTGCCGATAGCGGGCCAAGCTGCGGCTGCGGGTCTCTCCTTTGCAGCCTTGAAGTGGATTGGAAATCAGCACATTCAAGACTGCGCCAGAATCGCCAGACTCTTTAACGAGGAAGGGCGCCCGCGTTCCCGGCAGACTGCGGATTGAATTTGGCCGCAGGCTGAATTTGGTAATTCGGCATACTGACCGGAATCAGAAAGCCGTTGTTCAAAATTGCCTGAAGCACCATTCCGACGTACTCCTGCAGCGCCTGAGTGATCGGTGCTTGGTTACTTACCGTAGAGAAAGCTCCGGTCCATAAAACTGCGCCGGTTTTTACGCTGACGAGTTCGGTATTGGACTCGATGATGTTTTGCTGTGTGATGGAAGGCGGAATAGCCCAGCCGCCCCAGAAAGGATCAGGTCCGAAAGGACCGCCCCAGGGTCCGGGACCCCAGAAAGGATCCGGTCCCCATGTCATTCCCGGGTCGTAAATCACATTGGTTTTGGTACCCGTTTGGTGGATTGCCAAAACATTGCTCGCCTTGGCTAAGCGTGCGGCACTGAAAAGAGCACTGTAATTCAAACCACCTCCCAAGATCGTTAGGTTAGAGGCCTGAGGAATCGCACGGTAACTCGGTGTACTTGGAATCCCGTGTAACGCTAAGACATCGCAGGCGATGTCTTCGAAGATCCGGCGGTTCGTCGGATTCTCGACAACAGCAGCTACTAACAGACCGGTAATGGTCTTTTGCTCGAAGGTTGCAGCCGGATCAACCCATTGAGCGGTTAACTGGGTAGGGTTGTTGTTTTCCGGCCCGACGGCACAGCCGCTTAGCGCAAGCAGCGAGATCCCCGAAAATAAAAGCCCTGCGAATAATTTTCGAACTGACATGAGGATGTGCTCCTATCTGTATCACAGAGAAAGTTTACTCGACGTGCAAAGAACTGCAGAGGTACAAGTCTGATTTGAGACAAGCGCACACTACAGCTCGGTAGGCGTGTATTCAAACGCGGCCAAAATACCGATCGTAGCAAACAGGACTGCGGAGGCAATGCGGATGAGTTTGACCGGAATTTTTTGGGCGAGCTTATCGCCGATCCAAACAGCAGGAACGTCAGCAATCAGCATACCGATCGTGGTGCCGATGACCACGAGAACCGGCGTGGCGTATTTGACGGTAAGCGCAACAGTTGCAATCTGAGTTTTATCGCCCATTTCCGCCAGGAAGAAGGTAATAAACGTCACGCCGAAAACGCCGAATCGCATGGAGTGGTTTTTCAGTGCATCGTCATCGCCTTTGTCCGGAATAAGAATCCATGCCGCCATGGCGAGGAACGAACCTACAATGATCCATTTAATTACTTCGGGGCTGAAGACGTGGGTAATCCATGCGCCGAGCGCGCTTGCTAGGGAATGATTAAAGATTGTTGCGACCAAAATGCCGAGAATAATCGGCGTCGGCTTTTTAAATCGAGAGGCGAGAAGGAAAGCGAGGAGCTGAGTTTTATCTCCCATTTCAGCGAGCGCTACGGCTCCGATGGCAACCAGAATGGCTTCCATGAGTTTTCTCCTATCCGGCCAAACACAATGAACTGTCGCCGCGCCGGAAGCGTTCGAAAGTTCATCGGTCTCGCCAAGCGCAGACAAGCGCCGGAACTGCCATGGCTTTGCCAAGTTTGTTGACAGTCCCCAGGAGGCTACTCCCCGAGTTATAAAAGAACTGAGCCCGAGGCTTTTGGCATCGGGCTCAAGAAATCCTGGTGGCTAGAGGCGGAATCGAACCACCGACACACGGATTTTCAATCCGTTGCTCTACCAACTGAGCTATCTAGCCGTCTCTTAATCGAGAAGACGAAATATACAGGAGTTTTTCTAAATGCGCAACTGAATGTTTGAAAATTCAGCGTCAAGAAAAATTCTGGTGGCTAGAGGCGGAATCGAACCACCGACACACGGATTTTCAATCCGTTGCTCTACCAACTGAGCTATCTAGCCGTCTCTCAATCGAGAAGCAGCACTATACAGGACTTTTAAAGAAAAATCTTGCGGTTGATCTACCTGAAATTTTGCGCTTCTAGATCTTCATTA
>NZ_GL883759.1 GCF_000205025.1 Parasutterella excrementihominis YIT 11859 | reverse complement strand
AAAACGGAGGCGAATTATGAATGCTTATTTTGGGCTTGTCAAGTCAACAAAATTCAACTTTCTTTCAACAGATTTTTTATCTCAATAAAGGCTTCAATGTCACGCTTACGTATTAGTCATTATTGTCCCTACTCGGAGGCTCTTCTTGCGTTGTCTTTGAGGAGAGCTTTTCCTTGAGTTCCAGGAGGTAACTCAACCGGCCTTCCGCATTCTTTAAAAATTTGGCTTGGTTTTCTTCGTACACTCTGTTCTTGTTGTTATTTTGTGAAGCACGCTTGCTCTTAGCCAGCAAATAGCCTGCCCTCGCTTGTTCTACTTTATTCTGAGCCGCGGCTATTTTTTCTTCGATTGCCAAAAGCTCAGTATTGTCGATGTTTAGAACTGCTGATACTTCTGAAGCGTCCTCTAAAGTTTTACCGGCTATATCCGCAAGAGCTTTCAGCAACTCAGGAAAACACGATCCTATTTGATCGGGGTCTTTATCAGAATTCTGGTACTGCACCATTGCAAATGACAATTTCGAGTGGAGTTCTTCTACATAACCCAATCCATTCTTCTTGTAGCTAGGCCACTGTTTCATAAGGGCTTCCAAGCTCTCTTCAGGATCGAATAATTTGTAGTAAACCTGCTCAACAATTTCCTTTTCCATGCTTTCAGAAACTTTGAGCAGTTGAGTTTGTGTCGGGCCAGGAAAACGGACTGATGCTGTTAATCCGCATGGAAGTTTTAAAAAGTGCATCAAGAACCAAAGCTCTATGCAGGGATTGGACCAGCAAAGACGAATTCTTCTATTGCGAGAAGCTAGTTCGAAAGCTTCCCGGTAGGAAGGATGTCTATCCCGATCGAAAACACACCAAACATCTCTTAATGTCGTTCCTTTTAATTCATCCAGCGCCAGAATTCTGGCTGCTTCCTTTACCATTTCAGCCGGTGAATTGCCTGATGGCTTGATAATGGAGATCTTATTCAGCACACCAAGTCTTCTCGCATAGGCAGAAATGTAGTTTCCTTCCGTCTCGCCTTCGACCAAGAAACAAAGGTGATCGGGCGAAGCTTCCAATGTTTCTTTAGGAACCAGGGCGCGCTTCAATGAGTCAACTAGGTCTGCGATGATTTCGGGGCAGCCCCCCGTAGCTTTGCTAATGATTTCAACCCTCAACCCTTCCCTGTACCGAAGAATAAATTCTTTGACTTCTGCTGCTTCAAGCTCGGTCTCCATTGTTTTTGTGAAAACACTGATCTCTTCAATTTCTTCATTTGTCAATTTCAGATTAGGCTCGAACTTAGCTGGATAGACGGTGAAATCTACGGTAGCTGCCTTTTGATTGATTTTCGCTCGCTTGCCCTCAGAACCTGCTTCGAAACGCACGATTTTGTACTTCAAGCCGTTTTTAGAAGCTATGTATTTCAGTTCGCTCATGATGAAACACCGACAATAGTTTATTTGTTTCATCGTCCTCCTTAGTGCGTCAGGTGATGTCTTACGTCCTAAAACAGCAAATGACAAATCAGACTTTTGTAGGCTTCAGTCAAACGATATGTTCGGGATACACTGTCCTTTTGTTCGATTCAAAATCCAGGAGTAATACAATCAAGTGATAACTCAGATGTTCGGCATTGGCCGAACACACTTTGTAGATTTATTGCGAATGAGTAACGAAACAAAAAACGAAATCAGCGGAATTCTCTTGGCAGGCGGAAAAGCCCGAAGAATGGGAGGCGTAAATAAAGGAGCTCAGCTTCTTGGAGGCCGAACACTCGCAGGCTTGGTCATCGAACGCATGAAACCTCAAGTCAAGTCCATATTCATTAGCTCTAATGAGTTTGCCGCCGAATTTGATTCTTACGGTTATCCTGTGTTCAAGGATGTTCGTCAGGATTATCCGGGGCCTTTAGCCGGAATCGAAACTATCTTAAAACAAGACTTAGGCGGTCCTTGGTATTTCGTCTCACCGACGGATACCCCGTTTCTACCGAGAAATCTGGCCGGACTTTTGCATAAGACAGCGAAAGAGAAACAGGCACTCTGTGTTTTTCCAACTCACAAAGGTAAAAAGGAACCTCTGCACTGCCTGCTTCATAAAGACGTCCTGCCCTCGCTAACCTCATTCTTGGATTCAAATAAACGGAGCGTTCTGGGATTCCTAGAGCATCTTGGTGCACTCGAATTGGAATGTGAAATCGATGAAGGCGATTTCATGAATCTCAACACGCTTGAAGAGCTGGAACTATTAAACAAAACGTTAGAACAGGAGCTTTCCGATGGAAGTTAAAACCTACACGCAGACACTCGAATTTCTGCGTTCCTATATCGAGCCTGTGGCTTCAACAGCAGAAAAGACGATTTCCGAAGCGCTTGGTTTTGTATTAGCTGAAGATCTTCACTCACCCATCGACCTTCCGCTTTTTAATAACTCAGCGATGGACGGCTGGGCTTTTGGTTCGGAAGACATCAAGCCTGAAGGTTTTACGTTAAAAGAGGTCGGATCTTCTTTTGCCGGTCATCCTTACCCGAAAAAGCTGCAGTCAGGTGAATGTGTTCGTATTATGACCGGCGGAGAAGTACCAGAAGGAGCGGACACCGTCGTCAAACAGGAAATTGTGAAGGCCGACGATAAAGAAATTACTTTCCCGTCGGAAGTAAGGGCCGATGACAATGTCCGCCGAAAAGGAGAAGAGATCAGGAGCGGTGACGTTTGCATGACGAAGGGTACGCTGCTCCATGCGCCCGAAATAAATTTCCTTGCAGCGCTCGGCATTCACAAGGTAACTGTTTTTAAAAAGGTGAAGGTCGGCTTTTTCTCCACGGGCGACGAACTTCAAAGCATCGATCAGCCACTTGCTCCGGGAAAAATTTACGATTCGAACCGTTACTGCATCGGAGCGATGTTAAGAGAAAAAGGCTTTGACATCATCGATTACGGTGTTATCAAAGATAATCCTGAAACCTTGAAAGAATGTCTTTTAAGAGCTTCTCAAGAGTGCGATGCCGTGATTACCTCCGGCGGTGTCTCCGTGGGAGAAGCCGATTTCACAAGAAAAGTTGTCTTAGAGATCGGGGAACTCATTTCCTGGCACTGTCTAATTAAGCCGGGCAAACCTTTAGCTGTCGGAAAAATCGGAAAGGCATATTTCTTCGGTCTCCCGGGAAATCCCACTGCTGCACAAGTCACTTTCTATGCCATTGTCTCCATTGCCTTGGCATTACTCTCCGGTCAGAAGGATCCTAAATTGGTCTATGCCTTAGCGGCGGCAAAAGGCAAGTTCAAGAAGAATGTAGGTTACACAGATTTCCAAAGAGGTCTGTTGACAATGGAAGACTGCCGAGTAACGGTGACGCCTGCAGGTTCACAAAAAACGGGCGCCTTAAAGTCCATGATAAAAGCCAACTGTTTCATTTACTTGGCTGATAATCAGGCTGCACCCGCTGACGGAGAACTTATCCCTGTCGTTCCTTTTTGGGGAGCCTGTTAGACCATCCCTTTCTTGAAAACCGATTGAATCGATTGAGACGCCGGAACTTAGAAGCCGGCGTTCTTCTTAACTGAGTTTTCACCGGAGAAGGTGCAGACCGGACTTTTGCTTCGAGCTCACGCGGATCGACCTGTGCGGGAACGATAACGTTTCCTTCTAAATCAATGATTCCGCGAAGTCCGATTCCGCGTGCGCAGAGTCCGTTGCACGGGCAATAGCGCTTGCTTTCATGCTGGTGGGCGTGAAAGATAATTTTGCAACCCATTTTCACAGCAAGATCGTCCAAGGCTTTGAAGCCTTTCGGATGCATCGAGGGGGCTTCATGCGTAATCAGGATGTCAGCCTTGCATTCCTTGAGTTTTTCATAGACACTCTGGAAAATCGTCGAACGGTGTCTGCGGGGAAGACCGCCGCGCCACATTCCGCTCTTGCCGATCTTTCGGATGAAAAGGCTTGGAGAAGCATAAAGCGGCATTGCCGGAGGCATCCAAATTTGGCCGCGGAATACACCGCCTAAACCGGCCACTTTAACGCCGCAAACGTCCTGAACTCTGCCGTGGAGATTATGTTTAGCGAAAGAAGACCTCCAAAGACGGTCATAAATAAGGTCTGAGTCAGTGTCGTGATTACCCGGAATCCAGTAAATCTTGGTTCCTTTAACACCTTTAAAAATCTCATCCAAGGAATGAGACGGCGTCAGGTCGCCGAGAATCAGAACCGCATCCGGGTGCCATTGGTCTATGGCGCTCAGGATGTGGTCAAACTCTCCGTGCGGATCGCCGCATAGAAAAACCTTACTCATTCATGCCTCCGTTGCTAACGAAGGCAGAGTTCACCCGACTTCTCGCCGGACGAAAAACTTCGTTCTTTGTGTCCATCAATACAAGCCGGCCTTCTTTTTACTTATAAGGGACTGGATTAGAAGACCTGGCTCCCCGTGTGTTCTGCTACTCGGAGAATAACACTATTTAGCGCCGTCTAAAAATTAAACCGACTCTCCCCACAAATTTGGGCATAAAAACTGACAAAAGAAACACAAATCGCACAATTTTTTCTAAAAAGAGAAGCACTGCGCGTTATCAGCCGCAGAGTACCTGGCTAAAAATTCAGATTCCTGCGCCAGGCCGGAACAAAGATTCTTCACTTGACTTCGATCACGTCCGCACCTTTAGGAGCCGTGAATTTAAAAGTCTCGGGGCTTAACTGAACATCAGTCTTAAGATCGGAAATCGTTAGATTTGTCTTCTCACCCATCGATCCGACAAAAATGAGTTTCTCAAGTTTTTCAGACTTAAATCCGAAAGAAACTGAGTTCACCGAAGCGTCCTTGGCTTTAGGCGTTAGCGTGATCCAGGTATATCCGTCTTCTTGCTTGGGTTGTGTCGCATTCCAATCTTTTTTGTAGGACTGAGTTCCGAATAGGATAGAGGCAGGACTCTTAGGAATAGCTCCTTTAGCCGACCGAACAGTCACTTGGTTTAAATCCTCATCCCAAATATAGATTCGGCTGCCGTCGCAAACCATCTTCTGAGGATACGGGCTGGTATAAGTCCAAACAAATTTTCCGGGCCGAGAAAACGAGAACGTTCCTTTCTGTAATTCTTCTGCAGGTTTTCCGTCTTTTTGAAAGGTTTGTTGCTCAAAAGCACCGGAAGCCTGTTTTGTCTCATTCAAAAAATTATTTAACAGATCCAACGGCTGGGAAAAAACAACGAACGGAAATAAACCGGTAATGGTCAAAAGTGCTGTTTTTTTCATGAAACGCTTCTTCCTCAATCTAACAAAAGTTAGCGATGAACTAATCATAAATGATGATTAGTAGTTTTACTAAGACTAGCGTTTTCTTGCAAACATTGTTTGCGATTTGTTTGTTCCCTCAGGCTTTTAATCAAAAAATCTCATCTTATTTTTGCTATGCTCCTAGCTCATGAAAACAGGAACAATCCAAATTCAAGAAGAAAAACTTCTGTCTTTTTGGAGGGCTTTGCGCAAGCCCAAGAATAACTGTTTTCTTCAACGGCCTTCCCAATTTCGGGAGGCCGTTTTTTTACAGGAATTGAAATGAACTTGGAAACTCCTCTTACTATTCGCTCGATGATTGAACCGGTCATCAAAAGGAACGGCGGATGGGTGAATACCCATGCTCATGCCGACCGTTCCTTTACGCTGAGTCCGGATGTACTGCATATGAGAAAGACTTGCACGCTGCAGCAGAAATGGGATGCGCTGGATAAGCTAAAGTCAGAATCCACTGAAGAGGACTTCTACAGAAGGTTTTGTCAATTCTTCGAGCTCATGATTTCTCAAGGCGTCACTGCCGTCGGTACCTTCGTGGACATCGACCCGCAGAGCAGAGACCGCGCTATCAAAGCCGGCGTTCGAGCAAGAGAGCATTACGCAGACCAGCTGGCTGTTAAATTCGCTAACCAGACGCTCAAGGGTGTTATCGATCCTGAGGCCAGACAATGGTTCGATATCGGCTCCGAAATGGTCGACATCATAGGTGCCCTTCCTAAACGCGATGAAAAGGACTACGGAAAAGGCTCCGAAGCTTTTGACATTATTTTGAGCACTGCAAAACGCCTCAATAAGATGGTTCACGTTCACGTCGATCAATTCAATGAATCGCTTGAATATGAAACCGAAGAGCTGTGCGCTAAAACCATTGAACACGGTATGCAGGGCAAAGTTGTGGCCATTCACGGTATTTCCATCGCAGCTCACTCCAGAATGTATCGCCGCCGCTTGTACGATCTGATGAAAAAAGCCGACGTCATGATGATCGCCTGCCCTACTGCTTGGATTGACACACCGCGTTCGGAAAGTATCGGCCCTGTCCATAACTCGATGACTCCTGTCGATGAGCTCGATCCTGCCGGCATCACGGTTGCCTTAGGTACGGATAACGTCTGCGACGCCATGGTGCCTTGGAATGGCGGCGATATGTGGCACGAACTGATGACGCTTGCGACCGGCTGCCGTTATGACGAAATGGAAGCCCTGGCAAAGATTGCAACGGTCAACGGACGCCGAGTCCTCGGTCTGCCGCCGCTGGAAAACACCGACTTCTCTATCCAAATCTAGGAGTGTCAGCAATGCCTACTTCTTTTATCGCTCAAGATATCATGGCTGAACACCTCCTCAGTCATAACGCCATCGTATTTCTCAAAGACAAGCCTATGCGTCTTCGCTCGGGTCTGGTCACTCCGATCTACGTTGATAACCGTATCCTTCCTTCTTATCCGGAAGCCTGGAGAGATATTGTTGAAACGATGGCATCCCGCATCGTTGAACTTAAGCTGGACTTTGACGTCATCGCCGGCGTTGAAGGCGCCGGAACTTCTCACGGCGCCGCCCTGGCTTACCGCCTCGGCGTTCCGTTCGTCACGGTTCGCCGCGCTACCAAGAGTTACGGCAACCTCAGTCGAATCGACGGTATCGACGTCAAAGGCAAAAAAGTTCTCATCATTGAGGACCATCTTTCTACCGGTCTTTCTTTATTGGATGCAGCCAAAGTACTTCGTGAAGCCGGCGCCATCGTAGAAGCCTGCTTTGCAATCACTAACTTTGATATGCCGGAGACGATGAGAAACTTTGAAAAGCATCACATCACCGCTTATCAGCTTCTTCCTTTTGCGTTCATTGTTGAAAAAGCCGAAAAATTAGGCCTTATCGACGCAAACGAGAAAGAACAAATCGATGCTTGGCTGGATACGCCCTGGACATGGGCAGCTGAGCGCGGTCTGTTTGCTCAAGCTTCTGAAAACTAATCAGTTCCCATTAACAGAAAACGGAAGGCCTCGAAACCTTCCGTTTTTCATGTGTGAACGTTTAATCCATTGAGGGACCGGAACCAACTAAAACTCGGCGTTTGCCCATACTGTTCGGTTTAGACACCACGCCTTCCTGTTCCATTTTTTCGATCAAGTTGGCGGCACGGTTATAGCCGATGTTTAGACGGCGCTGCAGGTAGGAGATAGACGGGCGATTTTCCGTCGTAACCAGCTGAACTGCCTTGTCATAAAGTTCGTTACCTTCATTGCGGGCGGAAGAAGTTTCTTCAACCTCTTCCTCTTCTTCCTCAGGTGCGTCAGTCACACCATCGACATATTCCGGCTTGCCTTGTTCCTTGAGGAACTCGGTCACACGGTAAATTTCTTCGTCCGGAACAAATGCACCGTGGATGCGCTGCAACTGAGCACTGGGCTTCATATAGAACATGTCGCCGCGACCAAGCAATTCTTCCGCACCCGGAGTATTCAGAATCGTCGTCGAGTCATAGCGGTTGGAGACCTGGAAGCTGATACGCGACGGGCAGTTAGCTTTAATCACCGGCGTGACAATATCAGCACTCGGACGCTGTGTGGCGATAATCATGTGCATGCCGGCCGCTCGGGCTTTTTGGGTCAGGCGCATGATCTGAGTCTCTACTTCCTTGCCGTAAACCATCAGCAAGTCAGCCAACTCGTCGATGATGATAATGATGTACGGGATCTCTTCCAAAGGAATCGGCGGCTGGGCATGCGGATTCATAATCGGAGTACCGGCTTCCTTCGCTTCGCGAATTCGCTGGTTGTAACCGTCAAAGTTTTTCTGTCCGGCCATCTTCAGCAGTTTGTAGCGTCGATCCATTTCGCGGACGGCCCAGGCCAGACAATGAGCCGCCTTGGCCATATCCGTAATCACCGGGGTCAAAAGATGGGGAATATCTTCGTAGGGACTGAATTCCACTTCCTTCGGATCAACCAGAATCAGCTTGAGCTTATCAGGCGGATTCTTATACAGCATCGACAGAATCATGGCGTTGATACCGACGGACTTACCGGAACCCGTAGTACCGGCGACCAATAGATGAGGAGCTTTAGCCAAGTCAATAACGACGGGGTCGCCCGCAACGCCTTTACCAAGTGCCAAGGTCAGCGGAGAAGTACTCGACTGGAAGGGGTGACTGTTGATAATTTCTTTCAGATAAATCGTCTGTACCGACTGAGAAGAATTCGGCACTTCAAGACCAATACAGTCAGCTTCCTGCATATTCTCTACAATACGAACATTGGGCTGTCCTAAGCCGCGAGCCAAGTCTTTTGCCACTTCCACGAACTTACGAGAGCGGACGCCCGGAGCCGGCTGCAGTTTGAATCGGGTAATAATCGGCCCCGGCAGAGCAGAAAGAACCTTAGCGTTAATTTTATAATTTTGGAGTATGTGTTCGATACGCTGAGAGGTCAGGTTCAATTCTTCCCTGCTGACCTGAACCGCTTCAAACGGAGGATCGTTCAGCAACGACACCGGAGGCAGGACAAACTCCTTCGGTTCTTCCGGAACTTCTTCGATCAGCCGGGCTGGCTGTTCAACGACATGATCTTCGATCGGCAGATCTTTGACACTTTCCTCTTCATCGCGGATATCTTCAATATCGAAGGGTTCTTTTTCCATCGGCGCAACGGTATTTTCGGGCGTAGGGCGGAGTGAGGCCGGTGCCAAGTCTTCCGGATCGCGCTCATAATCAATCGGTTTAAATTGATCCGGACCTTTCACCTCGTCTTCCTTATCATCAGCGAATAAAAGTTCCTCAGTTTTAATCTCTTCAGCCCGCGGCTGAACAACCGGAGCGGAAGCAGCAGGAAGCGCAGGCAGTTCGGGAGAAGGCCCTTGTCGGTCCTGAAGCGACTTCTCTCTTTCCTCCATAGAGGCTTTCGCAAAAGCGTCATCTTCTTTGCTTTGCTTAATTGAAGCCACTCTGCGGAATAAACGCTCAAAAGTTCTTCCGATTTGTTCCGCGACCGACATCCAAGAAAAACCGAAAAACACGGAAGAACAAAACAGAACTAAAACAAGAACGAAAGCCGTGGCTGCTTCTAGGCTCATCCAATAGAGGAGCTCGGATCCGATCGCGCTTCCAAGCGCTCCGCCTGTCGTGCCGGGAAGCCCTTCGGAATGAGTATGGAACCGAAGGAAGAACAGCGCACAGCAACTAAGGACCAACACACAGAAAGCCAAAATACGGAAACCCATCGGGATCGGAGAAACGGAAACTTTTTTTCCTCGCAGGCGTTTTAAGCCGCGAACCAGAAAATAAAAGAGTCCGATAACAAAGACCCAGGCGCCCCAGCCGAATAAAAGATAGAACAGATCGGCCGTCCAAGCACCCTGCACTCCGAAGAGGTTGCTGACTTGGAGCTTGGTATTGAAGCGTGAAAATCCCGGATCCGAGTAGTCATAACTTCCCAGAACAAGAGAAAGAGCGATACAAGCCGCCGCGCAAACGCAAAAGAGAACCAGACCCCAGAGTTTTCCTCCGGCGCCGACCTCGTCTTCGGAATTATTCCGAAACCGGGGGAAATTTCTATATAAGAAGGAGGTTTCTATCGAGTTGCTCATTATGTGTTAAATGGTGTTTCCGTAATTCTAGTTGTAAACCAACGCTCTATAATCGTTGGACAATTTGTGAATATTAAAGGAAGTAGAACATGACTACCAATACCGAACACAGTAAAGTTTTGATCATCGGTTCGGGCCCCGCCGGCTATACCGCCGCCGTTTATGCCGCCCGCGCTAACTTAAAACCTACTCTCATTACAGGTATGGAGCAAGGCGGTCAGCTGACAACAACGACTGAAGTCGACAACTGGCCCGGCGACCCCAAAGGCGTGATGGGTCCGGAACTTATGCAGCGCATGCTCGAACATGCTGAGCGTTTTGAAACAAGAATCGTTTTCGATGAAATTTCCGAAGCTCATCTGAACGAAAAACCGATCCGTTTGGTCGGCAACAACGGCAACTACACTTGCGACGCTCTGATTATTGCTACCGGCGCCAGCGCTAAGTATCTCGGTCTTCCCAGTGAAGAAGAATTCAAGGGCAAAGGCGTTTCCGCCTGCGCAACCTGCGACGGTTTCTTCTACCGCAACCAGGAAGTTGCCATCGTCGGCGGCGGCGACTCCGCAATTAAAGAGGCCATCTATCTTGCCGGTATCGCCTCCAAGGTTCACATGATCCACCGCCGCGACCAGTATCGCGCTGAAAAAATCATGGTAGATCGTCTTAAAGCCGTCGCAGCCGAAGGCAAGATCGTTCTCCACGAGTTCTGCACGCTGGACGAAATCCTGGGCGACAAGACCGGTGTGACCGGCGTCCGTTTGAACAACCTCAAGACGGGTGAAAAGGAAGACATTCCGGTTATGGGCGTTTTCATTGCCATCGGCCACTCCCCAAACACCAAGATGTTCGAAGACCAGCTGGAGATGAACCACGGTTACATCGTCACTAAAGGTATTGCCTCCGGCGCTGCTCAGGCCACCAACCTCCCGGGTGTCTTTGCCGCCGGCGACTGCCAGGACCAGGTTTACCGTCAAGCCATTACCAGCGCTGCTTCCGGCTGTATGGCTGCTCTGGACGCCTTAAACTATTTAGAAACAAACGGTTTGGTTGATTAACAGAAATGAATGTCGATAAAGAGTCTTTCGCTTCTCTGATGGGCTTGAAGGAACAACTGAAAGTCAAACAGGAAGAAGAAGCACGAATCGCTGCCGAAAAGGAACAAAAGCGTAAAGAGGCTGAGGCTAAAGCTCACGAGTTCGAGAATGCAATGAAAGAACTCGGAGTCAAAAAAAAAATAGGCAGGGAAGATAAAGTCTTCCACGCCATGCCGAAGCCGGCACCCATTCCTCGTCAGCGCTACGCCGACGAAAAGGCGGTGCTCGAAGACTCTTTGTCCGACAACATCAGTATCGATCACCTTCTGGATTCCGATGAACGGCTGTCTTATCGGGCACCTTCTATGGCGCCCGATGTTCCCAAGAAACTGCACCAGGGCGCATGGTCCGTTAAAGGTACCTGGGATCTTCACGGGTACACGTCGGAGGAAGCCAGACTGCTTCTGGTGGAATTCTTAAACGAGGAGAGAAAAGCCGGACACCGTGCCGTGCGAATCATCCACGGACAAGGATTCGGCTCTGCTGGACGGAAGCCTGTTTTAAAGGAAAAGGTTCCGGTTTGGCTGGCTCAGCGAAAAGAGGTGCTCGCCTTTGTACAGGCGCCGCCTTATGACGGAGGAGCCGGCGCCGTTTATGTTCTTTTAGCGCCTTAACCGGCAGAAAAAAAATTCGACCGATGCTTTGCGGCATCGGTCTTTCGTTTTGTTAGACGGCAGCGTTTCCGGTTTCACCAGTTCTGATTCGAATCACCTCTTCGACCGGCATCACGAAAATCTTTCCGTCGCCGATCTTGTTGGTACGGGCGGTTTTCATAATCGCTTCGACCGCCATGTTGACCAGCGAGTCGTCGACCACGCACTCAATCTTCATCTTGGGCAGAAAGTCCACGACGTACTCCGCACCACGGTAAAGTTCGGTATGTCCTTTCTGACGGCCGAAACCTTTGACCTCGGTCACGGTCATACCCTGAACACCAATTTCTGCGAGTGCCTCTCTCACTTCGTCAAGTTTGAAGGGCTTGATAATAGCGACGACTTGTTTCATTTTTTCTCCCGAAATTTTTCAGAAATTTTACTCTTAAAGTCTGTATTTATTAGTGACCGGGAAGCGCCAATCCCGCCCGAAAGCGACTTTTGTCACCTTAGGTCCGATCGGAGACTGGCGGCGCTTGTATTCCGCACGGCTGACCATTCTTAAAACTTTGTCGACGACGGCACGGTCAAAGCCTGCTGCAACAATCTCTTCCGGCCCTTCACGATCTTCGATGAAGCGGCGAAGAATCTCGTCGAGCACGCTGTAATCCGGCAGAGAATCCTGATCCTTTTGATTCTCACGAAGCTCCGCGCTCGGAGCACGAGTCAGTATCGTTTCCGGGAAAACCGGATTCTCTTTACTGCATTCGTTAATCCAGCGGCACAAAGCGTAGACCTGAGTCTTGTAGACGTCTTTAATCACGGCGAAACCGCCTGCCAGGTCGCCGTACAGGGTTGAATAACCGACCGCCATTTCGCTCTTATTCCCGGTCGTAGCAACCATCGAGCCGAACTTATTGGAAATAGCCATCAGAATGACACCGCGGATACGTGCCTGAAGGTTTTCTTCAGTGACATCGTGCGGCATGCCGTTGAACTGCTTGGCCAGCATGAATTCAAATGCCGTGTAGCCGTCCTGAATTGAAATCGTCTCAAGGCGTACGCCCAAACGAGAAGCCAATTTGGCCGCGTCACCACGGCTTAATGAAGATGTATAAACGGACGGCATCATCACGGCGAGCACTTTGTCGTTGCCCACGGCGTCCACCGCGATCTTAAGGACCAGTGCAGAGTCCACGCCTCCGGAAAGGCCCAGCACGACACCCTTAAATCCGTTCTTATTGATGTAGTCCCGCATGCTGACAACCAGGGCTTCGTAAAGCACGGCCCAATCAGACAGCGGCTGGGAATCCTCTCCGCGGCAGATTCTGCCTTTTCTGACTTCCACAGAAAGAAGCGACTCTTTCATATGAGGCGCACGGGCCAGAACCTCGTCGGCCGAGCAGGCAAAAGTTTCTCCGTCAAAAACGATTTCATCCTGCGCTCCGCACATATTGACGTAGCAGGCGTCCATTCCGATGGCGTTCACATGGCGGCGCACCATATTTAACCGCTGTTCTTCCTTTCCTTCTTCAAACGGAGAAGCATTGGCGATTAAGAGAACCTGTGCGCCCTGCTCTTTGGCTTGCGAAGGTGCTTCCGGGAACCAAATATCTTCACAAATATTGACGCCGAAGCGCGTATCTCCGACATCAAACGTGCAGACGTCTTCTCCGCCCGGCGTGAAGTAGCGTTCTTCATCAAAAACACCGTAGTTGGGAAGATTCTTCTTTCGATAAGTAAGGAGAATTTTGCCGTTGAGGATGACGGAGACCACGTTATATAAACGGCCGGCTTCTTTTAAGGGATAGCCTGCAAGAATATGCAGTTTCGGAAAACGGGTTGAATATTCAACCAGCTCATTGAGTTTCTTTGCACAGTCTTCTAAAAAACTGTCCAAAAACAATAAATCTTCTGGAGGATATCCGCACAAAGAAAGTTCAGGGGTCACTAAGATGTCGGAATGCTTCGCTTTTTCTGCGGCTTCGGCTATCCGCTTAAAGTTTCCTTCCAAGTCACCGGCAGTCTGATTCAGCTGCGCCATTGAGACCACTACTTTTTCAATCATCCGTGAACCTCCTAATCGATTGCGGACTCCAAACCCGATGTTCTAGATCATACAAAACAAAGTGCCGTCCGAGTGCTCAGCGGAGGCCAAAAATAGAAAACCCGAGCGAATTGCCCGGGTCTCATCCTAAAAAACAGGGATCGAAAGATTATTTAGCGTTGTTGTAAGCTTCAACGCCTTTCATGATCACCTTGCAGGCTTCTTCAGGACCGGTCCAGCCGGAAACCTTAGCCCATTTGCCTTTTTCCAGATCTTTGTAGTGTTCAAAGAAATGGCGGATCTGAGCAAGATAATCTTCAGGAACATCATCGATGGTCTGAATCTTGTTGTAGCGCGGAGTCAGCTTCTGAACCGGAACTGCAAGCATCTTCATGTCGCCGCCGCTTTCGTCTTCCATCAGGAGCATGCCGAGCGGACGGCAGCGGATCACGGATCCGGCCAGCAGAGGGAACGGAGTAATCACGCAAACGTCAACGGGGTCACCGTCATCGCCGAGGGTCTGAGGGATGAAACCGTAGTTTGCAGGATAACGCATGGAAGTGCCGATGAAACGGTCGACCAGAAGAGCGCCGCTTTCTTTGTCAACTTCATACTTGACGGGGTCGCTCTGTGCGGGGATTTCAATCACAACATTGAAATCGTGCGGCAGGTCTTTTCCTGCGCTGATTTTGCTCATATCCATAATATTTTTCCAACCTTCATTAATTAGGAAATAATCTATTAATTTTAATCGTTAGTTCCTTACTCTGCCAAGGAGATCAATTTATCAGCAAGTCCGCTGCAGCGGGACTCCACTAATTCGACGTTCTTGAAACCCTCCTCAAAGAGATGCTCTTGAATGCGGGGATGGATCGTCAGAACTAAAGCCGACTTCAGCCATCCGGCATTGTCTCCTCCGACGTTTTCTTCGAGGGTTCGTATGGCGTCCGTGCTCGTCAGATAAACCACCGGCGCTTCTCCGCGTCCGATCCACCTCTTTTGATCGCCTGAAGCCTTCAGCGGGATTCTCTTATAGATAGGTGCCACGGTCACAGGAACACCTTTATCCCGCAGCACGTCAATCAGGAACTGACGGCCCGTGTCGCCTCGAATGAGGACAACTTCCGGAGGAAGACCTTCTTCCAAAAGGAGTTCAAAAAGCAGTTCGGAACCGCTCTCCAGAGAGCTTCCGTGCGGAAAAAGAATTTCGTGTGCTGCAGGAAAAGCCGCGGTCAAAGCTTTAGCGGTCGGTTCGCCGACACAGGCAAAGCGAGCAGATTCAGGAAGCTGAGGAAAAATGTCCTTCATGAAGCTGACCGTCGTCGGACTCACGAGAATCAGCAACGCGCCTCTTTCAGCTCCTTCGAGAATTTCTTTGACGCTTTCCTCGTAATCTTCCGAACGATCAAACGTAAACGCCGGCCAGTAAACCGAACCGGCCGTTTTTGCTTCCAGTTCTTCCTGAAGCCGCTGCCCGCCGGGCCCCGGCTTCATGTTTAAGATCGTGCGCATTACTTTCCGAGCACTTCTTTCAGAAGACGCTTAGCGCCTTTTTCGATCAGCTGATCCAGCACCTTGCGGGCATTTTCTTCAGGCTCATTTGCCAGGCCCGTGTATTCAGCCGTCACATATTCACCGGTCATGTGGTTGCCGACAAGTGCGCGGAGGAACATCTGACCGTCGTCAATCGTGGCGTAGGCAGCCAAAGGAACCTGGCAGGAACCGCCGAGTGCTCTGGAAACCGCTCTTTCCGCCTGAGTGCACAGACGAGTGTCTTCGTCGTTGAGCGCTTCGACGTATTTCTGTGTCATTTCGTCGTTTCCAACCGCTTCAATGCCGATAGCACCTTGACCCGGCGCCGGAAGGGAAACTTCAGGCGGAATAATGGAACGAATGCGATCGGACAAACCGAGGCGCTTCAGACCGGCTACCGCCATCACGAGGGTGTCGTACTGTCCGTTGTCGAGCTTAGAAAGACGAGTGCCCACGTTACCGCGAATCATCTCGACCTTGAGGTGCGGGAAACGGGAACGAACCATCAGTTCACGACGAAGGCTGGAGGTGCCGACAACGCTTCCGGCCGGCATCTCTTCTAAAGAGGCATATTTATGAGAAACCACAGCATCGCGCGGATCTTCACGGACCATCACGGCAGCCAGTGTGAACGGCTCAAGAAGATCCATCGGGACATCTTTCAGACTGTGGACGGCGATTTGAGCTTTGCCTTCAAGCATAGCGGCTTCAAGTTCTTTAACGAACAAACCTTTTCCTCCGATCTTGGAGAGCGTGACATCCAAAATTTTGTCGCCTTTGGTAGTTAAACCTAAAAGCTGAACATCAAGCTCGGGGAATTTTTCTTTCAGGCAGCTCTGAACGTACTTTGCCTGCCAAAGCGCCAGCGGGCTTTCGCGAGTGGCAATAACCAGATGATCTTGCTGAGTCATTTTTTAACTTTTTAGAGAAATACAAAGAATGAATGGGAGTTTATCAAGATGGGCGGGAAGCGCGTTACACCGGTCTTAACAATCGCTTTCGAAAACCACCTCTAACAACAAAGAAAACCTTTTGTAGACAATCCGTTACCCGACAATTCAGTCATTACTGGCTATAATTGGCCTTTTTCATTACTGACTGCAAAAGTTATGGCCCAACACAATCCTCTCTCAGTTCATGCCGATCCGCTTGCCTCCAAAAAAGAAGCTTGGAGCGGACGCTTTTCTGAGCCTATGGCCGAATTTGTCCTTCGTTACACCGCCAGCGTGAACTTTGACAAGCGTATGGCTGAAGCCGATATCGCAGGCTCCGTGGCCCATGCCAAGATGCTTGCCAAATGCGGCATTATTTCCAAAGAAGATTTGAATGACATCGAACGCGGAATGCGTCAGATTCTTCAGGAAATCAAAGAAAACCGCTTCGAATGGAAACTCGAACTCGAAGACGTTCATCTCAACATTGAAGCCCGCTTAACGGAACTTGTCGGAGACGCCGGAAAGCGCCTTCACACCGGCCGCAGCCGTAATGACCAAGTTGCATTAGATATTCGTCTGTACCTGCGCAATGAGATCGACCAGATCATGGATCTTCTCTCTCATCTGCAGAAATCCCTGCTGACGGTTGCCGAAAAGAACATCGACACCATCATGCCGGGCTACACCCACATGCAGGTTGCTCAGCCCGTCACTCTCGGCCATCACTGCCTGGCTTATGCCGAAATGTTCGAGCGCGACCGCGAACGCTTGGCTGACTGCCGCAAACGCGTCAATCGTTCTCCGCTCGGTGCCGCTGCTCTTGCCGGCACCACCTATCCGATTGACCGCGAATACACGGCAGAACTGCTCGGATTTGAAGGTGTGACTCAGAACTCTCTGGACTCCGTCAGCGACCGCGATTTTGCAATTGAATTCTGCTCCTGCGCTTCGCTCATCATGATCCACATTTCCCGTATGTCCGAAGAGCTCATCTACTGGATGAACACCAACTTCGCATACATCATGCTGCCGGACAGATTCACGACGGGTTCCTCCATCATGCCGCAGAAAAAGAATCCGGACGTTCCGGAAGCTGCCCGCGGCAAGTCCGGACGCGTGGTCGGTCACCTGATGGGCCTTCTGATGCTGATGAAGGGACAGCCCCTTGCTTACAACAAAGACAATCAGGAAGACAAAGAGCCGCTCTTTGACACGATTGATACCGTCAAAGACACTCTGCGCGCTTTCATCGAAATGATCCCCGGAATCCAGGTCAACAAGGCCCGTATGCGTGAAGCCGTCATGCTCGGTTATCCAACCGCTACAGACTTCGCCGACTACCTCGTCCGCAAAGGCCTGCCCTTCCGTGACGCTCACGAAGCTGTCGGCTGCGCCGTGCGTCTTGCTTCTGAGAAAGGCTGCGGTCTGCATGACCTCACGCTTGAGGAATTAAGAGAATTCAGCGATAAAGTCGGTGAAGATGTTTACGACAGTCTGACGCTTGAAGGCTCCATTGCTTCCCGCAACCACACCGGCGGCACGGCACCTTCTCAGGTCGCCAAACAAGTCGGCATTTGGAAAGAGCGTCTCAAGAACCGCGCTCATAAATAATTCAGGAACGCACGGGAACCTTAAAAGTTCCCTTGCTCCCACGCGAAACGCCCGGATCTCTCCGGGCGTTTCGCTTTTGCTATTCAGCAAAAATTATTCAGCGTCAATCTTGACGACCCAGCCTTCAGGACCTTCGATTTCGCCCATCTGGATACCGGTCAGTGTTTCTCTGAGCTTGGTGCAGATAGGACCCATCTTTTCCATGCCGGATGGGAAGTAGATATCGCCGTCAGGTGTATTGACCATACCGATCGGAGCCAAGACGGCAGCCGTACCGCAAAGAGCGCCTTCAGCCATGTCTTTGAGTTCGTTCAGCTTAACGGGACGCTCAACAACCTTATAGCCCAATCTCTTGGCAACGTCGATTAAAGAGCGGCGTGTGACGGAAGGAAGAATGGAATCGGACTTCGGAACAATGATTGTGCCTTCCTTGTCAACGAAAATCAGGTTGGCACCGCCGGTTTCTTCGATATAGGTGCGTGTAGCCGGATCAAGGTAGATGTTTTCGGCGTAGCCGTGGCGATGAGCTTCCATTGTCGGATGCAGACTCATAGCGTAGTTCAGACCGGCTTTGATATGACCGGTTCCGCGGGGAGCGGCACGGTCGAACTCAGGAACCGTCAGCTTAAGCGGCTTGATAGCGCCTTTGAAATATGCGCCGACCGGCATCACGAAAATTCTGAAAATAAACTCATGGGCCGGCGCCACACCGATCTGAGGACCGGAACCGATCATGACGGGGCGGATGTACAGCGTTGCGCCGGTGCCGTAAGGAGGAACCCAAGCAGCGTTGGCTGCGACAACGTCCTTGACGGCCTGAATGAATTTTTCTTTCGGGAAAGCCGGCATTTCAAGGCGTTCGGCACTGCCCATCATACGTTCTGCGTTCAAATCCGGACGGAAAGTAACGATATCGCCGTTGACGGTGGTGTAAGCTTTCAACCCTTCAAAACAGCACTGGGCATAGTGGAATACGCAAGCGGCTTCGGACAGTTCGATATTGGAATCAGTGATCATCTTACCCTCATCCCATTTACCGTCTTTCCAATGAGCTTCGAAACGGTAGTCGGTCGGTGTGTAGCCGAAGCCTAATTTGCTCCAGTCAATATCTTTTTTCTGCATTTTTTCTCCTACGAGATTCGTTTTGTTATAGATCCCTAATTGTAATAATTTGAAAGAAATTATTCGGACTTCTGAGGAGAAATTAGCAGGAGCGGCTTTTTTCAGACTTAAGAATTTCCGGCAACGGTCATTTCTTTAATCAGCACCGATCCGCTGAGGTAGCAGCCGTTCAAGTCCACGTCGTCTGACATCGCTTCGATAGACATGAAGATGTCTCTGAGATTGCCAGCAACGGTAATGCCTTCCACCGGGTAAGCGATCCTTCCGTTCTCCACCCAGAAACCGGATGCGCCCTTAGAGAAATCTCCTGTCGTGTAGTTGACGCCCTGCCCGATGAGCTCAGTTACTAAGAGGCCGGTTCCCATACGGGAGAGCAATGCGGAAAGCGTTTTTTCGGAGGCTTCCGGTGCTTCGGAGAAGATGAGGTTGTAGGGTCCGCCGGCATTTCCTGTTGTCGTCATTCCCAACTTGCGAGCCGAATAGCTGCTCAGAAAAAGTCCGCTCAGCACACCGTGATCGACGACTAAGCGTTCAGAAGGACGGACGCCTTCATCATCAAAAGGCGCCGAGCCCCAATAGCGCGGGATGAACGGATTCTCCAAAATGGAAAGATGATCGGGGAAAATCGGTTTATTCAGCATTCCTTCGAGGAAGGAGGTCTTGCGGTACAACGCTGAACCGCTTGCCGCATGAACAAAGGTTCTGAATAAGCTCTTGGCAACCGGTGCTTCAAAAACGACCGGGCACTTGCGGGTCGATAAACCGCGTGCCGACAGATGATCTACAGCTCTTTGGCCGGCGATCATGCCGACCTGCTGCGGCGAGAGCAAATCCATCGACGAAACGCCGGAAGTGTGCCAGGAGCCGACCTGCATTCCGTTTTGGTCCTCAGCGATCACTGAGGTGTCAATCGAATGGTCGCTAAAGGGATAGCCGTGCAAAAAGCCTTCGGTATTTCCCAAGATAAAAGAGCCGATCGTTGTCGTGACCATTGCGCCGTCGGAATTCACCACGCGTTTATCGACACTCAATGCCGCTTTTTCTGCTTCGACCGCCTTTTGAACCTGTTCTTCAATCGAGATGTTCCACGGATGGAAGAGATCAAGCTGACGTGGGTTCGTGCAGAGTCGTTCTTTATCCGGCAGGCCGTTGCATTCATCCGGTGTGGTGTAGCGCGCCATATCAAGCGCCGCTTTGACCGTTCTTAAGATCGATTCTTTGCGAAAGTCTCCGCTGGAAGCCACAGCCTTAGATTTACCGAGATAGACGGTAATTCCGAAATCTCGGTCATGGGTATGTTCGATGGATTCCGTTTCCCGATTTCTTACCGTAACACATGTCCCCTTCTCTTCACTGACTTCTACCGAAGCGGAAGTTGCACCTAGAGAAAGCGCTGTGTCTAAAGCATGCGAAACCAAGGAACCGAGCTCTTCTGAGCTACTTATTGTGGGAGTTTGACTCATATTTTGAAGCGGAAACTAAAGATTGGAGATTATGATAGCGCTTGATGCAAATATTACTAAAGAAGGTCACGCTAATATGAAGAATACAAACGAAAACCTTGAAGAAGAGTACAGCGGTCCGAGCAAAAGTGAACTGAAAAGAAGGGCCGAGCATCTGCAGGATCTCGGTAAAGAACTGACCACCCTGGGTGCCGAAACGCTGGCAAAAATCGAACTTCCCGAAGTCATTCTTAAAGCCATTGAGGATTATCACCGTGTTCCCTCCTTCGGTGCCAAACGACGCCAGCTCCAGCTTATCGGCAAATACATGAGAGCATTAGACGGAGACGCCGTTCGTCAGGCCATTGACCGTGCAACAGGCAACGATAAAGCGGCGGTGGCCGCACTGCATAAGAGTGAACGTCTGAGAGATGCGTTGATTGCAGATGATGCCGCTCTGACAAAATTTATTGCTCAGTTCCCTGACGTCAATGTTCAGGAAGTTCGTCAGCTTATCCGTAATGCTCGTAAAGAAGCCGAAGGCAATAAGCCTCCGAAATCCGCCCGTGCACTCTACAAACTAATCTACGCAATGGTTCTTCCTCCGATCGTGTTGGAAGCGACTGAGGAGAAAAACGATGAAGAATAGCAAAGCAAAAATCGGTCTGGTTTCCATTTCCGATCGTGCCTCTTCCGGAACTTATCAGGACAAAGGCATTCCCTCTTTAAAAGAATGGCTCGCTAAGGCTTTGCTTTCTGACTATGAAGTTGTGGAAAAACTCATTCCTGATGAACAGCAGCTTATCGAAGCGACTCTGAAAGAATTGTGTGATCAGGAAAACTGCGATTTGATTCTGACAACCGGAGGCACCGGTCCGTCTCGTCGTGACGTGACGCCTGAAGCCACGCTGGCTGTCGCCACTCGTACCCTTCCGGGATTCGGAGAACAAATGCGTGCGGTTTCTCTTGCCTTTGTTCCGACCGCGATTTTGTCCCGCCAGGTCGGCGTGCTTCGCGAAATCAAAGATCATGCCGCTTTGATCATTAACCTTCCGGGGCAGCCCAAGGCTATCGCTGAAACTTTGGAAGGCATTCCTTCCAAAGGCATTCACGGTATTTTTGCGGCAGTACCCTACTGTATTGATTTGATCGGCGGTCCGGCCATTGAAACCCGTCCTAATGTCGTTAAGGCTTTCCGCCCGAAATCCGCGCCGCAGCCTCATGTCATTGATGCAAAAATCATTGAACCAAAAGAAGGCAAAGCGGACTCCACGATCATCATGCTGCACGGCTTGGGCAGCGACGGATCGGATTTCGAACATTTCCGAGAGGAACTTGCAGCATGCGGCGCACCTGTCGAACAGGCTCGTTTGATTCTTCCGACCGCACCTGAACGTGCGATTGCAGCAAATAAAGGCTTCCTGATGCGCGGCTGGTTCGATCTTCTCGACACCGACGGAATCGGTGCCAGCGACGAGCCGGCACTTATTGAGAGCGCCCGTATCGCAGAACGTTTAATTGCCCTGGAAGAGACGAAAGGCATTAGACGGGATCGAATCTTCTTAGGAGGTTTCTCACAGGGCGGCTGCGTTGCGCTTTACACGGCTCTGAAACTCGACCGTCCGATCGGCGGCATCTTCTGCCTGAGCGGCTATCTGCCCATTGAGTCTGCTGACGATATTGAGCATGTCGGTCAAGGCATCCTCTCTCCGATTTTCCTCGCCCATGGAAAAGAAGACAGCGACGTACCGCCCGTGTACCCTGAGATCAGTGTTAGAGAACTTCGTAAGCTCGGAGCGACCGATCTTTGGTCCAAGGGATATGACGGAGCCGGTCATGATTTAAGCATCGAGGAAGTCACAGATCTGTCTGACTTTTTAGAAAAATCTTTAGTAGCTTCCCAATAAAGCTTTGTATCCGATTTGAGGCAAAAGTGCGCTTTTTTAAGGCGCTCTTTTTTATGCTGGAATCCTTAGGAAAAATATATAAAAACTAAGATCATGGAATCTTTTTGGGACAAACTGTTAAGCGGGTCGGAGGCGATCCTTGAGCCCTTGCACGTACCGCTGTTTACGGCCGGCGGCAGTCAGATCGACACGTTCGATATTCTCGAGTTCTGCTTGGTCTTTCTCATTGCTTATTGGCTTGGCAAGTTAGGAGAAGAAAGCATCAGGAAGTTCGGCTCCCGTCACAACTCCGTCCGTCCGGAATCCCTTTCAATGTTTGCCCGCTTCATCCACTGGGGCATATTGGCCGTCGGCATTCTGATGGGCTTATCGATGATCGGTCTCCCGATCACACACTTGGCGATCTTAGTTTCTGCCTTATCAGTAGGCATCGGCTTCGGACTACAGACGATTGTCAATAACTCCGTTGCCGGTTTGATTTTGATATCGGAACGTGCGGTCAGCTTAGGCGATATTATTGCCACCCCGAGCGGCCAGGTGGGCCGGGTGACCATGATCACGATTCGTGCCACGCGTATTGTAACCCCGACTGGTCAAGCAATCATCATCCCTAATGCTTCCCTGATTAACGGCTCTTTTACCAATTACACCATGGATCGCCGAGGCGTTCGAAAGATCTATCCGTTCTCGATCCCTTACGGCATTGACTTTCGCAAGGTTAAAGAAATTATTGAAAAGGCTGCCGTCTCAGTTCCGTTCTGTATTAAGCCCGATGCACTCCATGAGGTAGAGTGCGGTATCACCGGATTCGGGAATTTTGGCATTAATGTAGAACTGGTTGTTTGGGTTGATCCGATTGAATTGATGGAGCCGTACCGCCTAGAGGCGGCCTTTTTGAACGCTATCAATGATGCGTGTGTAGCCAACGGCATTGTGATGCCGGGACCCTCCTATGGGGTCACTGTCTCCCCGACACCGACACCTGTTGCGTTCAATGCTCAGGTTTCAGGCACCTCTTCTCCTGTGCCTTCTAATCTCCGGGCACCTGCTCCTACAAATCTTGTTCCCTCGGCAGATCCTTCGGAGAGTGCGAAAGCCATCGGACAAGTTCCGCCGGCACAAGCTGCAGCCATCATAGGAGTCCCGCAGTCTATGACTGAAAATCCTTCTCCAAAGAAAGAAAAAGAGGAATAGTTGACCTCGTAATTTCTCCTCAGACTAAAATTTCATTATCAGTTTGAGGAGATTTTTTTTGAGTCATTACATCGGACGCTTTGCACCATCCCCAACCGGCCATCTACACGCCGGAAGTTTGGCATGCCTTTTAGCAAGTTATCTCGATGCTAAAGCTCATAGAGGAACGTGGATTATTCGCGTCGAGGACATTGATCCGCCTCGTGAACCTGCGTGGGCAGCAGAGGATCAGCTCGAAACCATCGAAGCGTTCAAGCTACACTCAGATCGTCCAATTCTCAGACAGTCAACTCGAATTGAGGCCTATCAACAGGCCCTCAACTTTTTAATCGGTAAAGGTCTGGCCTATGGGTGTGCTTGCACTCGCAAAAGAATCGAAGCCGCCTGCTTAGCTGCCGGCTTGCCACAGGGCGCCTATCCCGGAACTTGTCGCCATGGAACAGGCGGTGCACCGATTCGTGCGTGGCGCTTTCTTGTAGACGACGGTTTCATCTCTTTCAATGACAGATGGCAAGGTACGTTTAAACAGAACGTTTTGAGAGAAATCGGCGATTTTGTTATTCGGAGAGCCGACGGACTCTGGGCCTATCAACTCGCCGTTGTCGTCGATGACGGATTCCAGGGCGTGACACACGTTGTCCGCGGTGCTGACTTGATAGACAACACGCCGCGACAAATTTTGCTTCAGATAGCATTAGGTTTAACTACACCAGGGTACATGCACATCCCGCTCGTACTAGACAAGAAGGGGAACAAGCTCTCTAAACAGACATTGGCCCCAGCGATTGATCGAAGCAAGCCCGAAGAAGAAGCCGCACGTGCCTGGACTCACCTAGGATTCAAACCTTTTGCTTTCGATACTCTCGACGAGTTTTATTCAGAGGCAGTTAAGCGTTGGAGAACGAGATTCCAAATTAAAGCCTAGTTTCTGCGGCCTGTTCCACCTAACAGAACTGCAACTTCTCTCTTCTCCCCAGAGACAGATCTTGAGAAATTTTGTGGGGCGGGTTTCTTTCCAGAAGAACGACCTGGTACATAGGGCCGTGAGAAAAATGGATCCTCCGGCTTGCGAGGAGCTTTCCAAGCATCTGTACTTGAGGAAAACTTTCGTGGAAATCTTGCTCTCTTGCGAGGTTCAGGATCAAGCTCCTGCGGGATTAAATTTACCCTCGTCAGCTTGCGAATCGCATCAAAACTCTTCTTATCTTTGTCTGTAACCAGCATCAATGCCAGGCCCGAACTTCCTGCGCGACCTGTTCTGCCAATTCGATGAACATAGTCCTCAGGAACAAATGGAACGTCGTAATTAATCACGAGCGGCAGCTCGGCAATGTCCAAACCGCGGGCTGCGACATCCGTCGCCACCATGATATTTAAGGTTCCATCCTTGAAATCTTTCAACAGCTTCAAGCGCTCTTCTTGGGTTTTGTCTCCATGAATTGCATCAGCATTGAATCCACATTTTTCTAATTCACGTGCAAGTCTACGCGCCGTCAATTTTGCATTGACGAATACGATTGTCTGGAGCGGTTTGCCATCGGGGTCTTCTCCGCGGGTTTTCAGAAGTTCCACTAAAGCATCCGTTTTTTGAAGCTCGTTAACAGAGAAGACCTCCTGTTTAATGGTAGCTGCGGTCGCGTTTTGGCGAGCCACCTCGATAACAACAGGATCAGTCAAGAAATTTCCGGCTAACTTCTTAATTTCCGGAGAGAACGTAGCTGAGAACATCAGATTCTGGCGCTTTTTGGGAAGCGCATTCAGGATCCTGGAGATGTCCGGCAGAAAGCCCATATCCAACATACGGTCGGCTTCATCCAAAATGACAATGCCGCTCTGATTAAGATTAGTGTTTCTCTGCTCGAGATGATCCAATAAGCGTCCGGGTGTCGCGATCAAAATCTCCACGCCCTTCCTTAATGCCTCAGCTTGAGGTTTGATATCCACCCCGCCATAAACAACGCCAATTCGGATGGGTGTATCAGCTGCGTAATTTGAAAGTGCCTCTGCTGTTTGATCTGCCAACTCTCTTGTCGGAGATAGAATCAAAACTCGTACAGGATGACGCGCCGGAGATGTGCTTGTATTTGCTAATGGCAAAAGTTTTTGAAGGACAGGAAGTCCAAAACTAGCGGTTTTGCCAGTTCCGGTCTGGGCCGCTCCCATAACGTCGCGTCCTTGAAGAACGACTGGGATTGCCTTACATTGGATCGCGGTCGGCTTTGTATATCCCATTCGTTTAATTGCGGAAAGCAAATTCGGGGCTAATCCAAACTGTTCAAAATTTTGACATTCTGCCATTTATCTATTTTTTCAAAAAAATCCCAAAAGAAACATTCTACAACTCTAGAACTTGCGCTTATTGTGCTCGACCATGAATAGGCACAATGGGTGATGAGCTTTCATCCTTCAAAGCCATCTGGCTGATAGAAGGTATGTTCTTTAATCAATATTGTGATTTTATTAATACTTTTAGCGCACTAAATTCTTGAGCAAAACCTTCTTTTTCGAATTAGAAAGAGAAGCCTAAAAGGCTTTGGAGATGATAGTGAATTAATACGAATAGAAAGATAGTTTCTATCAATTCCGACTCTTTTCGCAGAAGGATTTCCAACAACAATATCTAAGACAGTAAGTGACTACGGTTCATCTAGTACTTGAAATTAAACCGTTGAAAAATCCATCATTACGGTTCACTTCCATGTACGTGTACAACTCAGCAGTAAAGGGAAAGAAGAAATTGTTTTTTCGATCAACCCCTCCAATAACATAATGAGGAAAGAAGCGGAGGTCTTCTTGAATTATTGCTGAATCCACGGTCCATCCCCGCTTGTGGGGAACTCTTTGACATCGAGATGATCGATGACCCAATCCATCGGTCCGCCCTCGCTTGCGCAGGGAACTCGCATAGCTGTTGGATTTTCAACATCAATCAGTCGGTTCATCCCCGCTTGCGGGGAACTCTCTAAGCCGTCGTGGGCCATTGTCCAGTTGGACGGTTCATCCCCGCTTGCGCGGGGAACTCAGGATTTAGATCGTCTAGGTTACGTTGCTGACCGGTTCATCCCAGCTTACGCGGGGAACTCTTGGCGGCTCCGATATTCGTGCGGGCTTGTGCCGGTTCATCCCCGCTTGCGCGGGGAACTCGTATGAACGTAAAAAAGTTACTGAGTACACGTCGGTTCATCCCCGCTTACGCGGGGAACTCCTGTAGTGTTTTCATTTAGCCATCCTCCAGCCCGGTTCATCCCCGCTTACGCGGGGAACTCTTACTTGCAAACTCACTGAGGGACAGTACATAGCGGTTCATCCCCGCTTACGCGGGGAACTCCAGGGTACGGATATGAAGGACGATTTAAAAGACGGTTCATCCCCGCTTACGCGGGGAACTCACTTAAAGACGGTATAAATCCGTCTATTCATACTTTAGGCATTTAATCGAAATTTTTAAAGAGCATTAACTAACGAATTAAGACGACGGTATAAACGAAACCAAGCGAAGACCGTCCATCTCAACCGGGATTCGTCTATTTTTACCAAAGGTTAGAAAATCAAATCCAGTTTCATTGTTCGTCGCCCATGCCATGACGACGTTCCCATCCTCACAGAGGAGCGTCATTTGATTCCAAATCATTTCTCTCACTCTCCTAGAAACAGCTCCCACGTATACACCAGCTCGAACTTCCAACAGCCAGATCGCTAATCTGCCTCTTAACCTTGGAGGAACGTTCTCTGTAACTACGACCACCATTGTCATTAGCCTTTTCCTCTATGACCTGGGTCTCCGAGCGTATCAGGTTCAGGAATCGCCGGTGCCCACATATCTTTATCAGGTTTAGGAGGCTCGATTCCTCCCGCAGCCAAAACATTTTCGATCATGGGAATGATTCGTTCAGTCAGTTTGGTCCTTCTAAAGATATCTCTGCAGGCCAGTCGAACAACTCTGTCCGGTTCGGGAGGCTTCTGCGCCGCTATCTCAAATGCTTTTGGAACTATGGCGTCAAACTTGATGATATCTGCGATGTCATACACAAACGATAGAGGTTTACCGCTGTGAATAAAACCGATTGCCGGCGCATAGCCTGCCGCCAAAACTGCAGCTTCTGTTATGCCGTACAAACAGGAGGTTGCAGCACTGATACAGCGATTCGCGATATCACCTTTTTCCCAATCTTTAGGATCATAACGACGGCCATGCCAAGTCACCCTATACTTCTGTGCCAGGAGCCTATAGGTTTCTTTAACTCTGAAGCCTTCTATGCCCATCAATTGTTGGACGGATAGATTTTTATCAGGCCGTTCCTTAAAGCGTAACTCGTACATTCTTTGAACAACCCTGAGCCTAAGTTCCTTATCCAAAGCCAGGCGCGCTTGATACAGCAATTTATCAGATCTGGCACCTCCCGGTTGACCGGATGAATACAGACGAACACCAGCTTCCCCGACCCAAACGAGAAGAGTTCCAACTACAGAGGCTAACTTGACCGCAGCATGGGAAACGCGCGTACCCGGCTCCAGCATGATGCAAGCCACAGATCCAACTGGAATATGCGTTCGGACTCCGTTCTGGTCAACCAGTACAAATGCTCCGTCTATCACATCTAGATGACCGTATCTCAAAAAAATCATCGAAATACGGTCCTTGAGCATGATCGGTCCAAGAGGAGGAATCACCAGGCCACCTGCCTTCTAATCAGCATGAGACCACACCCGAAAGCTTTCTCCTTCCCAAAGCCGATCAGGAGTTTTCTTAGAAATTTCTCAGGATCACAAATCTCTAAAACTCCGGAAAAATCCATGATAGAGAATGTGATTCGGTCTCCGTTTTTCCCATACACACACTTCCCTTGATAACTCTCCACATTTGATGAAATTAGGGAAAAGCCTGCTCCTGTCCCTTGCCTTTTTAACCATTCCGCTGCTTCTGCCTGTTGAAGTATTAGGAGATCCTGCCTTTCAAGCTGGGGTACCCTCTTCTTTAAGTCCATAAATAGGTCGTATCTTCTGCCTTTTCGACAAACCGTAGGATTGGCCCTCAAAGAAAAAATAAGGCGATCCCCTTTTCTAAGCTTTGGTTTAAATTCTTTTGTCTCTATCTGGAATAGATCGTTCTTCGTAGGAGCATTTTCAGAAAGAACATAGAATCTTAAGAAGCCCTGCCCCTCTTCTTCTCGGAAAAGGAATTTCCTTGTTTCGTCATCCGTGAAGAGCAGCCATACCCACTGGTGAAGAGCGTAGCTCCCTTTCGTTATTAATTCCTTTAGGCGTCCCGGAGGTAATTTCGCAAGGTCAAGGGTTATTCTGGAGTAGTACATTGCGAATCCTCCCTGTTTAACACTTCTCCGTAATTAATGGTTCTTTCCTCAAACAACCATTTAGTGCGGCTAAGCGGTACGTCTCTTCTTCTAATAATAAATTTCGGTTTGAGATCTTGACACTCTCTCTCCCAATAGCCATCTGTCTGGAGTTCCGGAAGATTGAGGCCCACCGAATTTAATTTCTCCTTAAATTTTTTAGAGCAGCTCCCTAAGACACCTTTGAGATCTCCGCTCATAATCTGAGGGCAAAAGGGCAAACCTGAAGGATTGCTCTTCCGGCCCAAATACGGTGTGAACGTCGGACGCTCCATATACTCTTTAAGTTCCTCTAGCGAATAGGGTGCCTGTGGCTTGGCTTTAACAGCTACAAGCCACCAAGAGTCGCTTAGATAATCTCGAGTAGAGAGTATCGTCTCGAGCTGTTCAGGGTTAGAGAGTTCCTCTTTACGAGTTAAATAAAGAATCTTCTTATTTTCTTTAGGAACCTGGACAGTATGAAAATCCTGAGCCCAAACGGGGTTTTCACTTCCGCAAATTACAAACTCATAGTTTGCTGCAAAGGCCCCATGCATTTTCTCCCGATCTCTCGTAATGCCCACAGCACCCTCAAGAATTCCCAGCAATGCTGATTTTGTGGGAATACCCAGCGTTTGCCTAACTCCGCCCGGAGCACACTCTCCCCACGACGCCATTGGCCCGAATAGTTGAAATATCAGAAATTGATCCATAACTCGCTCACTGACCAACGAATTCAAGCAATTCGGACATAGATCCCGACGGTTTTGTGACATCAAATTTCCTGAAAGCGGTTTGCTGTCCATAAACAGAGTTCAAATTTTCTCGGAATGTCTCCAACCTTGTGATCGCATCTGAGATCATGTTATTTCCGGAGATGGGATGGCAAACAGCAGCAGCCAAGGAACGAGGCTGGAATTCCCCTTTTTCAGCGAGCGCCCAAAGGGCATAACCTCTGCTGCCGAAGCTATTCTGCTTGCCGGTGGGAGGAGTTGTTAACGCCGCTTCTACCAAGGCAATAACCGCTTTTTTGGCCAGAGGTTCGTCTCCGTCAAGATTCTTAACGAGCAAATCGAAATCTAAACAGATATAGTTGTAAAAAACAGCAGATCCAAATGCTGTTTCGCCTAAGTGTCCGGCCCCTGCATCATCAGCCTCTTGCTTCAAATCATCGATCGCTGTAAAAAAATCGTCTTCAATAACAGAAGCGGATACTCCAATCGCATGAGCCACTTGGCAAGCAGCTTCTACATTAAATTTAGGCGAGCTTGCCAGCATTCTTCCGAACAAAGCGATATCCACAGCATGGTTCTTATTTTGGAAGATGGCTAATTCCTCTTCAGTTGGTTCCCTCTTTTCTTCAGAAAGACGCTTTGCAAGAACCCTAACTTTTTCCATCTCCTCAGGGCTAATATGGACGAGTTGCTCTGTTTCTGTATTTACAAGTGAACTGGAATCCTTATCCTTTTTTGCTTTGCCTAGTTTGTTGGCAATCTCAGCTGCCCACTTGACAGCTGTTTTCTGATCAACACCCCCGTCCATCATAATCTTTGCGGCTTCAGTGGCAATTCGGCAAGTTCTGATTCCGATGTGTTTTTTCAATTGCTCGGAGAAGACTTCAGAGGTTCGCCAGGCGCGCTTCAGACTCTGAGAGGAAATTCTAAGTCGAGTAGCACCGCCAAACATCACAGTTTTAGGAGCTCCAGTATCGTCTCGATTGAGATTAGCCGCGGGAAAGGCTGTTAAGAAATGAAGTTGAATAAAGTTGGACATTGTTCTCTCCTTAAAAATTACTCTTGATTGTTGTCATCTGACGCGCCGTAATAATCTAAACTCCAGCGAACCTGGATTAAATCTGTTGGGCGAATATCTTGACCTTTGTTGAAAGCCAACATTTGATTATCAGCGCACCACCTAAAAACATCGTCTGCCAGCGAAACTATGTTTAGTCTGCCATCAGCAAGCTTTACGGCTCGTCTTAACTCTCTAAACAACCCCTCTTCTGTTCTGACTGCTAATAGTCGGCGAAAACGCAGCTCGCTCATTACGGGTGCTCCGCCATTCTTCTGAGCCATCCGTTCGGCAAATGAGAGGGTGGGATCATTTTCCGATACATGAGACACAACGCCGGCAATGATAGCCAGAGCCGTAAAACGCCAAGCGGCTTTTCCTTCCCACAGAGGTTTTAACTTAAATAGCAAATCCCGGAATCCTGAGGATGTGTAAACATCCAGCAGCGAAGAGCATCTACGCAAACTAGCTCTCTGCTGCCGATCTTCTTCCAAATTGTTATGCCAGCTGTTCAGCTTATTGGCATACTCGGTTCCTCGAATAAAGCTCATTTCGCCTCCTTAGGAGTAGATCTTGATTTGGCATAAAGACTCGCCAATAAATTTTTTCTTGCTTCCGAACACTCTTTGTAATCTTTTGGATTCATCTGAGAGGAAAAAGTTCTGTCATCAAAAAAAATCAGTGCAAATCGATTTATGTTTTTTATAAAAGCGCTGAGTGATTCTGAGTCGGAGTTTTTCTCGTCTAGTTCCCTAATCAAACCTAAAAACAGATTTTGAGTAAGATTCCAAAACTCAACGTCCAAATAAGAACACTCACGATTTAATTTACTGAATGCTCTTTTCAGCCCAAGAAGAGTCCGTGCAGCCTTGTCTTGAGCAACCTGTAAGGAAGACTGCATTTCTTTTGACAATAATTGGGGAAGATGATGCTCATACCAGCATCGTACTTTCATGTTGTCGAAGTCGTACCCGAATCCCCAAAGGCCGTGTTTTGTTTCAGTACCAATGTGATGTTTGAAAGTTTCCACAACCAGCGCAGGAATTTCTTTTGTATCCTTGCGGGTTGTTTCCTCATTTAAACCGAGCCAATCCTTCCAAACCAAGCCGCCCGGCTGAAGCTTTACGGAATTTAACTCTCCGGGAGTTTTTAACTTACATCTGTAGGGTGTCAGGGGATGAACCCAACCAGAATAGTTGATCCCGTAGTTTTGTACTTTCATTTTTGAAAGCAGCTGATCACTTTCTTCTCCGCAAAAATCACACCTCCCTTCTTCCAGATCCTCAAAATCGATCCGTACTCGGCGAGGCATTCCCCAGTATGCCTGAAGAGGATTAACTTGTTCCGGAGTCGTCTCGCTCCCTTTAGCTTTGCTGGTCCTTGTTTTTCCCATCCAAGGAAAAACCGCCGCATCAAATTCTTTAGGTACGGGCAGATTCGACTCAAACTCCGGCATAACATTGGCCCATAACTTGCGCCAAAGAGGAACATTTCGGTCGCCTTTGTAACTGTGAAGTTCAATTAGAGTGGTAAGCGGACCGCCTCCGCGAAGGCCGGTACGATACCCTTGTCCTCCAGAGGGAGCATTTAACTGCAAAGAAAATAGAGCCATTGCTGCACAATGAGGACAAAATCTTTTTTCTCCGCGCTTAATAAAAAAGTCTTTATTATGTTTTATGGTGTTCTCACCCGGAGATTCCGGAAGAAGCGCGGCCAGAGGAACCGCTTCTCCTTCCAGCTGGTCAAAATCCTGCATGAATGAAGGGCTCTGGGGACCAAAAATAAACGCCGGCCCGACCTTAGAAAATGCCTTAGCTAGATCCGCTTTTTCTAATCCTTCTTCCCAGATATCAAACCACGCGTCTTCATCCTCCGGCGCCAGGGTTGTTTGGATGAGGCCAATTAAAAACTGCCACAGTGCTGTTTGAAAATCGGCCCTCTCAGCCGCAATGTCCACAATCTCTTCGTCTAATATTTCAAGAGGTGAGATTTTTCTGACGACACCTTTCCTGTCTCGGACCGGTATCCATTGCTCTGATATTAGTGATATTTGCGTCAATTACTCCTCCTGTTTTTTGTTGTTTCCGACAAGCCCTTCTCTGTCCGTATAAAAATCGCAATTCTCCTCGACGAGGAGTACAAGGGAATAGTCCTTATTTTTTTTATGTTCTCTGCACCAGTCCTCCAAGCAGTCTTCAGACAGACCAATGCAGGCATTTTTGTTTTTCTCCCACCAGCCTCTCCGAACGGATAGTCTGCTCGACTCCCACGCCTCCGGACCGTCTCCTCCTGAATAGGGGATAATTTTTCCATTCGTATTCTGTGCCAGCCATATGTTAACTGACTCTGATGCCAGTCGGGTAGAAACATCACCCGCGAAATAGCTATCGTCAATGTCATCCGAAACGCCTGAATTCCAATCAGCAGAGCTCAGATCTTCCTGGAAGCTCACCGATGAATAGCCCGCCGAGAAAACGATTAAATTATTTTTTGCCATTGACCTAGCGGAGTATTCTTTACCACGGTCTTCGAGTGCGCTATCTTGTAATCCACTAGGAATATCTAAGCCATTACCGTAGACGGATTCAATCAAAAGCCGTGCATTATCTGGGAGCTGGATAGTTCCTTGTTCTCTCAAGACTTTCTGAGTTAACCAAAGTCGCGCATGATTCGGATAAACGTAGGCACCTGCATGAAACATTGCCGAATACCAATCTTGTTGGGGAGATTCCGCCCATCTAGGGGCCAAAATATGAAGAACCGGAGTTCCCCTCTCATCCGCTCCAGTATCCTTTACTCTCCCAGAAGCATCTCGATTATGCCGGTGCAGACGGCCTGACCTTTGTACCAGCAGGTCTATCGGAGCCAAGTCCGAAATCAACTCATCAGCATCTATGTCCAGTGACTGTTCGATGACCTGAGTTGCGATGACGATTTTCCCCGCTCGTTCAGAAGAGCTGCGTTTGCCTAGTTCTGACACCGCCTGCTCTTCGATTCTCTGTCTGTCGCTAAATGCGAATCTACTGTGGAAAAGTAGGATTTTTTCCGGATCAATTTTTTTAGAAGAAAGTAATGATCGAAACGCCCGTAGAGCATCATCAATGGTATTCCGAATCCAAACCACGCTTTTGCCTGAAGATGCCTTCTCGATAATGTATTCGATGCACTGTTTCTCTGAGGAGAGCCATGAAACATCGATATTTCTCGGGCGATTCGAGAGAACAGGTATCGATTCAATACCGTTCGAATCGGCCTTTGTAAATAAGGGATAGCTTAACGTCTCAACATCCGAATCTTTTGACGGTTCGACTGACAAGACAGATTGAAAAGCAGATAAATATTGGGTCCTTTGCGTCTGAGACATGGTCGCCGACAGCAGAATTATCGGGGCACCGTAATAAGCCAAGACACTAATTAACTGCTCTAACTCTTTACCCATGTACGCGTCGTAGGCGTGAACCTCGTCGACAATAAATACCTTTTTCTCCAGCCCCAAAAGCCTTAAGTTGTTATGCCGAAACTGCAAGACACCCATCAGGGCTTGATCGATCGTGCCGACGCCTACATCCGCCAAAAGCGCCTTTTTGCTGCTTTCGGCAAACCAACTCGCACAACCTGCGTAAACAGGAGTTTCGTTGTTAAACTCTGAGGAACCTTTTAACAGGTTATCCCATATTTTGCTGGTAAAGCCTTCCATTAACCGGCTGCGGCTATGAGCGAGAATGAGGCTCGGTTTTGAGCCGGGTAAGTACAATTTACTCAGAACATCAACCAACCTGGAGTACATAGCATTTGCCGTCGCCATGGTTGGAAGAGCATAAAAAATCCCATTCGCCCTCCCACTGCTCATCAGTCTCTTAGCCAATGTTAATGCAGCCTCTGTTTTCCCCGACCCTGTCAAATCTTCCAAAATAAACAATTGGGCTCCGATTTTGTTGAGTTGAATTTCCGTTGATACCTCTTGCAGAGGAGAGGGTGTGTGGATATAAGGAAATAGAGATCGGATATTTTGAAACTCTGAAACCTTGGGTGAAGGTGGAAGAATAGCCAAGGCACGTTCAGCTTCTGACAGAGCCTTTTCCCAATACACCTTAAGCGGAAATTCCTCATCAACCCATTGAAAGAATTTCTCGTTAGAGCCGATCCAATTGCAAAGAACTACCAATCCGGAGATTACCCAGGAGTAATACTTAGTCCTATGCCTAACCTCCTTTTGTTTAAAACAAACTGGGATTTCCGCTAAGGGAAAAAGTTTCAATGCCTCTTCTAAATATTGGAATGCGTCTTTCTTATTTTGAGAAGTGAAATTATTTAGATTTTCTTTCAGTTTAGGAGGAACACCATGATGTCCTGTTGTAACAGATATCCAAATGTCTAGGATTCCAGCTTTTCTTCCTGTACCCAACTCGGACTTTGGCAAAACTTTTTCTAATTTCTCAGGCTCTTCAAAAATCTCTCTCCAGAAAGCGTAACCCAAAACATCGTGCCTAAAATTCTGGCAGACAAGTTCACGGCAATCTTCCTGACCGCCTACCCAAACCTCCCTTTGAAACGAGCAAGCAAACTTTCCTATGTCATGAGAACTAAGAAGCCAAGCAAAAAACTGCGCTCCGCTTTCTCCTTCCAGACCAACTTGTTTGAGAGTATCAGCAGCTCCAAACAAATTATTGGTTACCATCAAATAACCGACGGCTGCCACATCGAGTAGGTGGCAAGGGAGTAAATGAATCCGCCCAACTCCCGAGATGTGGTCTTTTCTATATTTTGCCCAGTAGCGCATAAAATCAAAAGGGTAATTGTTCTTACGACATCGTATTACACTTTATTACATCGAAAACATGCAAGAAACTTTCATTATTTTGAAAGTTAGGTTGTCGGCTTAAAGGGTAATCATTTTTTACCTAGATAAAAATTCCAAATTTTTGGGGTGTTCACAACCTGAAGAAATCCTTGAGAAAATTGACTATTTCATTTTGATAGGATTAGGATCATTAAGTAGTCGAAAATTTCAACATAAAAGAGATGGTTAACCTCTCTTTAATTTTTTATTTGGTTATGAACCTGTCCGCAGGGTAAGAAATTCGAGATTTCGCAACTGGTTGAGATAACCGACAATTTCTAAATATCAAGTTGACAATAAAAGACAAGAAAAGCGGTTATTTATTAACGGAACTCCGTCCTTTGAGAGGATTTTTTCATAGACTGCTTTTTTGATCACTTCCGCCACGATCTTCACTATTAAGCCTACGACTGGACCTACTAGAAAAATCTTTGGCTCTTTTTGCTCACATCTGAGAGACCGGTACATCTCCTTCACGCGGGAGCTCTCTTTACAGGGGAATAAGGCCGACGCCGAGCGAGGCTCCTCCCCGCTTACGCGGGGAACTCTCATCGTTGGATGAAGCACCAATCACCAAACCCGGTTCATCCCCGCTTACGCGGGGAACTCTTTGCCTGTCATAAACTTTCCTTTGCCCTCTTCGGTTCATCCCCGCTTACGCGGGGAACTCTGACCGAGTTTCTTTGGCCTCGACTGTCTATGCGGTTCATCCCCGCTTACGCGGGGAACTCAGAAGGTCAGTCAATCCGAGCTGGCTCGGAGACGGTTCATCCCCGCTTACGCGGGGAACTCGGGTGAATCCAAGATGGGTTGGTGGGCGGATTCGGTTCATCCCCGCTTACGCGGGGAACTCACCGATGAGCTTTACTCGGCAGTGCGCCGTACCGGTTCATCCCCGCTTACGCGGGGAACTCGCTACTGATACTGTTTCTGTTACTGGCGGTTCATCCCCGCTTACGCGGGGAACTCAGCAGGAAACATTCGGCGCCCGCCAAAGGCCTCGGTTCATCCCCGCTTACGCGGGGAACTCTAATTCTTTAATTTCTTTTGAGGTTAACATGACGGTTCATCCCCGCTTACGCGGGGAACTCTGCTTGAGTGGGAGCGAGTCGATCCGTTCAACCGGTTCATCCCCGCTTACGCGGGGAACTCTGTCGAGCGAACTATACACGATTGTCAAGACACGGTTCATCCCCGCTTACGCGGGGAACTCCGCAGAACTGGTAGGCGTGCAGATTTCGCATACGGTTCATCCCCGCTTACGCGGGGAACTCACTTAAACAAGGCATAGAGCACCTTACTAACTCTAGCAAAGATTTCCTATCGGAAAAATATGCAAAGAACCCTGAGACTGTTTTGAATCATTTCAAGAACAGTTCCCTGGATTAGAAAATTTCAGAGCCATTTAATTTCAAAGACAAATGCTCTGCTGACCTGAAAGAGGATAATAACGTTTACAGAAGGCTGGGGTTCAGAATCTGTTCCATCCTGACTTCAATTAATTGGATTTAATAGATGAGGTGGTGGCCCCAACTGGACTTGAACCAGTGACCAATCGATTATGAGTCGACTGCTCTAACCAACTGAGCTATGGGGCCTAATGATGAAGAGATCACCATTGTGCAGAAGTGCAATTCTATCAGAACTTCTAATGATTCGTTTTTAACCTTTCCTTCTCAAAAGACTGAGGCGTTGTCATAAATAGAATTAAGAAGGTGGTGGCCCCAACTGGACTTGAACCAGGAACCAGTGAGACACGAGAAAAAACTCTTCTATATCAATTCCGTAGTTAGCCGAACATAGATAAACATCTCCGAGTTCTAAAAGAACCTACATAGCACAACAAACTGTTAATCAGTCCGACTCCAGATAAAGCAAAGGCCGGAAAATTCCGGCCCCTACTTCGTGTTTTTAAATCTTAGTTATTGCTTCCGCCTTCCATGAAGCTCTTCAACTTATCCGAACGGCTTGGATGACGAAGCTTACGAAGGGCTTTGGCCTCAATCTGACGAATTCTTTCACGAGTAACATCGAACTGACGGCCGACCTCCTCCAACGTGTGGTCGGTGCTCATTTCAATGCCGAAACGCATTCTTAGAACCTTGGCTTCTCTCGGAGTCAGAGAATCCAGAACTTCCTTAGTGATCTCGGTAAGACTGGACTGCTGAGCGGCTTCCGCAGGAGCAACAGTTCCGAAGTCCTCCAAGAAATCTCCAAGATGCGAATCCTCGTCGTCACCGATCGGGGTTTCCATAGAAATCGGTTCCTTAGCGATCTTCAGGATCTTACGGATCTTATCTTCCGGCATATCCATTTTCTCAGCCAACTCTGCTGGATCCGGCTCAACACCGGTTTCCTGGAGGATTTGGCGAGAAATACGGTTCATCTTGTTGATGGTTTCAATCATGTGAACCGGAATACGAATGGTTCTGGCCTGGTCAGCAATAGATCTCGTAATAGCCTGACGAATCCACCATGTGGCATAAGTAGAGAACTTATATCCGCGGCGATATTCGAACTTATCAACAGCTTTCATCAAGCCGACGTTGCCTTCCTGAATCAGATCGAGGAACTGCAAACCGCGGTTGGTGTATTTCTTAGCAATAGAAATCACCAGACGAAGGTTAGCTTCGGTCATTTCGCGCTTAGCTTTTCTAGCCTTAGCCTCACCGGTTGCCATCTGGTTGTAAACGTCCTTCAGATCCTTCAGAGGCAGCGTTACAGCATTCTGAATATTCTGAAGCTGCTGCTGGAGATGCTGAATTTCAGGAAGCTTACGTTTGACGTCGATTGCGTAAGGCTTATCGCTCTCAGCAATTGCCTGAGACCATGCCAAGTTCGTTTCGTTGTCAAGGAATTCCTTGAGGAACAGCTCACGCGGCATCTTTGCACGATTGACGACGATGTCGTAAATACGGCTTTCGTACTTACGAACTTCTTCAACCTGCGTTTTCAGCATGGTGCACAAGCGTTCAACAGTGTTAGCTGTAAAGCGCAGAGAAAGCAGTTCTTCCTGGATTGCATCCTGGGCCTTAATAAAGGCAGGAGAACGGTAACCTTCAGCCTCGTAGGCATGCTTCAGATCTTGATAAAGCTCTTTGCAGTGGTCGAGTTTGGCAAGAACGACTGTCTTGAGTTCGTCAATCTGACCTGCCGTCATACCGGAAGCACCAATGTCCGTGCTTTCGTCGTCTTCAGCCACCTGCTCGCTGGCTTCTTCATCCAAACCGTCAACCAAGCCGTCCACGATCTGGTCGATCTGCATTGTGCCGTTTCTGACCTTTTCAGCGTCTTCCAAAATAGCAACGATCGTTGTCGGGCAGCCGGAAATAGCGTGAACCATGTGCTTCAAGCCGTCTTCAATTCGCTTTGCGATTTCAATTTCGCCTTCGCGAGTCAGAAGCTCGACGGAACCCATTTCTCTCATATACATTCTGACAGGGTCAGTCGTACGGCCAAATTCGCTGTCGACGGTGGCCAAAGCAGCTTCAGCTTCTTCTTCCGCTGCGTCGTCGCTGGCAGTCGGAACAGAATCGCCGATGAGCAAATCGTCTGCGGTCGGGGCCTGTTCGTAAACCTGAATACCCAAGTCAGCCAATGTCGAAATGATCTGGTCGATCTGATCCGGATCGACGATATTTTCCGGCATGTGGTCGTTAACTTCAGAGTAAGTCAGATAGCCTCTTTCCTTACCCATGCGAATTAACGCCTTAAGCTTGTTCAAACGAGTTTCTTTATCGTCTTCTTCATGATGAGCATAGCTACGGTTCAAGGCTTCTTTCATTGCCTTGTCACGTGCCTTGCCTTTTCCGCGAACAGAAGCCGGCGGAACATAGGACTCAGCGATTGCGACTTCTTCATCGATGGAGTCGTCGTCGCTATCACCAACCAAGTCGTCCTCAGTTGTCTCAACTTTTGCTTTTCTGCCGGGACGGCCGCGTTTGGCCTCAGGTTTTGCCTTTGCCGTTGTCTTTTTAGCAGCTGTTTTCTTAGCAGGAGCTTTTGCGGCTACGGCTTCGCCAGCAGTTTCGTCAGCTGCGGCAGATTTAGCTGCTGTCTTTCGAGTTGTCTTTTTTACGGGGGTTTCTTCAGCAGCTTTAGAAGGTGTGGCTTTAGCCGCCGATGCCTTTCTCGTCGTTTTTTTAACCGGTTCTGCCGTCACTTCGGCAACCGTTTCTTCAGCAGCTGCCTTCTGAGTACGAGTTCTCTTTGCAGCTGTAGCTTTCGTTGCCGTTGTTTTAGCGGCTGTTTTCTTTGCAGCGGTCTTGGTTGCTGCAGTAGTTTCGGCTGCTCCTACTTTTTCTGTAGTATCAGCGCCTGCATTCGTAGTTGTCTTCTTAGTTGTTTTTTTGGCTGTTGCCATGTTCCACCTTATGATGACTACGCATCAAACGATCGAAAAAACAAAAGCGGAAAAAATGCACCGCAAAACTGCTCGTGTAAAATTCCGCCTGTCTTTAACGAATTAACCTGAAACGGCCGGTCGAAGGAAGCAAAAAATTTCAGCGGCCATAGCGTTGGACCGATACGTAAATCCTTCAACACCCGACTCAATTTCAGGGTTTTTAAAGCGCCTCCGATCTATCCTCGATCTCCTGGGCGCGCAAATAGCCCTACCGACTATTTTGGTAAGGTAATTTTACCATACCTGTCAAGGCCCTTCCCTTAATTTTTGCGAATTCGTCGCAAATTGAGGAGTTTTTTGATAATCAGCTTAGGAGAATGTCGGGTAGGTTTTGCGAAGAACTTTTTCGACGAGAATGCCCCATACCGGAAGCATCCAAAGGAAGACCGCTGCAATAACGCAGCTTTGAGGCGCGCCGATCGTTGCCACAGGTACAGCACCGGCGATGGACCATGGAATCAACGGGGCAATGACAATTGCGGTGTTTTCCAATGAAGCGGCCATTTTGATTTTATCCGGCTGGATCTTATTGCAAAGCTGCTCGGTCAAAATAACTGCAAGCATCTGGTTGCAGGATAAAGCAGCCGTCGCCAAGGCGGTCAGCGTAATTGTCAGGAAAACGCCTGCCTTCGCACCGAGATAAGCAATGCCGCTTTCTAAACGTCTCAGCATCCCCGTCAACTCAAAAATCCCGGCAAACGTGCAGGAGATAGAGATGATGCAGCAAACCTGAATCATCGAAAGAACTCCGCCGCCGTTCATGAGACGCCCCACTTCAGGGGAAGCTGCCTGATATCCGCTGAATAAAATCTTGCAAAGTTCAATAGAACCTAAATCTCTCAAGAAAAGCGCTGTGACGAAAGCCGATGCGATACTCGCGATCATAGTGAGCTTAATGTCGGCCTTGAGCATGACCATCGTTAACAGAACGATGGCCGGAATCAAGGTCCAAGCAGACAGAATGTATTCCTGACTAAAAAGTTTTGTCAGGTCAATATCCGCGGCTTGGGCGCCCTGCCCGTTTCCTACAAAAAAGTAAATGAGACACGCAAGGAGGAACGGGATCAACCCAGTCCTCAGCATATTTTTAATGTTTTTATAGAGCTCCGTACCGGTAACAGCACAGACTAATTGCGCGCTGGTCGATACCGGAGAGCAGCGATCTCCTACATATGCACCGGCAAGAGCAGCTCCGCCGGCCCAAAACGGAGAGACGCCCATACCGACACACAGCGACATGGTAACTACACCCATCGTTGCCGCGGTACCAAAAGAAGTCCCGATCAGAGAACTCAAGGCGGCATTCAAAATAAAGGTGCCCAGGAGACTCCAAGAAGGAGAAATGATCTCGGAGGCATAGCTGACAAGGTAGGCGATCGTTCCGCTGGCTCGCCAGGACGCGGTCAACGCTCCGATTAAGAGCATCACTATGATGATGTTGCTGATCTTGGCAATGCTTTGACGGCAAGCCTTTCCGATTTCCTGCAGGCTAAAGCCGCGATAAAGGGCATAGCCGCAGAAAAGGAAAAACGCGAAAATCAGCGCGTAGAGGATCGATGTGCCTGTGAAGAGACAATAAAAAAGAGAGGCGCAAAAACTGCCGACTGTCAGAACTTCTAACATTCTTACTTCTCTCGTTTTCTCAGCAGAATATCGTTAATACCCGCATCAATGGATTTGATTTCTTTCTGGAGATCCTGATCGAGCTGCATCAAGTCTCTGAAAACTTTTCTGTCAGCGTCATCTAAGTTGCCCTTTGTCGACAAAGCCCGACGCTGCACCTCGACGCGATTCAGCTCCATCTGAAGAAGGATACGGCGGCATTCCAATCGCGCTGCTTCCAGCGGTGTTTGAAGTATCTGTCCTTGACTCAGCCCTTTTCGAATGACCGAATCAATGCCCTCTTCCAGTAAGAAGGTGGAAATCATTGAACGGGCCGAATCCATTTCTTTTTCGAAATTTTCATCGGCAGGTCCCGGAAGGTCAGCCAGGAACTGGGCAAGCGTGTGGCCGCTCTCATCCTCGTGCGTCACTCGCTCAATCACTTTGAACAACAATTCCGAAACCGGAGAATTGCTCTCAGACAGCTGCTCGGCGAGCATGCCTTCAAATTCCAGGGCCAGCTGAGGAAAACGCAGAAAGTTTCTTAGGAGTGCCATTAAAGGGGCGTCTGCCTTCGGAGGAATACTTCGTCCGGTCGACGTCGGAATCCGCGGCGTCTTATACCGGTCGTAGCCTCTTCCGAAGCTGTATCGCTGATTGCCAAAGCCGCTGGGTCTCTGAGGAGCCGCCGGCGGCAACACAGGAAAACCGAAATATTTACGGAGTTCGTCGGAATTCTTATAGCCGACTGCCGTGCTCAAACGTTCGATTAAGCCATCGCGCAGAAGCGGACTTTTTGTCTTACGAACGAGCGGAGATGCTTCTTCAATAAATGCGTTGCGGTCTTCAAGAACGGCTAAATCCAGTCCTTGAGACAATGCTTCAATCAGGTAACTGGAAAGCGGCAGCGCCTTTTTGAGCATCTCTTCGAAGGCGGGAGCGCCGGACTTCTTGACCAAACTGTCGGGATCTTCGCCCTCGGGCAGGAACACAAAACTGACTTTCTGAGCATCATCCAAGAGCGGAAGCGACAAATCCATCGCGCGCTTTGCCGCCTTACGCCCTGCCGCATCTCCGTCAAACGAGAAAATGACGTGATCGGTCATCTTAAGAAGGCGTTCAATATGCTCAGCTCGAATCGCTGTACCCAGTGGTGCACAGGCCTCTCCGAATCCGGCTTGAGAAAGCTGAATCACATCCATCTGGCCTTCGACCACGATGACGCGCTTTTTATCCTGAATGCTTTTGCGCGCTTCGTACAAACCGAAGACTTCGGAGCCTTTCGTAAAAATCGGAGTGTCGCCTGTGTTGATGTATTTAGGCTCTTCCCCGATCATGGTTCGCGCACTAAATGCAATGACTTGTCCGCGAATATTGCGGATCGGGAACATCAGGCGGTTGCGGAAGAAATCGTAGACATTTCCGCTTTGACCAGTTCGCTGAAGACCGGCCTCTAACAGCAAGGGCTTGAGATCAGGAGAGAAGACGGCGTCTAAGTTATGCCAGGCATCCGGCGAAAAACCGATTCCGAAACGCTCGATGGTTTCGTCTTTGAGTCCGCGGTCATGGAGATAATCTTGTGAGAACTTGTCGCTGTTGAATTTATCGCGGTAAAACTCCATTGCCCTCTGCATAATCTCGGACAAACGCGGTTTACCGCTCTTGGGTTTTGGTGCGCCGCCTTCATAGCGAACCTGCATGCTGAATTCGGAGGCAAGTTTTTCGACCGCATCGACAAACGGAAGATTCTCATACTTCATTAAGAAGCTGATGGCGTTGCCGTGTTCTCCGCAGCCGAAGCAGTGATAGAAGCCGCGTTCGCGGTTCACCGAAAAGCTGGGACTTTTTTCATTATGAAAAGGGCAGCATGCCCAGGCCGAAGCTCCTTTTTGCTGCAAAGGAACTCTTCGGTTGACGACCTCGTAAATGTCTGCTCGGTCAAGCAGTTCTTTAATAAAAGACTGTGCGATCAAGAATCAAACTCTCACAAGAAAAGGCGGGGGACGGAAACTGTTTTGAAAGATCCGGCCGCTATAAACAAAAAGACGTCCCGCAGGACGTCTTTTATAAAATCTCCCAGCTTACTGAGCCAGTCTTGCCTTAAGCAGTGCGGAAACTCTGCCCATGTCAGCTTTGCCTGCAACCTTCGGCTTGATCATTCCCATGGCTTTGCCCATGGCGGCCGAGCCGCTGAGTCCGGCGGAAGTCACAACCTCATCAACGATTTTCTGAATTTCTTCATCAGAAAGCTGGGCGGGCAAATAGACTTCGAACGTCTTAATTTCCGCTGACTCTTTATCAGCCAAATCTTTACGATTCCCGGCCAGATATTGTTCAACTGAGTCTTTGCGCTGCTTGATCAATTTTGCAATGATCTGCTGAATGACAGCATTATCTGCGGTGATCTGCTCGTCGACTTCTTTCTGTTTGATCGAAGAAAGAAGCATACGAAGCGCGCTCAGTTTCTCTTTGTCATGAGCGCGCATCGCGTCGCGCATATCAGAGGTGATCTGGTCTTTTAAACTCATAACTGCCTCTGTTTTGAAGTGCTTGAAGAATTAGTAGAGCTTCTTCGGGAGCATCATGCTACGAAGACGCTTGTAGTGACGCTTGATAGCGGCAGCTTTTTTGCGTTTGCGTTCAGCAGTCGGTTTTTCATAGAATTCGCGAGCGCGAAGTTCAGTTAAAAGACCGCTCTTTTCGATCGTGCGCTTAAAGCGACGAAGAGCTACTTCAAAAGGTTCGTTTTCTTTAACACGGATTGTGGGCATCGAGCACCTAAACTAAATAACTGTTTAAAAATAGTTTCTTGGTTGAGTACGCGGAATGCACAGGCCTTCCCCTACTCGAAAGTCAGCAATTCTAATGCATTTTTCACTTCCGTGCCTTAACTATCTCATTTAAGTAACAATTTATTTGACCCGAGAGTGCGGAAAGACGGTCGTTTTCTCAACCGAAAAGATCGATTTGAGCAGATAACGCGGCACCTATTTTTCTCGCGACCCACAATAGATTCTTCTTTTGCTGAAGGAGCAGAAAAATGGACAATGATTACTCATGGACAAAATTTAATCCTGCGGCCGCACGAAAACTTTGTGCGTACTCCGACCGCAGGGAGGAACTCTTAACCTGGCTTTATTCAGCACTTCCTGAAGAAACGAATTACCTTCATGGTCCGAACCACAAAAAGCTGACGGATATCGATCCTTTCACGGTCTTCGGCGTGATGAACCGTCACATCTCTCAGGAAAAGAAAGCTGAAGTTGCAAAGAGTTTCAAAATTTTCTTTAAAGTTGACGAGCCTTCACCGACGGACTTCCACGGCGTTTCTCCGCTCAACAACGAAAACTCGATGTTTTTCGGTTTCAAGGACGGCAAGACCAAAGAGGACATTAATAATCTGTGGACTTTGTTCTTAGGCCTTTTCGGCAAGAACGATCAGGTTGCCGGTCTCTTTAATGAGATGACGCGTCATCAGTACGGGATCAAGTTCAACTTGACCATGGGTATGTATTGGGTCTGCCCGACTAAATATTTTCCTTTGGACGGTCCGAGCCGCAAATATCTCAATGCCAGAGGCGTTGCCGTTTCCGAACAAGTTCCGACTTACGATGAATTTGTGAAGATCAGTGAAGAAGTCAGACAAAAACTTTGCGGCGACTCAACGGCAGACGATGCATTTGCCATCGTAACCCGCGATATCTACTACAGCACCCACAAGGCTCAGTAAGGCTAAAATTTGAACTTAGCTTATTTCCTTCGACGACAAAGAGAATGCTGATCCTCGGAATTGAATCTTCCTGTGACGAAACGGGTGTTGCCCTTTACGACACGGACAAAGGTCTTATTGCAGATGCACTTCATACGCAAATCGAAATGCATCGTTTATACGGCGGCGTCGTGCCCGAACTTGCCAGCCGCGACCACATTCGCCGCATTATTCCTTTGCTCAACGAGGTAATGAAAAAAGCCGGTAAGACACCGCAGGATTTGGATGCCGTTGCTGTTACGGAAGGTCCGGGACTTGCCGGGGCACTCCTCGTCGGAAATTCCGTGGCTTACGGTATCGGGCTTGCGCTGAATATTTCTGTAGTCGGTATTCATCACTTGGAAGGACACCTTCTCTCTTCGCTTTTAGCTGAGGATAAACCGTCGTTTCCTTTCGTTGCCCTGCTTGTTTCAGGCGGACACACTCAAATTATGGAAGTTCGCGCCTTAGGCGACTACGAGCTGCTGGGAGAAACGCTGGATGATGCGGCCGGAGAGGCTTTCGATAAAACGGCACAGGCGCTCGGCTATTCTTATCCGGGCGGTCCTGCCGTCTCTGCTTTGGCTGAGAAAGGCACGCCCGGCGCCATTGAGCTGCCGAGACCTTTGATTCACGCACCGAACTTGGATTTCAGTTTTTCCGGTCTTAAGACAGCGGTTATGAACACGGTCCGCAAAGAACCGAAGCCTTTGTCTCAGGAATTCAAAAACAATCTGGCGCGAGCCTTTGTTGATTCCGTCACAGATGTTCTGGTGACGAAGTGTCTGAAAGCACTCAAGAAAACCGGCAATAAATCGCTGGTGGCCGCAGGCGGTGTCAGCGCGAACAAACAGCTTCGAGCTCGTTTAACGGAAGCCTGCCGGAGACGCGGCGTCAAAGTCTTCTTCCCGCCCCAGAATCTTTGTACAGATAACGGCGCGATGATTGCAGCTGCCGCAGGTGCTCACTTAGCGGAAATTAAAGATTTAAGGAATAAGAAACAGGGCGGATTTTCTATTAAGCCGAGATGGTCGCTGGAGCATCCGAACGATAACGATTAGTGGCGGCGGGGACCGGAAGATTCCGGTCGAACTCCGCAAATACCGTACTTAGCAAAAGAGCCGGGATCAAAAACCCCGGCTCTTTCCATATCTTTCCAAAACTTACTGCTGAAGACTACTTTTCAATCGCGCATCCGACTTCGACGGCGCCCAATTGATCCTTCAGCACTTTCGGATCAATCTTGACGTTATAACCGCGCCTGCCGCCGTTGATATAAATAAACGGCAAACCCAAAATTGTTTTTTCGACGTAGACCGGCATGTTCTTCTTTGTACCGAACGGCGAGGTTCCCCCGACTTGATAGCCGGAATTTTTTTCGGCGATTGCAGGCTTGCAAGGTTCGATATGTTTACGGTTCGTTTGACGAGCCAGGTTCTTAGTGGAGACTTCGCGGTCACCGTGCATCAGGATGACAAGCGGTTTTTCATGTTCGTCCTGCATGATGAGCGTCTTTACGACGTTGTGTTCATCCACACCGAAACACGCGGCCGCCTGAGCCGTGCCGCCGTGTTCCACGTATTCATAAATTCCGTCTTCGAAAGGCACTTTATGCTGCTTCAGCCACATAGTTGCCGGGGTGGCAGAAACATGTTCTTTTTTACTCATTCAAACTCCTCACATGTTTTGCTGTTCGTGCTTGAGAAGCCAACATTTTATTGAGAGATTGTCGGCGGAATGCGCGAATCCGCCCAAATTGCTCTTTCCGACAACACGATGGCAACCGACAAAAATCGGCAGCGGATTGTCTCCGCAGGCGGAACCCACAGCACGAGGAGAGCTGTTGAGGTTATCAGCAATTTGTCCGTAGGTCACGGTATCACCGGCTTTAACCTTGGCAATCTCCTTCCAAACCTGACAGCGAAATTCCGTGCCGTCCTCACTGGGCTTCCAATTGTCCAAGGCTTGTACACTGCCTCCCAAATAAGACTTCAGGGCCTTAACCGCCTTATGTTCGGCAAAACTTCCGAGATCTTCTTCGACAGCTTCTTCAGACAACTCGCATCTGACAAGCTCATCACCTTCAAATGTCAAAAGGATCGAACCGAACGGAGCATTCAAACAAGCCTGATTACTTTTGATTGTCACGAGCATTCTCCAAGTCCTTCTTCCACAAGCCCTTCGGCAGCGGGAACTTCACGTCTTCCTGCTGTCCGGTCATGGTTCCGACTTCGTCGGCGCCCAGTGTTTTGAGTTTCTCGACGATTTCGTCGACCAAGATTTCCGGGGCGCTGGCGCCAGCCGTAATGCCGACCCTTTCTATGCCTTCAAACCAGTCAGGATTAATTTCACCTGCATCGTCCAACAAGTAAGCCTTTGTGCCGGCGCCTTCGGCGACTTCTCTCAATCGATTGGAATTCGAGCTGCTCTTTGAGCCGACCACCAGTACGAGATCTACGCGGCGGGCCAACTCTTTAACCGCGTCCTGACGGTTCTGGGTGGCGTAGCAAATGTCTGCTTTTTTAGGCTCTGCAACCAGGGGAAAGCGCTTTTTTAATTCCTGAATCAGCTCCTTGGCATCATCGTAGGAAATCGTTGTCTGACTAACGTAGGCGACTTTTTCCGGGTTCTCGACCTCAAGATCCCAGACCTGAGCAGGTTTTTCAATGACATTGATTTCCGAGTCAACCTGTCCGACCGTCCCTTCTACCTCTGGGTGGCCGGCATGTCCGATCATGATGATGCGGTAGCCCTGCTTATGCATCTTGGTGACTTCCATATGAACTTTGGTCACGAGAGGGCAGGTCGCATCGTAAATGGTCAGATCCCGGGCTCTGGCTTTTTCTTCAACTGATTTCGGTACGCCGTGTGCGGAAAACACGAGAACCGAACCGTCAGGCACTTCGTCAATTTCATTTACAAAAATCGAGCCTTTTTCTCTCAGTGAATTAACCACGTGTTTGTTATGGACGATTTCATGGCGGACGTAGATCGGCGCACCATGCACTGCAAGTGCTCTTTCGACAATCGCAATCGCGCGATCAACACCGGCGCAGAAGCCTCTTGGTTGGGCCAGCAGAATTTTCATATTTTTTAACGGAAAAAACAGATCAAATGTTCTTACATATTAATTAAAGGTTTCTCAATTATTTGTACTA
>NZ_GL883758.1 GCF_000205025.1 Parasutterella excrementihominis YIT 11859 | reverse complement strand
AGCTTCATTTTCAAAGAAATGCTCTCCGGTTCGATTTATCGGATTCTTCAAAAAAGAGCGACCTTGGCTGGTTTGGAAAAAGTAAAGCCCCATGATCTTAGAAGGACTTTTGCAACCACGATGCTGGCGAATGGTTGTGATGTGTTCGTTTTGCAGCGGGCTATGGGTCACGCTTCAGTCAATACTACTTCTATGTACGACTATCGCAGCGAAACGCAGCGAAAAGAAATATGTCGCGCTCTACCGATTGGGTAAAATAAGTCAGTCCTGTCTCAATTATTTTGGAGAAATAAATGAATAAAACTGAATTGGTAGCCACTGTAGCAGAAGTCTCTGGCAAACCTAAAGCTGATGTCAAAGAGGTCTTGGAAGCATTATTGGGTCAAATCATCAAAACGGTAAAATCCGGCGATGAAGTCACTTTAGTGGGGTTCGGCACTTTTAAGTCAGCCAAGCGCGAAGCTCGAGTGGGTCGGAATCCTGCAACAGGTGCAGAACTTAAAATCCCAGCTTCGATTCAGCCGAAATTTGTTGCAGGAAAACTTTTTAAAGACGCACTAAATACAAAATAATTTGCTCTGTTTCTCAGAAGCGTAAGAACTAAATATAAACAAAGGAGGAGTAACTGTGATAGCAGTCTCTTCCTTTTTCTTTAAATCTAAATCGGAATAGGCGAAAAGTTTCACCGGTGAAACTTTTCGAGCCTCGAGTTGCCCACAATTTTCTTCGGTTCACTACGGCCAGTTTCGGAGACAAGCGTTCACCATCGGAAAATGAGGACAACTCTCAGCAGTCAGGGCAGTTACCCACAATCCTTGTAAACGGATTATGGATAACTGCTGAAAGAATGATTGAAAACTCCAAAATCAGAATCGGCGAAAAGTTTCACCGGTGAAACTTT
>NZ_GL883757.1:543-17768 GCF_000205025.1 Parasutterella excrementihominis YIT 11859 | reverse complement strand
GCCGCCTCACCACTTCCTTTTGCTTGCGGCGCTCCTGAATATCCGGATATTCCGCATCGACTTGCGCATGGTATTCGGCGTACAGCGGAACGTTTTCGACGAGGTCTTTTTCATCGAGGTAGCCAACGCGCAGGCCGTCATCGATATCGTGCGTGCTGTAGGCAATCGCATCGGCAATATTGACGAGCTGCGCTTCAAGAGAAGGCTGCTCGCCTTTCAAGAAACGTTCGCCTAAAGCGCCGAGGCGCAGGGCGTTTTCCCGGCTGCAGTGCTTCAGAATCCCTTCTCGGGTCTCCCACGTCAGATTCAGTCCGTCAAAGTTCGGATACTGATCCTCCAGCAGGTCGACGATTCGCAGCGACTGAAGGTTGTGTTCAAATCCGCCGTGATCAGCCATGCAGCGATCCAGCGCCGTTTGGCCGGAGTGGCCGAAGGGCGTGTGACCGAGATCATGCGCCAGTGCAATGGCTTCCGTTAAATCGGGATTGATCTTCAAAAGCGTCGCGGTTGTGCGGGCAATCTGAGCCACTTCCAGCGTATGCGTCAGGCGCGTGCGGAAGAGATCTCCTTCGTGATTTACAAAGACCTGCGTCTTGTATTCCAGTCTGCGGAAAGCGGAACTATGGATGATGCGGTCGCGGTCACGCTGAAACTCGGTACGCGACGTACTGCTCTTTTCCTCAATCGCTCGCCCTCGAGAGTTTGCAGAACTACAGGCGTAATCCGCCAGTTCAAAACCTTCCGTAATCATGGCTCATATCCTTCTTCCAGAAGGGCTTCCTTGATCAGGCCTTCGGGAACCTCTTCGATCACCGTTGTTCCGATCGCGACCGGCAGAATAAAGTGGGGAACGCCTTTGGTGCTCTTTTTATCACCTTTCATCGCCTCAATCGCTTTTGAGGCACTGATGCCGGCAATGCGGACTGGCAGTCCTGCTCGATGGATCAAATCTTGAATCCGCTTAACATCCCCACAGTTGATTTTGCCCTGCTTTTCAGCGGTCACTGCCGCCAAAACGGTGCCCACAGCCACCGCTTCACCGTGCAGCCACGTGCCGTAACCGGTGAGCTTTTCAATGGCGTGACCGAATGTGTGACCGAGATTCAGTTTGGCGCGTTCGCCCTTTTCTTTTTCATCTCGGGAGACGACGCCGGCCTTAATCTCGCAGGATCGTCCGACCACTTTGGCCACCGTCTCGGGGTCGAGCGCCCTTAACTTCTCCATGTCACGCTCGAGCTCTTCGAAATAAGTTTTATCTGCTAAGACACCGTGCTTAATAATTTCCGCAATGCCGGCGCCGATTTCTCTTTCCGGCAGAGTACGCAAAAAGTCGGAGTCGGCAATCACGGCTTCGGGCTGGTGAAAAGTGCCGACTAAGTTTTTTCCTGCCGTCATATTCATACCGGTTTTTCCACCGACGGAAGAGTCCACCATCGCCAGTAGTGTTGTCGGAACCTGAATAAAGCGGATACCGCGCATATAAATTGCGGCCGCAAAGCCGGCGAGGTCTCCGACCACGCCGCCTCCGAGTGCAATTACCACTGACTTGCGATCTGCCCCCATCGAGGCAAGTTTTTCAAGAATTGCCGAGACACTGCCCCAGTCTTTATAAGCCTCGCCGTCAGGCAGGACGACCGATTCCGTGCGGCACATCCCATTGCAAAGATCGGTAGCCTTTTTTAGATAGAGCGAACCAACCGTAATATTGGTGGCGATGAGACAGCTGGAAGGGTTGAGTCGTTTCAATTCCGCCGGGAGCTCTTTGATCACGCCGGACCCTAACTTAATGGTGTAGGAGTGGCCGGGAACTTTGACTTGTACTTCTTTCATTCTTGTTCTTTAACGAGTTGGTGTTGATGGATGCTGTTGAGGAGTTCTTGGGCCGCGCGTGCTGCCTTCATTCCATCCGTCTCATAGGAGATATCGGCAACTTCCTCGTACAAAGGTCCTCTTTCCTGCAGCAGACGGCAAATCTTCTCCATCGGATCCGCGCATTGGAGCAAAGGCCTATCAGTGCCCTGAGTGCGCCGGAAACATTCTTCAGGACTGACTTTAAGGTGAACTGCGACAGCCGGAGACGCTTTCAGTATTTCTCGGTTTTCTTCACGGGTCACAACTCCGCCGCCGGTGGCAACGACCATATCGGATGCTTTCGCATATTCCTGCAGAAGGCGGGTTTCCCGGCACCTGAAGCCGGCTTCACCTTCCGTCTCGAAAATGTGAGGAATTGAGACTCCGCAGCGCTCTTCCAGCTCTCGGTCGAGATCGACGAATTTCGTCCCCATTAATGCAGCCAGCGCTTTGCCGATCGTCGACTTCCCGGCGCCCATCATTCCGACGAGAAATATCGTTCGGTTCGGAGGTTGTACTGCCATATAGCTCCTTTGCTTTACTCAGCTGCGAATGTTCTAAATTTTAGCAACGCGCTTTCAATCCTGAGGATCAATCGCTGATCATTTGATCAGGAAAAACAAACCGATACAGCAAATGACGACGCCGAGTAATTTCCGTCCGGTAATCGGTTCGCCGTAAAACAAGAATCCTATGAACAGCAAAAGGATGGCAAGAGCGATATTAGTCACCAAAGAAGCCGTGTTGATTTTCCATCCGGCACGATACGTAAGGATGTAGCCGACTTCTAAGGCTACCACTGCCAAACCGAGCGTCGGCGCCGTCCAATTGAGTTTCGAGAGTTCCAGAGAAACGGCCTCTCTCGACTGAGAAAAGATAAAGACCGAAATGCAAACCGCCGCGGCTGTTAAGTAAGTCACGCACAGCGAGAGGAAAGGATTCGCCTGCTCAGGCGTGGACTTAGTACAGATGTTGTAGAAACAGTTTGCCAGCGTGATCAGCGCAATCGGCCAGAATAAATTCCAAAACATAGTGTTCTCAGGCTTTCTTCGGTTCCTCTTATTAATCTAAGGTGCGAGGGCCTCATTCTGCGAACTTACGCCTAGGATCGTGCGTTTTTTCCAGCGTTTCGTTCAATCAAAGTTTTTGCTCACTAAAATGGATTTCTACAAGAAGAATTAGTACGTTAAATCCTAAAAATAGAAATGCAGCTTCAAAGTTCCCTAGTGAAAAACGCCTTTACTGCCTCTATCCCGGTGTGTATGGGTTACATTCCGCTTGGCATCGTGTTCGGCTTCCTTTGCGTTCAAGCCGGAGCTTCGTGGTGGATTCCGCCGATCAGCTCGGTCCTGATTTACGGAGGAGCGGTCCAATACATGATGATTCCGATGCTGGCGGCAGACATGTCGGTTGCTTCCATCGCCTTTGCGACCGCTGTCGTCAACCTTCGACATGTTTTCTACGGTCTCTCTTTATTAGATCGTCTTCATTCCGCCGGTTGGAAAAAATGGCTGATTGCCTTTTTGCTGACCGATGAGACTTACTCGCTTATTACAACAGAGAAGAAAGACGCGCCCATCGACCGCCTGGTTCTGATCGCGCTCTTCGATTATTCATGGTGGATTCTCGGAAGTCTGATCGGCGGCTTGCTCGGCGCGGCCGCTACGATTGAACTGGCCGGTTTCGACTTTGTTCTCACGAGTCTTTTTGCGATGCTTCTCTGCGAACAGTGGCGCGGACGTGTCAACTCTAAACCGCTCTGGGTTGCCTTGATCGGCTATGCCGTCGCTCGCTTTATTAGTGCCGACAATGCACTGGCGATCGCCATTGCCATCTGTGCATTAGGCGCCATCCTTTTTGCCTTCCAAAAAAAACCGCTTCCTAAAGTCGCCCGCTCCGCCGGAGGTTCAAGTCATGAATGATTACGTGTATCTCTTTACAGTGTTCATCGCCATGGGCGCAGTAACCGCAGCCGAGCGCCTTCTCCCGTTTGCCTGCTCCTCCTGGCTGCGCAAACAGCGGTGGGTCGGTGTCGTTGGCGACTTCCTGCCGCTTGCCATTATGGTTCTTTTGGTTTTGCACGCTTCGACCAGTTCGGCACTCGCCAGAGGCGGCCTTCCTGTCCCCGAAGCTGCAGGCGTCTTCCTTACTTTGATTGTCCAATGGTTTGTTAAAAAACCGCTTCTCTCGATCTTTGCCGGAACAACTGTTTACGTGATTTTGGTCAATAGTCTCTTCGCCTAAGGGCGGTCAGCCGCTACAGTTTGTAACAGTCAGGATTGCGCCCTCATCCGATAAGAGATTGATGAGCGGCGCACTCCTTCGTCCCTAAAAGGTAAAATTAGGCGCTCATACAAACAATTAACGTGAGAATATTGTGGCTGATACCAAGAAAACAACGCCGGCTCGTTCCGCCGACAAATCTCCGAAGAAAGCCCCTGCGCCTCGTAAAGGAGGAAGCAGGCTGTGGGGCTTCTTCAAGGGCTTCGTCGCAACCTGCATTGCCCTCGCTTTGGCCGGCGTCGGTTTAGCGCTTTTTGTCTTCGCCCTCGTTTACTCTCAGCTCCCTCCGATTGACACTGTCGTCGACTACAAGCCGAAGGTTCCGATGCGTGTGTGGACCGCGGACGGCAAACTCATTGCCGAGTTCGGCGAAGAACGCCGCGACTTCGTCACGATTAATGAAATCCCGCCGCTCGTCAAAGAAGCTTTGATTTCTGCAGAAGACGACGGCTTCTACCAGCACGCCGGTATCGAGCCCAAAGGCTTCATTCGTGCTGCGCTGAATAACTTAGCCACGGGCAGAAAGAGCCAGGGCGCCTCCACTATTACGATGCAGGTCGCCCGCAACTTCTTCCTCTCCAGCGAACGAAGCTACATTCGTAAACTCTACGAAGTCGCCATGGCTTTCAAGATCGAAGCGAACCTCAGTAAAGATGAGATTCTTCAGATCTACATGAACCAGATCTTCCTCGGCAACCGTGCTTATGGTTTTGCTGCAGCTGCCCGCACTTACTACGGCAAAAGCCTTCAGCAGCTGACGGCCGGAGAAGTTGCCACTCTGGCAGGTCTTCCAGCCGCGCCCTCGGTTTACAACCCGTTCGCAAGTCCCAAACGCGCCAAGATGCGTCGAGACTATGTGCTCGGCCGCATGAGAGATTTGGGCTATATCTCCGAAGCTGAGTATCAAAAAGAAGTGAATGCTCCGATTCAGACGCGTCTGACCCGTGTTGCCGAACAAGTCGGCACGCCGACCCGCATGAACGAGTCTCTTCATGCCGAGTACGTTGCCGAACTCGTTCGCACGTTAATGTTTGATATCTTCCAGCAGGAAACCTACACCCGCGGTCTGAACGTCTACACCACGATTAATTCGGAAGACCAGGGCTACGCTTACAAAGCTCTCAGAAGCCACCTGCAGTCTTACGACCACAGCCAAGGCTATCGCGGTCCAGAGGCAAAAGTCGATATCAGCGATCCCAAGACACGAGAACAAAACATTTCCAACGCGCTTCAGGAAGCTTTGATTGCCACCGATATGCCGGCGGTTGTCGCCTTAGAAGTCTCGCCGACGGAAGTTAAAGTTCAGATGTCTCACGGCAAAGTCATTTCCATTACGGGCAAAGGCCTGGATTTCGTAAAGAGAGCTCTCCAGCCGAAAGCTAAGGCCGATATCAAGATCGTCCCGGGATCCGTGCTGAGACTTCAGAGCAACAAGGAAGGCTACTGGGAAATCACCCAAATTCCTCAGGCTGAGGCCGCTTTTATTGCGACAGAGTACAACACCGGCGCCATCAAAGCAATGGTCGGCGGCTATGACTTCGCCCTGAATAAATTTAATCACGTCACTCAAGCGTGGCGTCAGCCGGGCTCGTCCTTTAAGCCTTTTATTTATTCAGCTGCGATCGAGAAAGGATTTTCTCCGCAGACAGTCATCAATGACGCTCCGATCGTCTTGGATCCGTCTGAAACCGGCTTTAAGAAGTGGAATCCGAAAAACTTCTCCGGCAAGTTCAGCGGCCCGATCATGATGAAGGACGCCTTGAAGAAATCGCTAAACCTCGTTTCAATTCGAATTCTTCAGGCGATCACGCCTCGCTATGCAGTGGACTTCATCCAGCGTTTCGGCTTTGACTCGGATAAACATCCGCCGCATTTGTCTATGGCCCTCGGTGCCGGATCCGTTACTCCGTGGCAGATGGTGGAAGGCTTCTCCGTTTTTGCCAATATCGGCCGAAGAACCGAGCCGTACTTAATTTCTAAGGTCACCGATGCTTCCGGCAAAGTTCTGATGCAGTCAACCGCAGAAGCAGAAAAAGTCGCCGGAGTTGAGGCGCTTGACCCGCGCAACGCATACATCATGCATCAGATGCTGCACGGTGTCGCCACTTCCGGTACGGCAGCTCGCGCAACCGCTTCGCTTAAACGTACCGACATCGCCGGCAAGACCGGTACCAGTAACGATGCGTTTGACGTTTGGTTTGTCGGGTACGCCGGAGATCAATGCGCAGCCGTCTGGATGGGCTTTGACCAGCCCCGCAGCTTAGGCCGCAGAGCGCAGGGCGCCGGTTTAGCGCTTCCGGTTTGGATTGATTACATGAGAGACGCCATCAAGAACGAACCTAACGTTGTTCGCAAAGCGCCTCCGGGTGTGACCGAAGAAGGCGGCAATCTCTACTACACCAATCGTAAGGATGCTATTCCGAACCTGGGCCTTGATCAACCCGCCACCGATGATCCGATAGGCGCATTGATCCATGACAGCTCAGTAAGGGGTCAGATCTTCTAACCTCTTCTGTTGACGAACAAGGCTAAAGCTCTTCAACAGGAACTTCAGCCTTTCATCTCTGAACGAATCGAGGGCCTTAACGGCCCTCGATTGCGTTGAATGGTTTGCCGGTAAGTTATTCCACGCGTTCGCCGTGCAGACTTAAGTCCAGACCCATCCGTTCTTCTTCCGCAGAGACTCGGATGCCGATCATGACATCAACGAGTTTCAAGAGAACATAGGTAACGATCGATGCGTAGATCAGAGTAGCAATGACGCTTTCTGTCTGAATCCAAACCTGTTCAAGAACCGGCTTCATCGCTGAACCCGTGATCGCTTCAGAGGCAAACACACCGGTCAGGATGGCGCCCGCAATACCGCCGACGCCGTGAACGCCGAAGGCATCCAGGGAATCATCGTAGCCAAGCCAGTGCTTAAGTCGAGTGGCTCCGAAGTAGCAGATAAAGCCGCCGCATAAGCCGATGAAAAGTGCCGGTGCCGGCTCAACGAAGCCTGAGGCCGGTGTAATCGCAACCAAGCCGGCCACCGCACCGGAAATCGCGCCCAACACAGTGAAACGCTTGTTTTCTACATATTCGCAGGCCATCCAAATCAGAGCAGCAGCGGCCGCAGCAATCTGAGAAACCACAATAGCCATCACAGCACGGCCGTCAGCGGCCAAGCCGGATCCGCCGTTAAATCCGAACCAGCCGATCCACAGGAAGCAGGCACCGACCATGGCAAGAATCAGATTGTGCGGGGCCATCGCCTCTTTTCCGTAACCGATACGCTTGCCGAGCATTAAGCAGGCCACTAAACCTGCAACACCGGCGTTGATGTGAACAACAGTACCGCCGGCATAGTCCAACGCACCTGCGGCAGCTAGCCAGCCGTCCGGACCCCAAACCCAGTGACAGATCGGCACGTAGCAAAACAGAGACCAAAGCACCATGAAGAGGAACAGCGCCGAGAACTTCATGCGTTCTGCAAAGGCACCGCACATCAGGGCAGGCGTCAGAATGGCAAACGTCATCTGGAACATCATGAAGAGCATTTCAGGAATGGAACCCTGCATCGTGTTAATGCCGATGCCGTGAAGGAAAACTTTGTCAAAGCCGCCGATAAAGAAGTTGCCTTCGGTAAAAGCGAGAGAGTAACCGCAGACATACCAAACAATCGTAATCGAGCAGCAAATTGCAAAGCTCTGCATCACGACGGATAAAACATTTTTCTTTCGTACCATGCCGGCATAAAAGAGCGCGATGCCGGGAATTGTCATAAAGAGCACGAGTGTCGTTGCGACCATCATCCATGACACGTCGGCTGCGTTCATTGCACTTTCTTCCGCCGCCCATGCCGCGGGAGAAAGCAGAGCTAAAAGTAAGGCTGTGACTCTCATAATGCACCTTCCCCTGTTTCACCTGTACGAATACGAACCACTTCTTCCAACGGCATCACAAAAATCTTGCCGTCTCCGATCTTTCCTGTGTTTGCCGCATTGCGGATCGTTTCTGTCGCAATATCGATCAACCCGTCGGGGCATGCCGCCATAATTTGAACTTTCGGGAGAAAATCCACGACGTATTCCGCACCGCGGTACAGTTCCGTGTGGCCTTTTTGGCGTCCGAAACCTTTGACTTCCGTTACCGTCATTCCGGTGATACCGATTTCAGTCAGCGCTTCTCTGACTTCATCGAGCTTGAAGGGTTTAAAAACCGCAAATATGAGTTTCATAAGGGCTCCTGATTAGTTTGTTGTACGATCTCGTGGGATCTAACCATCACCATGCATAATTCGTGCCAACTTCTGAATATCTGAGCCTCAAAGATTCTCACTCTCAGGAAAGAAAAACCCTCGCCTAACCAAGCACCAATTCAGTGCACATTTGACCTAACCCCTTGCGTGAGTTAGGGCTTTTATCTGCGGTTTTTCCTCTTCACTTATGCTCCAACTTGGAGCATACTTAGAATACGGGCGCGGAGCCGCCGCATCCCACCGTACATCCCTTCGGCTCTCGCCCTCTCCACCACGTCAAAAAAGGAGACGCAAAATGAAAATTACCTGCCATATGATCATGTCCGTTGACGGTCGCCTGATTTCCAAATACTGGAGTCCTCTCTACAACGCCTCCTCCAGTGTCACAGAGGTTTATGAAGCCGCTGATGCAAAATTATCCGCAGACGGCTGGATCGTCGGACGCAAAACCATGGCCGAGTACGGCGCTGATGTCGTAGAAGAAAAAGAACCGATGGAAGGCCACAAGACCATGCAGACGAATACGTTCATCGGTAAACGCGAAGGCAGGCCGCTTGCCGTCGTATTCGATATCCAAGGCCGCCTCCACTACAAATCTCCGACCCTTCCCAGCGGCGAACATATCGTTGCCGTCCTCGGAAGCCATGTCACTCGTGCTTATCAGAAAGAACTGGAAGAAATCGGCGTTTCCTACATCATGCGTACACCCGGTTCCAAGCTTGAAGAAACACAGAGTGCCCTCAAACACCTCGAACAGGATTTCAATGTAAAACACATGCTCCTCGAAGGCGGCGCCATTACCTGCGGCAACTTCCTTCAGATGGGCTTGGTTGATGAACTGAGCATGATTGTTTACCCGGGCCTTGACGGTGAATCCGGTCATCCTTCCGTCATTGAATGCCAGGGTGTCGTTGAGCCGCTCAAGAAGAATCGTCTGGAATTAATCGACTGCGAAACCGTCGGTTCCGGCTACGTTTGGCTCCGCTATAACATTCATCGCTAATCGGCCTCAGAGTTAAGCGATTAACACTAAATAAAACCTCGGAAGATTTTCAGCCTTCCGAGGTTTTCTGTTTTTGGATAACCGGTTAGTAGCGGGTCCCCTGGACTACGACATATTTGGCGTCAATATCTTTTTTCAAATAGTTGACGAGGTTATTGGCCGCTGCGAAATTAGTTGCTTTGCTGTTCTCTGCGGTCGAAGTCGCGGAGTGCGGCGTCAGCAAGGCGTTCGAATAACGAGTCAGTACCGAATCCGTGCACGGTTCTTTCGGAAATACGTCAACTGCGCAGCCGCCCAGATGTCCGGAGGCCAACGCTTGAGCAAGCGCTTCCTCGTCAACCACCGGACCTCTGGCAATATTGATCAGAACCGAACCGGCCTTCATCTGAGCAATGCATTCCTCGTTGAAAAGATGAAACGTCTGATCCGTAAGGGGCACCGCAGCGACAACGTAATCACTTTCTTTGAGGAGCTCTTCCATCGAAACGCTTTGCACGCCGTAAGCCGCATCATCAGCCGGATTCGGATGACGACAGAAATAAATTACTTTCATCCCGAAAGGCACTGCGCGTTTTGCCACTTCTGTTCCGATGCCGCCAAAACCGATGAGCCCTAAAGTGCGGTTCTTAGCACCCGGCATTAAGCGGCTGTTCCAGCTGTGGTCATGCATATCGGCGCTTTGCAGATCAACACGCCGCGCAAAGTACAGGATATAAGCCATCACCTGTTCGGCAACCGCGCCTTCAACAAAGCCTTTGGTTCTTGTCAGTCCGATGCCTTCTTTGCGAAGTGCATCGAGATTAATCGCGTCGTAACCGATGCCGTTGCGGGAAATAAGCTTGAGGTTACTTAAACGTGTGAGAAGCTCGGGACGATAGGTTTCTGTTCCGGCAATGATCGCATTGGCGTCTTCTACCACGGGATACAGAATGTCGTCAGGCGCACCGGCGCCGATACCCAGCCTGTTGCGCAGCGCAACTTCAAAACCTTCAGACTCTAAATAGTGCTTCGCTTCTTCGCAAAAATCTTTTGTTGTAACGACGACTTTCATTTAAGCTTCGAATTAATAATTAGAACGTTTCTTCAGGACGGCAGATTCGATCGATTTTCTTCTTTATCTTGCGCAGTTTCTTGGGCATTGAAGCCGACGGCAGCTCTTCAACCGCTTCGATACTTCCCAGACGGACAGCCTGTCGGTAGACCCAGTTTTCATACTGAAGGCGCTTTAATGTTTGCTTCTGCCGCTTAAGTTCCTCTTTGAACTTGACTTCTAGGTCGCTCAGGATATCAGCGCGATCTTCCAGCGTCCTTTCTCCGGCGTGAAGGAGTTCAATAAAGTGAGATATCTCTTTAATAGACATCCCGCTTTGTTTAAGGCAGTCGATCAGAAGCAAGACTTCGCAGTCTTTTGCTTCAAATTCGCGTGCACCCGAAGCCTTTCTTTTCACGCCGGGGATGAGCCCTTCCTTTTCGTAATAGCGAAGTGCAGAGGGCGCAATATTGAATTTCTTAGCAAGTTCTCCGATGGTGTAGCTCATGATTTTATTTTTCCTAAAGTGCACTTCTTATCCCTGCATTCTACCGACCTTATGGGTTTGAACGGAACTTTACCTTCCTCTCTTGACGCTTTTTTTTGCCTCTAATTAAAAAAATAAATTTCGCTATTCCAATATTGAATAACGTAAAATTTTTATGTATACTTATTCTTGTTCTGAACGAACCGATTGCGCCACCACCGCGATATTGCACAAGCAATCTTGGTTATTCAGATTCTGGAAACCGAAACCCTCTGTTTGGGGTTGGAGTAATTGGGGTGCTCCACAAAACCTTACAGATGTTCGAAAGAAGCTTTTTGGGGAAAGCTGGCAACGGTTTTCCGAGCATGATGTTCTCCTGCTCAATGCATCAAAACACCGGCCTGTGTCCTGGCCGGTGTTTTTGTTTGTGCGTCCTGCTTCTTTTTTGAATTGATGAGTCTATCCGGCGCCTCTAGGCGATACACTAAAAAGACATCAACAAAACAACCGGAGAGGAAGATGTTGAGAAGAACATTGTTAGCAGTGTCTGCCGCGTTCTCTGCAGGAGCAGCCTTTGCAGCCGATAAAGTCGGCATTCGTCCCGAAACCGTTCCGAGTTCAGCTGAGTATCCGCGTCTTCGAGCCGGAACCCAGCTCGATCATTTATACGAGTCTATGCTTGCAAACGGATTTGGTATTAAGAATCCCAAAGCATCTTCCGATCTTCCCACCGTTGTCATCGTTTCTGATACGCAATGTCCTTGGTGCTCACGTCTTTGGAATACAACGATGCCGCTCACCGACAAGGTTAACTTTGTCTGGTATCTGGTTCCCGTTCTAAGAGATCTCAGCATTTCTCAAGCGGCCATGATTCTCTCCTCATCTAACCCTTGGGAAAAATACGGAGAACACGAACTCCACTTCAAAGACGCCGGGTTCAGAGGGTTAAATCCGGAAGGTATTCCTGTCGATCAAAAATATAGAGATGAAGTTTGGACCAATGCAAAAATCGCCCGCTGGTCCGGAGTGACATCTGTTCCGCTCGGTGTCTCCAAAAATAAGGCGGGGAAATATATTCCTATTTTCTCGGGCTCTTCTACAGAACAAATAGAAGAAGTCGTTTTTGGAAAACCTAAATAAGCGATAGATTTAGGGTTATCCTTAAATCCCAATATGAGGGAGGATGGATTGAATGTTTGTAACAGACTCCCCTCCAACTTATTGATAAAACAGTATTAAAATTAACCCGCTAATTCGGTATTTTGGATTAAGGGATGACCCTATCAAAAAAATGCAACTTATCGTAAAATCTCTCCTTGTTTGACAATTACTTGACTCATTCAGGAGAATCGAATGCAAAAAATTCTTTTGGCCTCTTTAGTCTCCGCTGCTTTTGCAATGCCTGCAGTTGCAGCTGAACAAGCCGACGTCGTCATTATCGGCTCCGGCGGTGCAGGCCTCTCTGCTGCTGTTACAGCCCATGACCTCGGCAAAAAAGTTATCGTTCTTGAAAAAATGGCTATGGTCGGCGGCAACACAAACCGTGCAGCCGGCGGTCTGAACGCAGCCGAAACAAAGCCTCAGGCTAAACTCGGAATCAAAGATTCCATCGAGTCTCACTTCAACGACACGATCAAGGGCGGCCACTATCTCAACAACCCCGACCTTGACCACAAACTCACTGACAACGCCAAGTATTCTGTCGACTTCATTAACGACCTCGGCGGCGACCTGAACGACGTCGGCATGATGGCCGGTGCTTCTCAGAAACGCGCCCACCGTCCAACAGGCGGCGGCTTCGTCGGTGCTGAAGTTGTTAGAACTCTCTACAAGGCTTCCAAAGACCGCAACATCGACATCCGTACGATGGCTGATGCTCAGAAGCTGATCGTTAAAGATGGCAAGGTTGTCGGCGTTCAGTTCAAACAGGGCAAAAAACCTGCTCAGATCGTCCACGCTAAGGCTGTTGTTATCGCTTCCGGTGGTTTCTCTGCCAACCAGGCTATGGTCGCTAAGATCGATCCGAAACTGAAAGGCTTCGCTACAACTAACCAGCCCGGCGCAACCGGTGATGGTATCATCATGGGCGAAAAGGTCGGTGCTGCTACTGTTGACATGAAACAGATTCAAACTCACCCGACAGTTGTCCCCGGCAACGGCGAAATGATCACTGAAGCTGTTCGTGGCAACGGCGCTATCCTTGTCAACAAAGAAGGCAAACGCTTCATCAACGAACTCCAGACTCGTGACGTCGTTTCTGCTGCAGAACTGAAGCAGACTGACAAAGTCGGCTACCTCTTCTTCGATAACAGCGTTCGTAAGAGCCTGAAAGCCATCGAAACATACATCAAGAAGGGTCTCGTTACTGAAGGCAAGACACCTGAAGAACTCGCTCAGAAACTCGGCATCAATGCTGACAACCTGAAGACCACTCTGACCGAATACGCCAAGTTCCAGGCTGACAAGAAAGACGCTCAGTTCGGCCGTGCCGACATGCCGCGTCCTCTGACCGAAGCTCCTTACTACGCAGTTATGGTTACTCCGGCTGTCCACCACACAATGGGCGGTCTGAGAATCAACACTGAAGCTCAGGTTCTGAACCACAAGGGCAACGTTATCCCGGGTCTCTTCGCTGCTGGTGAAGTTACCGGCGGTGTCCACGGCGGCAACCGTCTCGGCGGCAACGCTATGGCTGACATCGTGACATTCGGTCGTATCGCCGGCCGCAATGCTGCTGAGAACCCCACCGGTGTTATCATCCCGCGTGCTACACCTCCGCAGACAGCTGAAAAGCTCGCTCACGAAGCCAAGTAATTCTGAGTAGTTACTAAGACTGCAGCGCCCGTCAGAAATGACGGGCGTTTTGTTTTGTCGGACTCCTGATCCGTGAAAAATCAGAAGTATTGAGTCTGTCTTATTCTTTCTTCACCGTGGACGGCTCTAATACTTTCCTGCAGATCACGTTCATATTTTTGTCAAACTCATACAGGATTGGCTTAGTGTTTTTAATTTCCAATTTCTGAAGCGCTTTCTCATCCAAGTTCGGCTCGATCCAAGCAGACAGGGCTCTGAGGTTGGTACTGTGTCCGACCACAAGAACGGTCTTTCCGGATTTAATCGCCGGGCGCAGCTGATCTGTCCAATACGGACCGACGCGCGCAATCACATCCTTGAGACTTTCAGAGGCCGGTATGACGCGAGGATCCAGATCAGCGTAACGAGGATCCTTGACCGGTGAGCGAGCGTCTGTCACAGCCAAAGAAGGGGGCGGAACGTCAAAACTTCTTCGCCAAATCTTTACTTGATCGTCACCGACTTCTTTAGCAACATCTTCACGTTTCTTGCCTTCGAGATCTCCGTAGCAGCGTTCGTTCAAGCGCCAGAATTTTTGAAGCGGAACCCATTGAGCAGACATGCCTTTTTGAGCCAGCTGAGCAGTTTCAATCGCACGATTCAGCTTGGAGGTGTGAACTTCATCGAAATTGACGCCGGCTCCTTTCATAATCTCGCCTGCCTTAACGGCTCCGGCTCGACCTTTATCCGTCAGGTCGATGTCCGACCATCCGGTGAAGCGTTTTTCAAGATTCCACTGGCTCTCTCCGTGCCTGAGGAGTACCAGTTTATAAGCAGCTTCTTCCGCCTGCGCAGCAGGAACAGAGATCAAAAAAGCGGAAGAAAGAAGTGAGGCGGTAACTGCGGTCAAGAAAAGTCTTTTCATTGTTTGCCCTTGGGTTGATTGAGTTATGAGAATATTCTAGTTACTTCAACCAACGGACTCGATTGGCAACTTCCCGCTGGTAGGAGGCTACTCCCATCTAATCTTGACTTGAACCGGCTCCGTGTAAGGCTTTATGACTTGATCGACGGTCCTTTTTTCCCCAGACGGCAGTTCAATGGGTGCGTGAATCGCCTTATCCAAACGCCACGGTATCGCAAAGAAGGGATGTTCGACAAAGCCGGGTGCCATATTGATTACCGCTTCCGACAGCTCGGCAGTGATCCCAGGCTTCCCGATCAACGTATCAGCCATGACGTTTTCTCGGATAGGCGTATTAGCCAAAATTTCGGAATCCATGACCTTCCTGCCCATAGCTCCGCGCATGGTGGGAAAAGAGAACCAGGAATTGATGCGATGATAGTCCCGACCGGCCGGCGCATAGACAATATACGGAAGATCGGCAATGGCACCTAGCGCTACCAGCCAATCCTTCAACCTTATGTTGTCTTGTCGTCTAATGCGTCTGTCGAAAACAAAAAGGGCCTTCCCGCCGTCCTTAAGGTCGATAGAGATGTAGCCGAAGCGAAGTGCATTGACCTTGAGCCTGATATCTCTGGCTAAATCATGATTAACGTCATCCTGACTCGCATTCGGGAAATAAAGCAAACCCGTCGGACAATGCTCCCAGAGATAGCGCAAACGATTAAAGCCAAATTCTTTCCGAGGAACGTTAACTTCTCCTCTCCAGCTGCTATCTTCGACAACGTATCTGACCGCCATATCCTGCTCCTGAAATCAGTTCTCTGAAACTGAATTCTCATCATCTGCGATGCTAAAAATTTACGACCTCTTTCTTACCGCCTTATTATTCTTGAACCTTTTGTCGGCTCGGCGGCCCTCCTTAACACGCGCCGAACCTAGAAAAGCTGAGATATCTCTTCCTTCGAGTCCCTTGTAGAAATCTGAAGAAAAATCTATCTTCAAGACTTAATTTAGACCTTTGTACGTCAAATTTTGTCGCGGTCAAGATATGAAAAGCTTTCAAAACAAGTCATGTTCACTCAATAAGGCAACGTAAGAAGGAACTGAGATTTTGCGTTTCTAGATCTTCATTATTTTAAAAATTCTCAATAAAACATAAAGTTAATGTTGAAGTTGAGGATTTTTTGCGCTAAACTAGATCATTATATATGGAGATCTATCAATGGCAAATCCGAAGCTTCCTCCGATTCTGATTAACAAGGCAGGTTCCGTTTATTACGTTTACACCTATAAAAACGTTTGGGATAGAGAACTCAAGCGAAGCAAAAGAGGTGAATCCAAAAAGATTGGGACAATCCTTGGCGGACAAAAGGACGGAAAAATTCGTTTTGATGAAGCTTTCCTTCAAGAACATCCTGAATTTCGGAACTATCAGGTTGAGAGGAAAGGAAAAGATTATGTCTTTACTCAGATCTCCGAAGAAGGCATCACTCTTGAACAGGCTCGCAACATAAAGAAGCTTTACGCCGGTGCTACTTGGGCCTTAGATCAGATCGTTGCCGACTCTCCTGTCGGAGAGTTCTTAAAGGAGTGCTTCCCAAGGAACAAAGACTATAAAAAGATCCTTTCCTTAGCATACTTTTTAATCCTTAATCAGAACAACAACGTTAGCTTCTATGAAAGCTTTGCAGAGACGACGAGACTGCCGTATCCGCGGCCGCTGAGCCCCTCGGCAGTAACTCGCCTCTTCCAGAGGATAGAGCTGCGCGATGTCCGGCGTTACTTCCTGCTGATGCGCAGTTATCTTCAAGAAGACGAAGACAATAAGATCATTCTTGCCCTGGACTCGACCTCAATCTCTTCTTACTCCACGCGCTTAACTCATATTGAATACGGCAAGAACAAAGACGACGATGCGCTGCCGCAGCTAAATGTTCTCTTCTTGGTAGACCAGAAGTCCGGACTTCCGATTTTTTATCGCTTTTATGACGGGAATGTTCCTGATGTCAGCACCATTCGTCATACGATTGCCGATCAGGCCCTTCTAAACATGAAGAGCGTCGTTCTGGTTGCTGACAAAGGCTATAACAGCGTAAAAAACATCAACGACTGTCTGATCAATAAAGTTGAGTTTATTTTTAATGTCCGTCTAGGAACGAAAGGCTGTCTGGCCAGAGAACTCATAGACGAACATAGAAAGGAGTTTGCAGACCTCAACAGCGGCGATCCTTACGTCAGAAAGAACATCGCCACGGCAAAGGTGAATTGGAAATACGATCCGCGGCCGGTAGAGGGGAAACCGGCATCAAACTCTGCGACAGCCGAGCTTTATTGCCACATGTTCTACGATCCCGTCATCTATCAGGAGGCAGCCAATAAGCTCACGGAATCGCTTCTCACCATTAAAAAGAAACTTCTTGAAAATGAAGCCCTGACCGAGCAGGAGGAAGAGCTGAAAGAAAAATTCTTCCGAAACGATAAAGAAAAAGGCTTGATTATTGTTAATCGCCGAGTAGACGACTACTTGAAGTACAAGGGATTTAGAGTTTTAGTCTCAGACTCGGAGAAGGATCCGGTTAAGGCCTGGACGGCTTATGCCGACCGCTGGCGCGTAGAAGACGCCTTTGCAAC
>NZ_GL883757.1:0-533 GCF_000205025.1 Parasutterella excrementihominis YIT 11859 | reverse complement strand
CGCGTAGAAGACGCCTTTGCAACGCTTAAGGACCGACTCGGCTGCAATCGAATCAGATGCTCTGACAACAAGGCACTGCAAGGAAAGACCTTCGTACAGTTCATTGCGACGGGCTTGTCGCTGATGGTTCGTTCGAGAATCCGCTGCTATATGAAGGAAAACAAGAAAGCTGGAAAACTGAATCTGGTCTACGAGAGCGACGCAAAGATCCTTCAGGTTCTAAATAACGTCATGCAAACTCGCTTTAACCACGGCTACTACTTCGACGAAGTTGCCGGTAAAAAGATTAAATACTTTGAAGCGTTAGGTGTTGGAGTTCCGGGAGCCGGGCCCGAGACACCGGAAGATGTTCAGGAAGAACCAGAAGCCGAAACGTTATTAGGTACGGATATTGAAATTTAACGAGGATGCCGAAGCCGAACTCCGGCTAGATCACTGAAAAACGCAAAACCTCAGGGCTGAAAAATTGCGAAACTAGAGCACTAAAAGTTTAAAAATCAAAAAAAAAATCCTTTTATTTCAGTGGAGTAAAA
>NZ_GL883756.1:10156-108444 GCF_000205025.1 Parasutterella excrementihominis YIT 11859 | reverse complement strand
TAACCGTTCAAGAGGTTTTGTTTTTTCCAGCGCGGGAAAATACCCTTAAATTTATTTCTCTAAAGTGGTTTTTGCACCTGCCTCATGATATAAATTTTCTATTGTTCTCTACTTTTCATAGGAGATTTACCATGAGACGACTCGTAGCAATTGCAATGACTTGTGCCGCAATGGGGATCGGCATTTCTTCCGGTGCTTACGCCGCTACTTTCAAATGGGCCAGCCAAGGGGACATATTAACTTTTGATCCCCACGCTCAGAATGAAGCATTCAACAATACCGCCAATTCTTACGTTTACGAAGCATTAGTTAATCTCAACAAAGGTAAAGTGACGCCGTCTCTTGCGGAAAGCTGGACCTCAGTCCCCGAAGGTTTCGTTTTCAAGCTGCGCAAAGGCGTGAAATTTCATGAAGGAGAGACTCTGACAGCCGAAGACGTGGCTTTCTCGATCAATCGAGCCCTCCATCCGATTTCTCAGTTCAAAACATTTACGGCCGGCATTTTGGGCGCCGAAGCGCTTCCGAACGGCGATGTTCTGATCAAAACGATTAATCATTCTCCTGTCCTTCTCAATCAGCTTGCCTATCTCAGAATTTTGAATAAAGCCTGGGCTGAAAAGCACGGAGCAACTGCACCGCAGAATTTTGTTGCCAAAGAAGAAGCCTATGCAGCAAAACATGCGAACGGCACCGGTCCTTTCAAACTTCAGTCTCGTGAAGTTGATATCAAAACAGTTTTTGTTGAAAATCCTGATTGGTGGAATAAAGCCAACAAAGTCGGAAATGTCACAGAAGGCATCTACACTCCGATTAAATCTGCGGCGACCCGTATGGCAGCTTTATTGTCCGGAGAGGTGGACTTTGTCCCTGATCCCGCAACTCAAGATATCCAGCGCCTGAAAAACAATTCGAAGGTCAAACTTCAGTCCGGACCCGAGCTCCGCGTGCTCATGATTTCTCTGGACCAAATGCGTGACGAATCTCCTTACGTTTTTGTCGACGGTAAGAAAACCGACAAGAACCCGTTCAAGGATATCCGCGTTCGTCAGGCCCTCTATCAGGCTATTGATATCAAAACACTTCAGCGCGCCGTGATGAGAGGTTTCTCGATCCCGAACGGAACGATTGTTTCCTCCGAGACAAACGGCTGGAGCGCCAAAGCGGCCGACCGTCTTCCTTACGATCCGCAGGCGGCTAAAAAGCTTCTGGCAGAGGCCGGTTATCCCAACGGTTTTGAATTTACGCTCGATTGCCCGAATAACCGCTATATCAACGACGAGGCCATCGGTAAAGCGCTGGCCGGCATGTGGGCAAAGATCGGCGTGAAGGTAAAGGTTAATGCGATTCCCCGTGCGAACTATTTTCCGAAAGTTCTGCGTTATGACTCTTCCGTCGGCATGGTCGGTTGGGGTGCCTCCACTCAGGACGCTCTGTTCCCGCTGCAGTCTTTAGTGGAAACTGTCGATGTTAAAAAAGGCAACGGCCTGTCCAACATCGGACGAGTTTCGGATCCGGAGCTTGACGCTTTAATTGAAAAAATCAAAGAAGAAGAAAACTTTGATAAGCGTAATGAGTTGATCGAACAAGCTCTTCTTCGCGTCAATAAGAATATCTATGTTCTTCCGCTTCACACACAAGTTATCAACTGGGCTTTGAAGAAAAATATAGATGCTCCTCTGCGTGCTGACGACCGCTTGGAGCTTGATAAAGTCGTGGTGAAGTAATTCTCTTTTTTGGCCGGGAATGACTTTTCCGGCCTATCGACTCCCGAAAGGATGCCGACAGATGTTCTCGTTTGTTATAAAACGTCTGCTCCAGGCAATATTGGTCATGCTTATCGTGACCTTGATTGCTTTTCTGTTGTTCCAATTTGTAGGCGATCCCGTGACCCAAATGCTGGGTCAGGAAGCCACCGAGGCTGACCGTCTTGCGCTGACGCATGAGCTAGGGCTTGATCAGCCGATCTGGAAACAGTTCGGAGCGTTTATCGCAAATACTCTCCACGGTGACTTTGGCATGTCACTGCGCCAAGGTGCGCCCGTGGTTGACTTGTTTAAAGAAAAAATGCCGGCGACGCTCGAGCTTGCATTTTTCTCTGCAATGGTAGCTACGCTCATCGGAATTCCGTTGGGAGTCTTTGTGGCTCTGAAGAGAAATTCGATTTGGGCAAGCTGGCTGATGGGTTTATCGCTCGTTGGAATTTCTCTTCCGACATTTTTTATCGGTATTTTGCTGATCCTCGTGTTTTCGGTTTGGCTGGGATGGCTTCCGTCCTACGGAAGAGGAGAGACGGTTGCATTTGGCTGGTGGACAACCGGCCTGCTCACCGGAGATGGTCTGAAACATATCATCCTCCCCGCGGTGACTTTGGCGATCTTTCAAATTGCTCTGGTGATGCGCTTGGTACGCAGTGAAATGCTTGAGGTCATGCGCACGGACTACATTCGCTTTGCGCGTGCCAGAGGAGTTCCAAAACGAAAAATCTTTTTTAGACATGCGTTGAAAAATACGCTGCTGCCGGTGATTACGATCACAGGACTCCAGATCGGCGGCATTATCGCCTTTTCGATCGTGACCGAAACCGTTTTCCAGTGGCCGGGCATGGGCCTGCTGTTTATACAGGCGGTTCAGTTTGCAGACATCCCGGTCATGGCAGCCTACCTCTGTCTAATCTCTCTTATTTTTGTCGTCATTAACCTCATTGTTGATTTGCTCTACTTGGCAGTAGATCCGAGGCTGAAATCAGACGCAGCAAACAAGGAATAGAAAAAATGAACAGCGTTAATTTGGATAAATATTCAGATCCCTTTTTCCTCGGAGAAACCAAAGAAGAACTGCGCCGAATTCGTCAGGATTTTCACGTCCATCCTGAAATCGGCTTGGTGACACCGAGAACCTCACGCATCATTGCTGACTTACTAAAGGATTACGGCGTTGATGAAGTTCACGAAGGCGTCGGTGGAGACGGTGTCGTGGGTGTCATTTACGGAAAACTTCCGGGAGAAGCTTCAGTCGGCCTGAGGGCGGATATCGACGCGCTGCCTTTAAAAGAATTGTCCAACCATGACCACGTTTCTCAAGTCGAAGGCGCAATGCATGCCTGCGGTCACGACGGTCATGCGGCAGCACTTTTGGGCGCCGCCAAGAAACTTGCTTCTGAGAGAAATTTCGGAGGTAAAGTGGTTTTGGTTTTCCAACCGGGTGAAGAGGGCTGGTCCGGCGCTAAGCACATGATGGAAGACGGACTTTTCGAACGCTTTCCGATGCAGGAAATTTATGCCTTCCATAATTCATCCGCGATTGAACCGGGACGAATTGCGTTGAACTACGGAGCAATGCAGGCGGCTGCCGACGCATTTACGATCGTCGTAAAGGGCAAGGGCGGCCATGCTTCTCGACCGAACTTGAACCACGATCCTGTGATTGCAGCAGCACACATTATCTTGGCACTCCAAACAATTGTGTCTAGAGAAGTGGATCCCTTGGAGACAGCGGTAGTTTCGTGCTGTTCTCTTCAAGCAGGCGATCCGCGTGCGCAGAGCGTGTGCCCGGACTCTTGTCAAATCGTCGGCACTGCTCGAACCTTCTCTCCCGAAGTCAGGGATTTAGTAGAGAAAAGAATCGGTGAGATTAGTGCCTCTATTGCTGTGGGCCTAGGCTGCACAGCCGAAACCGATTACGGACGTTTTTATCCGCCCTGCATCAACACGCCTGAGCAGGCAGCCTTCATGGCTGATGTAGCTGCCGGTTTTGTCGGTGAAGAAAACGTTGACCGCAACTATCCGAGAATGGCGGGCGGAGAGGATTTTGCCTTTATGTTGGAAAAAGTCCCTGGCGCCTATATTCGCATCGGTCAGGGCGGCGCGTCGGCACACAATCCGTACTTTGATTTCAATGATGAGATCCTGCCGCTGGCTGCAAGCGTGCTGGCGGCAACGGCCGAAAAACGACTTCAAAAATTAAACGGCGGAGGCAATAGTGCTGAGTAAAAACAGCGGACGGCCGTCTGCGTTCAGGCGCTTTCTGGAAAGCGACCTAATGTGGAAGTTTCTGCATTCTCCGGCTGCGATTATCAGCTTTGTAATTTGTGCCGGACTTCTGCTCTCTGCTTTCTTTGCAAGCTGGATTGCGCCCTATGATCCGTTTGATCTGACGGCATTTGATCTGTCGGACGCCTTTTTGCCTCCGGCCTGGATGGAGGGAGGCAAGTGGCAGTTCCTGCTGGGAACCGATGATCAGGGAAGAGATCTGCTTTCAGCTATTCTGTACGGCCTTCGGGTCTCGTTAGAGATCGGCTTGTCTTCCGTATTCATTTCTGTCGCCCTAGGTGTCTCTCTCGGTTTGATTTCCGGCTATGCAGGCGGAATCACGGATGCGGTCATCATGCGTTTCTGCGACGTGATGCTGAGCTTCCCGGCGATTCTTCTGGCACTGCTGATCGACGGAATTATCCGAGTGATTCTTCCCGAGAATATGCATGATCAGGCCGCATACGGCGTGCTTATTTTTGCGATTTCTCTTTCCGGCTGGGTGCGCTATGCCCGCACGGTCCGAGGTGCGACGTTAAGTGAGAAGAAACGTGATTATGTTCAGGCGGCTAAGCTTTTCGGCGTGAGCCCCACACGAATCATGTTTACGCACATCCTTCCCAACGTCTTAGGTCCGGTCTTGGTGCTTGCCACGGTTCAGGTAGCATTGGCGATTATTACGGAAGCAACCTTGTCGTTTCTGGGTGTCGGAGTTCCTCCGACGACGCCGTCTCTTGGTACCTTGATTCGCATCGGCAATGAGTTTTTATTCTCGGGCGAATGGTGGATCACGATTTTCCCCGGCGTTGCACTTATTCTCTTTGTGCTGTCCGTCAATATGCTGGGGGACTGGCTGCGCGACGCTCTTAACCCGAAACTTCAGTAACTCTTATGAATCATCAGCCGCTTTTAGAGGTTCGGAACCTCAAAGTAGAAATTCCGACAAGAAAGGGAACTCTGATTGCTTTAGAAGATGTCTCTTTTAGTTTGAAGACCGGAGAGATATTAGGTGTTGTCGGGGAGTCCGGGGCCGGCAAGTCCATGGTCGGTAACTCCATCATCGGTCTGCTCGGAAAACCGGCACATATCACTCACGGAGAGATCCTTCTGGAAGGAAAGCGCATCGACAACCTGTCCGATGATGAAATGGAAAAGATCCGCGGCAAAAGTATCGGCGCGATTTTCCAGGATCCGTTAACCAGTCTGAATCCACTTTTTACGATCGGTGATCAATTAATCGAAACAATCCGTATTCACTCCAATCTGAGTGAGAAAGAGGCGAGGGAAAGGGCCATTCGTCTGTTGGAGGCGACCGGCGTGCCGGCTGCGGACAAACGAATGGACAACTATCCTCATCAGTTCTCGGGAGGCATGCGTCAGCGTGTGGTCATCGCTTTAGCGCTTAGCGCAGATCCTAAGCTGATCATTGCCGACGAACCCACGACGGCGCTGGATGTTTCGGTGCAGGCCCAGATCATCGAGCTTCTTAAGAAGCTTTGCGAAGAAAACGGAACAGCGGTTATTTTGGTGACCCACGATATGGGTGTCATCGCAGAGACGGCGGATCGCGTTGCCGTGATGTATGCGGGACGGCTCGCTGAGATCGGTCCTGTGGAAGAAATGATTCACGACGCAGAGCATCCATACACGATCGGTTTAATGGGTTCGATACCGAAAATCGGAGACGAACAGGATCGGCTCTCCCAGATCCCGGGCGCCATGCCGCATTTGACCGAAGTTCCGTCGGGATGTGCGTTTCATCCCCGCTGTCCGCTGGCAGAGGAACGCTGCATTCGTGAGCGCCCCGGCCTTCAGCCATGCGGCAATAAGTTAGTGGCCTGCTGGAAGGCAGGTCGTCAGAATAAACGCATGCAGTTCCCGCAGGAACCCTTCACCATCAGAGCGCCTGAGGATATGCCAAGATGAGAAACGATAATGTAAAGTGCACTCAGTCCGTACTGGTCAAGGTGCAGGATCTCAAGAAATACTTTGATGTATCGCCTTCCTTGCTCACACGAGTGGTTGAAAGAAAACCTCGGGCGCTGCTTAAGGCAGTGGACGGAGTTTCCTTTGAAATTCGCCGAGGCGAGACATTAGCCCTGGTAGGGGAGTCCGGCTGCGGAAAATCGACCACCGCACGAATGCTGGTAGGGTTGGACAAACCGACAGCAGGTACGGTAGAAGTCGATGGGAAAGACTTGTACGCGTCTCGAGGAAAAGATGAGAAACTCGTGCGCGGGAAAATTCAGATGATTTTCCAGGACCCTTATGCGAGTCTCAATCCTCGCTGGAAAGTCGGACGGATCGTCGCGGAGCCCATCATCGCGCAAAAGGTTATTAAAGATCCGAAAGAAATCGAAAACCGCGTGAATTCCGTTCTTCATCTTGTCAATCTTTCAAAAGAAGACAAGGACAAATATCCGCACCAGTTTTCCGGCGGTCAGAGACAGAGAATCTCTATCGCGCGAGCAATCGCCATTCATCCGGAGTTTCTCGTCTGCGACGAGCCGACCAGTGCACTGGATGTCTCCGTTCAGGCCCAGGTGCTGAATTTGATGCAGAACCTGCAGAGAGAGGTAGGCTTAACTTATTTGTTTATTTCTCACAATCTTTCGGTTGTGCACCACATCAGCGATCGCGTCGGCGTGATGTATTTGGGGCGCCTGGTTGAGCTAGCAGATAAGCGAACGCTCTTTAACGAACCTCGACATCCTTATACGAGGATGCTTTTGGACGCCATTCCGGATCTGAGTCAGACGCATCGGAGACGCACGCCGATTTCGGGCGAAGTGCCTAATCCGCTGTCTCCGCCCACAGGCTGTCCGTTCCATCCCCGCTGTCCGCTTGCCAATGAACGCTGCCGCAAGGAAATGCCGCTCAGACAAATGATTGATTCACACGGGTCCTTTGCGGAAGTTGCCTGCCACGCAGCAGAAGAAGGCAGGTTGTAATTTTTCTTTGCGGCCGACGGCACAGACGTAAAAAAGAGAAATCCACAGTTTTTCAAACTTGCTAAACTTAAAGTTTCAAATTTGCGTCTGTGCAGATTGTTATCGTCGTGTAAGCCTGGAATGATTTATCGTAAAGCACTCACATCCGAGTTATCTAATACCGCGGGAGGAGCATTTACTGTGCTCTTCTCGATTGTCGTTACTATCGGGCTTGTACGAATTTTGAACCAAACCGCAGGCGGCCGTTACGACACAGGTTCTATCTTGGAAGTGGTCGCTTACACTTCTCTGATTAATCTGCCTGCGCTTATCTCCCTAGCTTTATTTTTAGCGGTCTTTATGACCTTGAACCGTTATTGGCGCGACAGCGAAATGTTCGTCTGGTTTTCTGCCGGCGGTTTGAGTCTGACTTCCTGGATTCGTCCGGTTCTGCGCTTTGCGCTTCCGGTTGTTCTTGTCGTTGCCGCTTGTTCGATTGCCGTTTCTCCTTGGTCAAGAGCTCAGGTTCAGGCCTATCGTGATCGTTTTGCTCAGAAAGAAGACATCAGCAAACTTTCTTCTGGCCGATTCATCGAGGCAAAAAGCGGCCGTCAGGTCTTCTTCTTAGAAGGTGTCGATCAGGAAAAGGGCAAGGTTAAAACGCTTCTGATGGTGGAGCTCAAAAAAGACGGCTCCCGTTCCGTGCTCGTCTCCGACCGCGGTCATATTGAAAACAAACCGAACGGAGATCGTTACATTGTTCTAGACGACGGCCGGAAATACGATACAAAGCCGTCGGGTCTCGGAGCATCGGTTTCCGACTTTAGGGAATACGAAATCAGAATGGATAGTTCGCCGTCAGAGGTCGGTGCGAATAAAAAGCTCAACGCCATGCCGATCGAGGATCTGATAAAGAGAACAGACAATCGGGCAGCTTCCGAGCTGTTTTGGCGAATATCCTGGCCTCTTGTCGCGCTGAATCTGGCACTGCTTGCTATCCCGCTTTCCTATAACAATCCGCGCTCCATGAAGTATTACGGACAGACAGCAGCCGTGCTGATCTTCATCCTTTACCTGAATGCGCTGTCGATTTTCCAGACTTGGATCACACAAGGAAAAGTCGGCATATTGGGTGCGACTTTGTACATGAATGTTCCGGTCGCGGTTCTGACCACCTTCCTGTTCTATCGCCTAATGACGATAAATCAAGGGCGTTTTGATGCTTTCATTTATTGGCTGCAGAAGCCCTTCAGAGCATTAGCAGGGAAGTTTAAGCGCAAGAAGGAGACACCATGAAAATCGTCTCCCGAATGATTTTTGCCCAGATCATGAAGAGCTCCCTGTTTGTTCTTCTGACTCTGGTTGCTCTGTTTGCCTTTTTTGACTTGATCGGCCAGTCCGGCAATATCGGCACTTCTTACTCGATGGGACAAGCGTTCCTGCTGACGGCGCTGATTCTGCCGACGCGCTGCTATGAAGTGCTGCCGATTGCCGTGATGCTGGGCTCCATTTTTACGCTCTCGCGACTTGCCTCAACGAGCCAGTTTACGGTCCTGCGCGTTTCCGGCATCGGACCGTGGCGATTCTGCGGCATGCTTTTGATGCCCGGTATCGTCCTTGTAATCTGCGCTTATCTTCTCGGAAATCTGGTTGCGCCTCCGGCTCAGCGACTGGCAAAAGAATTCAAACTGGATATCAGCGGCTCAGCTTTTACCGGCAAAGAGCTTGATTCCGGTATTTGGGTTCGCGACGTCCAGCGCAATGAAGCGGGCGAGCCGAAGAAAATCAGTTTTGTAAATGTTCAAAGACTCCGTCCGGGCGAGGCTGCCTATGACTGGGTTATCTATGTCTTTGATCGTCCCGATCATCTGACGTCGATTGTGACGGCTAAGAGCGGTACGTATTCCGAGCAGGAAGGTTGGGTTCTCCACGACGTGGTTGAAGAAACCGTGCCGACACTTCCCAAAGAATCCAGAGAACAGACCCAGGCGAGGGTAGAGCGGAAGGTTATGAAGTCGATGGTCTGGGGCAAGAGCTTAGACGGCAACATTTTCGGCCTGCTGATGATTAAGCCCGAAGACATGTCTCTGCAGGAGCTTCATTACTACATCGAATATCTGAAGGAAAACGGACAGACTTATAAGCGCTTTGATACGGCGTTCTGGTCCAAGGCCTTCTATCCGCTGGCAATCTTAGTCATGCTGCTGCTTTCGATGCCTTTTGCATACCAGAACGCCCGAGCGGGCGGTATGGCCATTAAGATTTTCTGCGGCATTATGATCGGCATCTTCTACTACGCGCTGAACAATCTCTTCGCGTTTATGAGCGCGTTGGACAGTGTGCCGTCCATTATTTCGGCGATCCTGCCCTCGGTCATGATGACGCTCGCTGCCATTATTGCCATGTGGTACGTGGAGCGAAGGTCCTAGCAACAGATACAGCAAAAGCGCCGATTCGGCGCTTTTACTGTTGCAGGAGACTGAAAAAATCAGTCTTTTTCTTCCTTTTCTTCCTCTTTTGTTCGTTCTTTGATGTCTTGAATAATGCGTTCTGCTGCGAGCATATCTTCTTCTTTACGGAGGTTCTCTGCAATGACGCAAAGCGACTTTTCAAGGTTATCCAGTTCCTCCTGACTTAAACCTACGAGCGCTCTGTCCTGCATGCGCTTCATATTGGTTTTCAGGCCTCGTTCAATATCGCAGCCCTTTTTCGTTAATTTGACATATTTGCAGCGAAAATCGGCGGGGCTGTTTTTACGCGTAATGAACCCCTTCGCCTCGAGACGCTTCATCAAACCAGTAATTGTGGGGTGAGACAACAGCAGCGCGGCCTGAACGCTTTGCTGGGTTACCTCATGTTTACGGTTTTTGAATAGAAACATCATGACGCTTGCCTGAGATGAGGTAATCCCCAAAGCATCAAAATCTGCATTGCGGCACCGCTCCATCTGGTTATAAACGTAACGAAGGACTTTCAAAACGCCTTTCTCGTACTGATCACTCACTTTAAACTCCCACCTTTAGAGCGAGAAAACTGCGTTCACTCACCCTTATGAATGAACAAATTATATGAATTAAAAAATAAGCGTCCTCTGTGGGACGCCTATAGTGGGAGAATGAAGAAATCAGATTACGCAGATTGAGTTTTCTTCAGTTTTGCCGTTTCCATGAACTCCTTCAAGGCTTCGGCTGTGTGGGTTGAAGCCCTGAGTAAACGCTGGGGTGGGCCGGCAAAGACATTTTTACCGCCTTGACTGCCCCCTTCAGGACCCATATCGATAATCCAGTCGGCTTCTGCGATCACATCCAGGTTGTGCTCAATGACAATCACCGTGTTGCCGGCATCCACAAGTCGATGCAAAACTTTTATCAATTTATCGACATCAGCCATGTGGAGTCCGACGGTCGGTTCGTCAAGAACGTAAACCGTTTCCGGCAGCTTGCGGCCGCCCTTGCGGATGTCATCCTTAACTTTGGAGAGCTCGGTGACGAGCTTGATACGCTGGGCCTCACCGCCCGAGAGCGTCGGAGACGGCTGACCCAGAGTCAGGTAACCGAGGCCCACGTCCTGCATCAGTTTCAGCGGATGAAGAATAGACGGGACCGAGGCGAAGAACTCAACGGCTTCGTCGACTTCCATCTTGAGGACTTCGCCGATGCTCTTGCCTTTCCACTTCACTTCTAAGGTCTCTTCGTTAAAGCGCATCGAGTCGCAAACGTCGCAGTGAACCTTCACATCCGGAAGGAAGCTCATTTCCAAGGTTTTAATGCCTTGGCCTTCGCAAGCTTCGCAGCGGCCGCCCTTCACATTGAAAGAGAAGCGGGAGGCGGTATAACCGCGAGCCTTGGCTTCTTCAGACTGAGCGAAGAGTTTGCGTATGTCGTCCCAGAAACCGATGTAAGTGGCCGGGCACGAACGCGGAGTCTTGCCGATCGGCGTTTGGTCTACTTCAAGGATGCGGTCAACGGTTTCCCAGCCTGAGATGCCTTTGCAGCCTTCCGGCGTCGGAACGGACTTACCTTTCTCGCGAACCAAGGCAGCCATGTTCTTTAAGAACACTTCGCGGGCCAAGGTCGACTTGCCGGAGCCCGAGACGCCTGTCAGGACGGTGAGACGTTTGAGCGGGAAAGAAGCGGTCACATCCTTGAGGTTGTGAGAATTGGCTCCTTGAACGGTAATCATCGGATCGGATTTCAGCGTACGGCGCTTGGCTTTGCAGGTATGCTGCAGCGGATGCTTCAGGTAGTAGCCGGTCAAAGACTTCTCGGATGCTTCAATATCTTCCACCGAGCCTTGCGCAATCAGCTGACCGCCGCGAGTACCGGCGCCCGGTCCGATATCGATTACATGGTCGGCACTGCGAATCGTTTCCTCATCATGCTCTACTACCAGCAAAGAGTTGCCTTTGGAGGTGAGTTGTTCGAGCGCAGACAGCAGAATCTTGTTGTCACGCGGATGCAGACCGATGGTCGGTTCGTCTAAGACGTAGCAGACACCCTGAAGGTTTGTGCCGAGTTGAGAAGCTAAGCGGATGCGCTGAGCTTCACCGCCGGAGAGCGTCGGAGCCGAACGATCGAGATTCAAGTAGGAGAGTCCGACTTCTTTTAAGAACGACAAACGAGAGCGGATTTCCTGCAGTGCATCACGAGCGATATCGGCTTGACGGCCGGTGAGCTCAATCGTGTTGAAATAATCTGCCGCCTGATCAATCGTCATCGCAGCTACTTCCGCGATGGACTTGTCATTGAAACGGACGTTGAGCGCAACCAGATTGAGTCGCTGACCGTGACAGTCCGGGCAAATGACCAGTTCTTCGGACATGGCTTCGGCCGTCAATTCACCGGTGTTCTCGTCGACAGCAAGCGCATTTTGGAAGGGCTTGAAGCCGTTGCCCATGCAGGTCGGGCACCAGCCGTGCTTGGAGTTGTAGGAGAACAAGCGCGGGTCAAGTTCAGGGAAGCTCTTCTGGCAGTTCGGGCAGTTGGAGGTCGACGAGAAGGTGCGTTTTTTGCCCTTTTGTTCGATATCCAAAATTCCTTTGCCGAAGTCCAGCGTGACAGCGACGAGCTGTTTGATCTCTCCTTCGTTCTCCGGCGTGACCTTCACCGTGCCGGTAGGCAGATCAATGTTGTGTTCTGTGAAACGAGACAAGGAAGGGAAGCGGAGTGTAGAGACTTTTTCCCCGTCCACAATCAGGTGCTCATAGCCTTTGTTTCTTGCCCAAACCGCCAGGTCCTTGTAGAAGCCTTTACGGTTTTTGACCAAGGGTGCGAGGAAGGTAATTTCCTTACCCTTATAAGTCTTCATGATCGAGGCAAAAATCTGATCCTTAGACTGCTTGATGACCGGCACATTGCAGGTCGGGCAGTACTGGGTGCCGAGCTTCACATAGAGCAAACGCAGGAAATGATAAATCTCCGTCATTGTGGCGACGGTGGATTTCTGGCCTCCTCGAGAGGTGCGCTGTTCAATCGCAACCGTCGGCGGAATACCGTAAATCGCGTCAACGTCCGGCGCGCCTGCGGGCTGCACCATGGATCGAGCAAAGGCGTTGAGCGATTCCAAATATCTGCGCTGACCTTCGTTGAAGATCAAATCAAAGGCCAAGGTGGATTTACCGGAACCCGAGACGCCTGTGACGACGGTGAACTTGTTGCGCGGGATCTGGAGAGACAAGTTCTTCAAATTGTGCTCACGCGCATTGACGACCGTGATGGCATCTTTGGGGTAGGACAGGGCCTTCGGTTCTTCCTGCGGCTTGAAGTCCGTGAAGTAAGCGCTCGGATTTTTCTCTTTGAGGGCCTTGTTATAAGCAGCTAAAGCCAGTCCGGTCGGTGTGTCCTTGATGCGGAAGTCTTTCGGCGTACCAGCAAAGAGTTCGCGTCCGCCGCGCTCACCGCCTTCCGGTCCGAGCTCGATAATCCAGTCGGAGGCGTTAATCACGTCAAGGTTGTGTTCAACCAAAAGAACGGAGTGGCCGGACTGAACGAGTTCCTGCAGGGACTTCATCAGCTTGAATACGTCGTCGAAGTGCAGGCCGGTCGTGGGTTCGTCAAAGATAAAGAGCGTGTGTTTGCTCTCTCCTTTGAGGGCATCAGCGAGGTGCTTGGCGAGCTTGAGACGCTGGGCTTCGCCGCCGGACAAGGTCGGAATCGGCTGGCCGAGCTTGAGATAATCCAAGCCGACTTTAACGAGCGGCTCAAGATTACGCATGATTTCCTTGTTCTCTTTGAAGAACTCAATCGCTTCAGCGATCGTCATGTCGAGCACTTCGGCGATGTTGGCCTCTTTGCCGTTACGAGACAGCTTGACCTCGAGGATCTCATTGCGGTAGCGGGTGCCTTTGCATTCCGGGCAGCTTAAATACACGTCGGACAAGAACTGCATTTCGATGTGTTCAAAACCGCTTCCGGAGCAGGCGGGGCAGCGGCCTGTTCCCGAGTTAAAGGAGAATGTTCCGGCTTCATATTTACGCTTCTTGGCTTCCGGAGATGCGGCAAAGAGACGGCGGATGGTTTCGAACGCACCCATGAAAAGTGCCGGTGTGCTTCGTGTCGTTTTACCGATCGGAGACTGATCGACGAAGGAAACGTCGCTGATGTTTTCGGTTCCGAGGAGCTTCTCAAATTTGCCCGGGGCTTCCGTGGACTTACCTTTGGCTTTCATCAGAGCCGGTACCAGGATGTCCTGAACCAGCGTGGACTTGCCGGAACCCGAGACGCCGGCAATACACACGACTGAGTGCAGCGGAATGCGGATGTCTAAGTTTTTGAGGTTGTGCTCGGAAGCGCCCAGCAGAACCAGCGCCGGGTTGGCCGGGTTGATGCGTTTTTGGGCGGAATGCGGGAAGGTTCTTTCACCGCGGAGGTAGGAACCCGTGAGCGTACGTGCCTTTTTGAGCTCTTCGGGCGTGCCGTCAAAGACGATTCTGCCGCCGTTGGCGCCGGGTCCGGGGCCCATATCAATAATGCGGTCGGCTGCGAGCATGACTTGAGGATCGTGTTCCACAACGACTAAGGTATTGCCGGCGCGGCGCAGACGCTTCATGACGGAGTTCACGCGATCCATATCCTGAGGATGTAGACCGATAGAAGGCTCGTCGAGTACGAACAAGGTGTTGACCAGCGAAGTGCCGAGTGCGGTGGTCAGGTTAATACGCTGAACTTCTCCGCCGGAAAGTGTGCGGCTCTGACGGTCAAGATTGAGATAACCGAGGCCGACTTCCGTGAGGTAACGCAGGCGGGAGCGGATTTCGTCGAGCAGCATGCCGCAGCCTTCTTCGAGTGCCGGAGAAAGTTTGAGCTCATCGAAGAAGATTCTGAGTCGTTCGATCGGAAGCAGCATCAGATCACGGATATTTAATCCGGGCAGATCGCGAAGAATAGCGTCGGAGAAAGTAGCATTGGCAGGACGCCAGCGCTGATGAGAGCCTAACGCATGATCGGCGTTTTCTTTGGTGCCGATGCGCCAAAGAAGCGCGTCGGGTTTGAGACGAGCGCCGTGGCAGTCCGGGCAGGCCGTATAGCTGCGATAGCGGGAGAGCATGACACGGACGTGCATCTTGTAGGCTTTCGTTTCGAGCCATTCGAAGAAATGCTTAATGCCGTACCACTTCTTAGAGCGGAAGCTTGTCCATTTCGGATCGCCGAAGCAGACCCAGTCCTTTTCTTCCTGAGTCAGATCACGGTAAGGCTTGCTGACATCCAGACCTCGTTCGGCGGCATAACGCAGGAGGTCGTCCTTGCATTCGGAGTAGCTTTCCGTATTCCAGGGTTTGACGGCACCTTCTTTAATGGAGAGGCTTTCGTCGGGAATGACCAGACCATAGTCCACGCCGATGATTCTTCCGAACCCGCGGCAGGTGTCGCAGGCACCTAACGGAGAGTTGAAGCTGAAAGTCGAATCATGGGGACGCGCATAGGTAATTCCGCACTCAGGGCAAGTGAGTGCGGCGGAGAATTTCCAAACTTCCTCTTCAGATCCGGGAACGCGGACTTTGAGTTCCATCAAACCTTTGCCGAGACGAAGCGCGGTTTCGACAGCTTCAACGGCGCGGCTGCGGGGAACCGACGGTTTAAAGCGGTCGGCAATGACCTCAATATCCGAGCCGTTTGTTTTGTCCTGAGAAACGACAGTGCAGCGTGTAAAGCCCTGAGCCTCCAAACCGGCAATGGCCGTTTCGGGAGGAAGAGAGGCTGGGACGTGCACATGGAAGCACACGCTTAGGCGTGCGTCCGGAGAAACGTTTTCTAAGCGCTCGGCGATGTCTTCCCAGATGTCCTGAGGGCTTTCTTCACGCACGGGGCGGCCGCAGCAGCGGCAGTAAAGTGAAGAAGCCTGAGAAAAGAGCATCTTCAGATGATCGTTGATCTCAGTCATCGTGCCCACGGTCGAGCGAGAGTTTCTGACCGGATTGGTCTGGTCAATCGCGATAGCGGGCGGCACGCCCTCGACTTTGTCGACCTTCGGGCGGTCCATACGGTCCATGAACTGGCGAACGTAGGGGCTGAAGGTTTCGACATAGCGGCGCTGGCCTTCGGCATAAAGGGTGTCAAAAACCAAAGAGGATTTACCCGAGCCGGAGACGCCGGTGACGACGGTTAATTTGCCGTGTTCGAAAGAAACGTCGATATTTTTTAAGTTGTTTTGTTTTGCTCCGCGGACGGAGATAAATTCTTTTGCGTTGTTCTTAGTCTGCATGTTCTTCCAAGTTAACGGAGTAGGCCGCCTATAGTGGAATCCGAAGGTGATTTTTAAAGACGGCACTTTGGTAGCGTCAACTATACTCTCGTCAAGATTTCAAGAAAATCAACGAGTTGTGAGGAAATGTTTGAAATCGAAACGAAAAGAAACGCAAACGGCAGGCAAAAAAATAAACCCGCCTCGGCATTTGTCGGGCGGGTGTCGGACTCAGTGAAGAGTCTTCGATTGCATCAAGCAGAAAAGAGGATTAATTGCCTCTGCGCTTTGCAGCATTGTCTTTGACTTGACGGGCCAAAGAGTCAAAAGCAGCGCGAACGGCTGCGTGGGCATCTTCGTTCTTCGTGTTCATGATGAATTCGTGGCCGGGAGCGTTGAGAGAAACGCGAACGCTGCATTCTCTGCCCTGGTTCTGGTGGCGGCCTTCGCTTTCAACAGCGACGCGGCAACTGATCAGATCAGCATCAAATTTGTGGAGTCCTTCGACTTCTTTTGCGATTAAATTTTCAAGAGCTTCGGAACGATCGATACCGTGGAAACTAACTTGCAGTGGAAGCTTCATATAATCCTCACTTTCTTTTTAAAACTTCTACCCCCAATTGTTTCATATTTTTCGAATAATTGTTAGGGATTTTTAAATTCCCAATTTTGGAGCAGAATAGAAGAAGTTGTGTTTTCACCGAATTTCAATGGAAAATAAACGAAGTTAATCAAAATTCGGTGTTTAACTAAGAGAAAACCCCTCCTTGCTTAATTCTCTAATTCTCGCATCCGCCTCTGTTAAGGCGTTTTAGACTGCAAAAAAGGACGGATATCGGCATTTTTTAGACTGAATTCGTTCAATAAGGCACAAAAGAAATCAATCTCGGCAGATTCTTTTACAAGAGCGCGAAGAAAATTCGGACATCGGGCGGCGGGTTGTGTTAGTTTGACATTACTAATCCGGCCGTCTCTCTGTTTCGGGGCCGGAAAACCGATCAAAGTATTCAATGAGGTTCGCCCGAATGTATGGAACCACAGAATTAATAGCTTCTCTGGACTTAGGGACGACAAGCGCCCGTGCGATTATTTTTAATGCAGAGGGGCGCCCTCTGGCAGCGAGTCAAAAACCTCTGACTCAGTATTTTCCGCACGACGGCTGGGTCGAGCAGGATGCCGAGGAAATCTGGCAGAAGCAAAAGGAATGTTTGTTAGGCACCTTGGCTGATCTTAAGCTGTCCGGGTCTGGACTTCGGGCGTTAGGCATCACGAATCAAAGAGAGACCACCATCGTATGGTCCAAGAAGACCGGAAAGCCGATTTATCGCGCGATTGTCTGGCAGGACAGGCGTACTGCGGCTTTTTGCGAAAGGCTTCACGACAGCGGATTTGAGCCTTTAATTCATGACAAAACCGGCCTTTGTTTAGACCCGTATTTTTCTGCGTCCAAGGTTCGCTGGATATTAGACAATGTTGAGGGTGCAAGAGAGAAGGCTTTAGCCGGAGAGCTTTTGTTCGGCACTGTCGACAGCTGGCTTATCTGGAACCTGACAGGCGGTCTTGGGCATGTGACGGATGTCTCGAATGCTTCGCGCACGCTCTTATTTAATATTCACAACTGCCGCTGGGATGAGGAACTGCTGGATATCTTCGGCATTCCCGCGTCCATGCTGCCTCGCGTCGTTCCGAGCTCAGGTCTCATCGGCAGGACGGCGCGGGCAATCCTCGGCGCTCCTATCGATATCTGCGGCGCAGCCGGCGATCAGCAGGCAGCGACGTTCGGGCAAGCGTGCTTTAAGCCCGGCATGACGAAAAATACCTACGGTACCGGCGGCTTCCTCCTTATGAATACGGGTTCGACGCCTAAGTTATCCGACAACCGACTTCTGAGCACTATCGGGTGGACGATTCCGGGTGCTACCAGTTATGCCTTGGAAGGAAGCGTTTTTGTGGCCGGTGCAGTTGTCCAGTGGCTTAGAGAAGGCGTAGGGCTGATTGACACGAGCGCTGAAATCGAGAGTTTGGCACGGCAGGTCAAGGACAACGGAGGCGTTTATTTAATTCCGGCTTTTGTCGGGTTAGGCGCGCCTTATTGGGATCCTCATGCACGAGGATTAATGATCGGTCTGACTCGTGGAACGACTCGCGCGCATATTGCTCGGGCTGCATTAGAATCAATAACATTCCAGTGCAATGACGTACTTCGGGCAATGATGAACGATGCCGGCGCGCGGCTCACCGAGCTGCGGGTTGACGGCGGCGCTTCGGAAAATGATCTGATGATGCAGTTTCAGGCAGACATTTCCGGCGTTCCGGTCGTGCGTCCAGAAGTGGTTGAGACGACGGCTTTGGGTGCGGCTTATCTGGCTGGACTCGGCTGCGGAGTATGGAAGAGCACGGAAGAAATTGAAAAGTTATGGCGGCGCGAGCGGACATTTGAGCCGACGATGTCGCAGGATCAACGAGAATTTTTAACGACACAATGGGGCCGGGCAGTGGCGCGGTCTAAAGGATGGGAGCAGTAAGAATGGACTTCAACGCAAAGACTAATCCGGGGCGAGAAAGCCGTCTCCAGCAATTGGAAGAGGACAAAGTCTGGGATGTGCTCATCATCGGCGGCGGTGCGACCGGCGCCGGTATTGCGGTTGATGCCGCTGCTCGCGGTTTTTCCACGGTGTTGTTCGACACGCAGGACTTCTCCGAGGGCACTTCCAGCCGTTCCACCAAACTGATCCACGGCGGCGTTCGCTATATGAAGAATCCCCGCGACTGGAAGCTGGTTCGCGAGGCGATGATCGAACGCAAACTGCTGCTGGGCAATGCACCGCATATCGTTCATCCGGAACCGTTCATTCTTCCCTGCTACGAAAACTTCGAGCGCGAATACTACATGGCCGGTCTCTGCCTTTACGGCGCCATGGCTTACGGCGGCTACGAGGTCGGCAAGACCGAATTCCTTTCCGCGGCCGAGACCATCCGCCGTCTGCCCGGCGTCAAAGCCGACGGCTTAAAGGGCGGCGTCCAGTTCTGGGACGCTCAGTTCGATGATTCCCGTCTCAATATTGCCTTAATGAAAACGGCGGAAGCCCGCGGAGCACTTTTGCTGAACTATGTGCCTGTCGTCGGATTTGAAAGAGGCTGCGGCGGCGAAATTACCGTTGTGAAGGTCAAGGATAAATTCAGCGGCAAAGAATACAGCGTTAAGACCCGCATGGTCTTTAATGCGGCCGGTGTCTGGGCCGATGAAATCCGTCGCATGGTTTCTCCGGAGGTGAAGCCGTTTATTCGTGCTTCCCGAGGCTCTCATATTGTTGTCAGCACAGATCACTTTGGCGGCAAGACCGGCATGTTTATTCCGAAGACTTCCGACGGACGCGTTCTTTTCTGCATTCCCTGGCACGGCGTCCTTGAAATCGGAACGACGGACAAAGAAGAAAAGGACATTTCTTTCAATCCGGAACCTACGGAAGAAGAAATCGAATTCATGCTCGAGACGGCCCGCAAGTATCTGGCCTATCCGATCTCGCGCAAGGACGTCCTAGCTTCATTTGCCGGACTGCGTCCTTTGTTCAATCCGAATGCCGGCGGCTCGACCGCAGCTGTTTCCAGAGAACACTCGGTGATTCCAGAATTTAAGAACATGATTACGGTGACCGGCGGCAAGTGGACGGCTTACCGCAAGATGGCCGAGCACGCGATGTCCGTGGCGGTGGACCAAGGCTTAATTTACAAGCGTCCGTGCCCGACGAAATATATGTCGATCTATCGCGACAACGAGTTCAACCCTGATGAAATTGAAGCCGAGATCCTCAAGGGTACCCTGACGGATGAGCAGCTGAAGGCATACGCAGTGCATTGCCGCGATACGCAGTTTGCTATGACGCCTGAAGATGTTCTTTATCGTCGGCTGAGAATCGGCCAGATGAATAAGGCCAAGACAGAAGAACTTCTGCTGAAGATCAAAGACGTTTTTGAAGCTGAAGCTTCCGAATAAAAAGATTGGCCGAGCAAAGATTGCTCGGCCAAATTGCAAAAAACTTTATCTGCGTGTTATCAAGTTGAATTGACTTGATTTTTTACGTATAATCCTGTCCTCTCTGTTGGAGCGTTGTCCTTTCGTCATCGCTCGTCCGTTGTAAATAATGTCGTCTCGGGAATTAATCCGCCCGAGCTTAAAGATAATTTGCGGCGCATTTGTATGCGCCAAATTTATAGGTGAATAGTAATGAAAACCTTCTCGGCCAAGCCGCTTGAAGTGAAGCGTGAATGGTACGTGGTTGATGCAACCGATAAGGTTGTCGGCCGCCTTGCCGCTGAAATCGCTCTCAGACTCCGTGGCAAAGACAAGCCTGAATACACACCGCACGTCGACACGGGCGATTACATCATTGTTGTCAACGCTGACAAGCTCGTCATGACCGGTGCTAAAGCTGAAGACAAGAAGTATTTCCGTCACTCCGGCTACCCCGGCGGCGTATATGAGACCACTTTCCGTAAGATGCAGGAAAAGCATCCCGGCCGTGCTCTCGAAATCGCAGTTAAAGGCATGCTTCCGAAGGGCCCGCTTGGCTATGCCATGTTCAAGAAGCTCTTCGTTTATGCCGGCAGCGACCATAAACACTCCGCCCAGCAACCCAAACAGCTTGAGATCTAAAAAATGATTGGAAATTACAACTACGGCACTGGCCGCCGCAAGAGCTCCGTTGCTCGCGTCTTCATGAAGCGCGGCACCGGCAAGATCGAAATCAACGGCCGTTCTCTTGATGAGTACATCCACCGCGAAACCGGCCGCATGGTCGTTCGTCAGCCGCTCATCCTCACCGACAACGTCGAAACATTCGACATCAAAGTCAATGTTCGCGGCGGCGGTGAATCCGGTCAGGCCGGCGCTATCCGTCACGGTATTACCCGCGCTCTGATCGATTACGATGCAGCTCTCAAGTCTGTTCTGTCTCAGGCAGGTCTTGTTACACGTGACGCTCGTGAAGTCGAACGTAAGAAAGTCGGTCTTCGCAAGGCACGTCGTCGTAAACAGTTCTCCAAGCGTTAATTCGCTACAGAATTGCGGAAACTGCCTCCGGGCAGTTTTCAACAAAGGTCGCTTCGGCGGCCTTTCGTCGTTTATCGGCGTGTAAGTCCAAGGGCTGGGACTTGAAGAAAAAAGGCAGAACGGTTATTCCCGCCTGCCTCAATTAGGAAGTGGTAGACCTTAGTCTGAAGACTTCTGATTTTAGGAAAAGAACTAAAAACTAATGTTTATGCCTGAGAAGATCTGCTGAGCATTGAGTCCGGCTTTGTCAGCAAAAAACGGCAGAGAGCTCCCTGCACCCGGAACAACGACATAGGAAGATTTCTTTTGATTAATTACAGCCGTGTAACCGGCGTATATGGTCGTTCGTTTACTAAGCGGATAGTCGTAACGAAGTCCAAATGACCAGGCATTCTCATCTTTGTTGGTTTGATTCCTCAGGTAGGCTGCTGTAGTAAAGAGCTTTCCTCCGGCGAGCGGAGTTGAGGCGCCGAGTTGAGCAGCCCAAAGATTGGGAGTTTCAGGGGAGCCTTTGGCAAATTTCTTGAGAAAAATCAGCGAAGGCTTGGTTACCCCTAAATCATAGGAACCTCCAAATAAGACCGTTTGATAGTGGTCTTCTCCTTGAATTTTCAGGCTTAATTTGTCGTACAGGTAAACGCCTCTTAACATAACGTTATGGGAAGCGTACTCAAGAGCAATGCTGTAAGAGTTTCCCAGAGAATTGCTTTGTTTTCCCGAGTCCTTTACTTGTTCTCCTAAGGAAACAAACAATTCGGCACTTAACCCTTTGAAACTTGGGGTTTTGTAAAGAAATGAGTTGTCTCTTCGTGCCAGATCAATATTCTTGTTTAGATCACCTCCTAGAACGCTTGCAGCCCCAGGCCAACAAAAGTTTTCTATTGCTCCTCCCAGCGACATGTTGGTCGGATCGATCATGATCATGGTTAAGAAGTAGGGCGTGTACTGTCGGCCGAATGAAAGACTTCCAAAGTTTTCGTTGCTTACTCCCAACCAGGACTCTCTGTGCCAAGCGAGTCCGCCGCCCGCGCCTCCCGGGGTGGCTTCACCATTGTCAAGAAGGAAACCTGCTTCCAATTTGAAATGGGAAGACCAGCCGTTACCTAAATCCTCACTTCCTTTTATCCCCCACAAGGAAGGTTTTGCGCCGCCGCTTTGAATGCCGCTCTTTAATTGGCTGCCAGCTATGTTAACAGCGACATAACCGTCGACAACGCCATATAAAGTTATCTCTGTAGATGACGCGGGCCGAGTAAAAGCAGTAAGAGCGGCAACCAGCGGCACGAGAAGAAAGTATTTGCGCATTCTTTGCTCACTTAGCTAATTTTTTATCCTGTAGAGCTTGGAGCGCAGCATGTCTTCCGGAGTAGGAGGACCACCCGAAAGCATGGCCTGAAGTCCAGACAGGGTAAGTGTCACCGTAGAGGCCTCCTGCATCAACGCCGGCAGCGTATAAACCATCGATCGGATGATTGTTTTTATCGAGAACACGGAAACCTTTGTCGATTTTGATGCCGCCCAGAGAGGTGTAGCTGAAGGGGAAGAGTTTAATTGCGTAGTAAGTAGTACCGGAAATCGGTCTCAGGTACTGGTGAGATTTGCCTAAGAAGGTGTCCCTTCCATCTTCGGCGAGTTTATTGTACTGAGCTACCGTTTTTTCGAGGTTTGCAGCAGGAACACCCATCTTGTGGGCTAACTCTTCTAGGCTATTTGCACTTACGAAAGTAGAGTTGCCTGCTGCCAGAGCTGTTTTGATTTCTTCTTTAAGTTTGGGCAGCTTGTCGAGAACCGGCACGATCACGCCGATACCGTTATCAATTCCTTCTTTTTGGACGTAATCGATGGAGTTGTTATCCCAAATTGCCCATGCGGTGCTTCCGTGCTGCGAGGCGATTGCGTTGCCGGCGTTCGGGAAACTAAATGCATTAGCTTCGTTTGTGAAGCGTTCCCCTTCATTATTCACCCAAAGATTAAACGGCTGCCAGGACATGCAGTAAATAGCGCCCGGGAAAGAGATGCCTTTTCCTTCTACACCGGTATGCAGCATCAAAGTCATCGGTGTTTTCTCACTGCCGGCCCTCCATGCCATTTCAATTCCATCGCCTGTCTTGTTCAGAGGCACGCTGGCCTTAAAGACATCCGGATTCCAACCTAACCATTTTTGGACTTTTTCCGGACTGTTGCCAAATCCTCCGGTAGAAATAATCGTGGCTTTGCTGTGGATAATGACATCATTTCCCTTGGAATCTTTTGCTTTGACGCCCACAACCTTGTTGCCATCCTTAAGCAGCTCTTTGGCGGGTGTTCCGACCAAAATTTCAACGCCTTTTTCTTTTGCAACATCAGCCAGCAACTTAATGTAAGCGGCGCCATGTTCTTGGCCTTTGTACTCTCCGACCACGTGCCAGGTCGGCGCATCATAAGGGGTCATCTGGATTGGCTCAAACTTCATTCCATGAGAAGCAAGCCAATCTAAGTTTTCTGCTGAGCCCCAAACAAATTTTTTCGTCAGAGCAGGGTCCGCTTTATAGTGAGAGTGTTCCATAAGGTAATTGAAGCACTCTTCTCGAGTCAGACCGATGCTTTTTCCACGCTGCCATTTAGATTCGACACCAAAGAGGCCTTCGGCAGCATTAGCGCCTCCGCCTAAGTACGGATTCTTTCCTACCAAGATAACCTTGGCGCCTTTTTCAGCCGCCTGAACTGCGGCAGGAAGACCGGCAGCGCCTCCGCCGACCACTACCACGTCTGCGTTTTTTGAAATTTCAGCCGCCAAAGAAGTCGAGGAAAGAGCAACAAAGACGGAAAGTGCGATGAGAGTTTTTTGCATTTTATTTCTCCTAAGGGTGATGAAGTTGTCGAACTCACGGAGAAATATTAGAACCGGACACACGGTTGGTATAGATCCCCTTCTGTTGCCTAGACAACGATTAGATATCGGTAGATAACCCAACTGTTGTCTACACAACGAATTTGGTTAAAATTTTCTTAAAGAAGGGAGGGTTTAATGAGACAAGTTTTCTATTCCAGTCCGTGGATACACGAACCTGAACCGGAAGAATTATTCAGAATTTATGCCGCCTATGGAGAAAGAATCAAAGTTAAAGCAGGAGTCGATCTCCCGTATTCAGGAGAAGATGCGCTTGTTTGCTATCTAGAAAAAGGGCTCGGAGCTTTTTCGTACCTTGATAAGTCGGGACATAAAAATTACTTTGCGATCATCGTTCCGAAACGAACCTTTGGAGACTTGGTTTCTTTGACACAAAATAGGATGTGTTTAAAAGGTGAAATTTTGCGGGACTCAACTCTCATTATTCTGAAGAGGAAGATTTGGGAAGAACAGGTTATGAAGTCAGTGGCAACATTATCTTGCTATGTCAGAAATGCAATTAGCAAAGAAGAGTCACACATGGAAGGGATGATTGCCAACTCCACCCTTGAACTGCCGGAGAGAATCCTGTCCTTCTCATACGCATTAATTAACGCGTACTATCCGCCGAAACTCGAAGACTGGAATCCTCTGCCGGTGACGCTGACATTAACGGAGATAAGCAGAGTAGTTGCTGCAAACCGAACGTCTGTGAGCTTGATTATTTCTGACTGGATTAAAGATGGGAATGCCCAGAAAAAAGGAAGGCAGCTCTTAATTTACGGGAGACTTTTCCAAAATCTTTATGACTGGAGCTGCAGTTTCGATAAAAGTAGCAGTAATCCATGAGGGGAACCGGTTTCAGAATCCAACAGATCTGCGTAAGAATGCATTTTTAGAAGTAACATTTAAGAACCTCATACCTAAGGAAATTAAATGAAAAAAGTAAAAGTCGGCATTGTGGGCGGTTCCGGGTATACCGGCATTGAATTACTTCGTCTCCTGGCACAGCATCCGCATGCGGAAATTGTCACGATCACGGGTCGAAAGGACGCCGGAACGCATGTCGCCAAAATGTTTCCATCACTTAGAGGACGCGTGGATTTGGTTTTTGAAGATCCTGCTTCCGCACCTCTGGATCAATGTGATGTCGTATTCTTTGCAACGCCGCACGGCGTAGCGATGAGCATGGCAGAAGAGCTCACTTCCAAGGGCATCAAAGTTATTGACCTTGCCGCAGATTTCCGCCTGAAAGATAAAGAAGTTTTTAAGAAGTGGTACAAGATGGGCCACAAATGCCCCGAGATTTTGGCTAAAGCCGTCTACGGTCAGCCGGAAAGTATGCGGGACGAAATGAAGAATGCAGACGTTCTCGGTATGGCAGGCTGCTACCCGACGACGATTGAGCTCGGACTTATGCCGCTGCTCAAGCTTCACAAAGAAGTCGGCGATATCGTGAATCTTGATGTTTCGATTATTGCGGACAGCAAATCCGGCATCAGCGGTGCCGGACGCAAAGCCGATATCAGTCTGAACTGCGCCGAGTTCTCCGATAATTTCAAAGCCTACGGCGTTGCCGGCCATCGCCATGAGCCGGAGATGGTTCAGCAGCTGAGCCTCTTTGCCGGTGAGACTGTTCCCCTGACGTTTATTCCTCACTTGCTGCCGAATATCCGCGGCATCTTTTCCACGATTTATGTGCGCTTGAAAGAAAGGGGCATGGGCATCGATTATCAAGCCCTCTATGAAAAAGCCTATGCAGAAGAACCGTTTGTTGACGTCCTGCCGGAAGGTTCGCAGCCAGAGACGAGAATGGTACGCGGCTCCAATATGGTCCGTATTGCGCTCTACCGAAAAGAGCCTGACCTCTTGGTGATCCTAGTGGTTGAGGACAACTTAGTAAAAGGTTCGGCCGGTCAAGCAGTGCAGGCCATGAATCTTGTCATGGGACTCCCGGAAACAGAAGGTCTGGAGCAAATCGCTTTGGTTCCGTAAGGAAGCCGTCCATAAAAACCGAAGGGCCGCGAAAAGCGGCCCTTCGAGTTTGTGCGATTAAGAATTTTTGATCAGCTTCGGATTCAGCGTGTAAGTTCCGACGGTGGAAGCAGATGCGAGGATATGACCTTTCATGGCTTCTTTGACATCTCTGCCGTTGAAATTGCCTTTGAGAGGCAGCAGCGGGAAATCCACTGCGTAGACGGTAAAGACGTAGCGATGTACGCGTTCATCGTTCCACGGGGGGAAAGGACCGTCGTATCCGTAATAATGCCCCTCGTTGTTCGGATCGTCTTTGAAGGCTTCGGTATAGTCGTTGAGCCCTTGACGCATGCCGTTGGCGCAAGCCGGTCCTCTTTTGCCGCGAGGAGAAATTCCCTTAGAGAGCGTCGCGGCATCGATGCACGGCTCTTCCGGCACGATGTCGACCAACACCCAATGAATGAAACTTGTTCTCGGGGCGTCCGCCGGAATCGTTTCTCCTTCGACATTGGCCTTGGAGAAATCCGCAGGAACATCGTTGTCTTCGCAAATAACGATTAAAGACTTTGTCCCGAGGGGCGGATTAGACCAGGCAATCTGAGGATTTCGGTTGCCTGCCGGCAAGGTATGCTCTTTTCCCATCGGGTCGGGTTTTGCAAAGGCAAAACCTTCGGGAATCGGCTTGCCGTCTTCAAAAGAATCGCTCCAAACGCGAAAAATCGTATCCATCATTTTTTTAGTCTTTCTTCTTGGGGTAGCAAAGGCGGAACGTCACAGGGCCGTCGTTTACGAGACTGATCTGCATATGAGCGCCGAAAACACCGGTCACCGGATTAAATCCGAGCGACCGAAGCTTTTCGAGGAAGCGCACGTAAAGCGCTTCTCCGAGGGCCGGATCGGCCGCCGGAGAAAAGCTCGGGCGCGTGCCGCTGTTGGTATCGGCAGCCAGAGTGAACTGGGAAGCGACGAGGATTCCTCCGTTGACGGTTTTTAGGCTCAGGTTCATTTTGCCGTCGGCATCGCTAAAAACTCGATAGCCGACGACTTTTTCCGCGAGGGCGTCGGCATACTCGAGCTTATCGTTTTTTTCTCCGCAGACCAAAACCATTAAGCCCTGACCGATACTTCCGCGGAATTCACCGTCGGCAGTAATCGACGCTTCCGAGACACGCTGAATCAATGCAATCATGGCAGCAGGTTACTTCAGAGTGACCTTAGCCCATTTCCTCTTGCCGACCTGGAGCGTATAAGTTCCGGGCTGGACCTGAAGGGCTTTGTCCGTGACTTTTTCGCCGTTCAAATGAACGCCGCCCTGGGTGACATTGCGGCCGGCTTCACTGGTGGAAGGCGCCAAACCGGCTTCTTTGATGAGCTTGAGGATGCCCATGGCTTCGCCGCCGTTTTCAAGCGTGACTTCAGGAATGTTTTCAGGAACGGCGCCTTTGCGGAAGCGGTTGATGAATTCCTGTTCGGCAGCGTCGGCAGCTTCAGCATTGTGGAAGCGCGTGACGATTTCCTTAGCCAGCATGACCTTAGCGTCGCGCGGATTACGGCCGGCTTCGCACTCTTTCTTGAGCTGCTGAATTTCTTCGTTGCTTCTCATAGAGAGCAGGTCGAACCAGTTCCACATCAGGTCATCGGACAAGGACATGACTTTGCCGAACATTTCGTTCGGTTCTTCAGTAATGCCGATGTAGTTGTGTTTGGACTTGCTCATCTTGTTGACGCCGTCCAGACCGACGAGCAAAGGCATCGTGATGATGCACTGAGCTTCTTGGTTGTACTGACGCTGCAGTTCGCGGCCGACTAAAAGGTTGAAACGCTGGTCGGAACCGCCGAGTTCGACGTCGGCTTCAAGTGCAACGGAGTCATAGCCCTGCATCAGCGGGTAGATCAGCTCGTGCATAGCAATCGGAGCCTGGGAAGCAAAACGCTTAGCGAAGTCGTCGCGTTCGAGCAGACGGGCGAGCGTATAGCGGGAGGCGAGTTTGATGAAGCCGGCGGAGCCTAATTTATTGCACCATTCGGAGTTAAAGCGAACCTCGGTTTTGTCCTTGTCCAAAACTTTGTAGGCCTGATCGAGATAAGTCTTGGCATTGGCCTCGATCTGTTCACGAGTGAGCGGCGGACGCGTGGTGTTGCGGCCGGAGGGGTCGCCGATCGCGCTGGTGAAGTCGCCCACGAGGAAGATCACGGTATGACCGAGGTTTTGGAATTGGCGAAGTTTGTTCAAGACGACGGTATGACCCAAATGAATGTCGGGAGCCGTGGGGTCAAGACCTAATTTAATTCTCAGAGGTTTACCGGTGGCTTTCGAACGAGCCAGTTTTTGTTCGAGCTCTTCTTCAACGAGAAGCGTGTCTGTGCCGCGCTTAATCAGCGCCATCGCTTCTTTAATATCTTCCGTTACCGGAAACTTTTTTTCCTGAGCAGTATCTGTCATTTATTGAAACATCCTGAAATTTTAGGTGGAACCCCTCGAAGACTTGAGAAAATTAATGTTTTATAATCAATCGACTCAAATCCGAAGGGCAGATTTCCAAAACAGCCCTTATTCTACTTTCTCTACCCGACGTTGTCAGATATCGGGGATGTGGGAGTGTTCGTTTTTAATAGAGAGATCAGAGTGAAGCCGTTTAAAACCAAATTTACGAAGATTTTGACTGGTCTGGGCGTGACTGCGGCTTTACTGTTATCCATTCCTTCACCGGCCGTTTCTCAGGAAGCTCTCCCCGGAAAAGGCGAAGTGGTCTTAGAGAAAGCCGGCGAGATTGAACTCGGGGATTTGATCCAGCAGTGGGCCAGTGAGATGGACCACGTTTACGCCGAGACCCGCATCCAAGCAAAAGACTCGAACAAAAAGATTTTCGAAAGACTGGGCATTAACGACAAAGCGTTTGTTCGTTATGTGAACTCCATCAAAGGCAAAGAGAATCCTTTTGCTCGCCTCCAGAAAGGACGCTTAATTCAGGCTCGCCTGACGCCGACCGGAGAAGTCATTTCTCTGCGCGTCTTCCGTCCGATTGACTCCTTGTCTCGCGACGTCGCTTACTTCCAGGTCAGCAAAGAATCCGGAAAATTTAAGCACGCCAATTTAAAGAGCGAGATCGATGCCTTCCCGATTGCCTCTTCCGCAGTAATTAAGACTACGCTGGAGAGCGCAGCCGTTTCGGCAAATATTCCGGCCAATGTTTTGGCTCAGATTAAAGAGAGACTCAGCACGTCGATGGACGTGAACAAGGGTGTTGCTGCCGGCGACTCTTTCAGCGTAATTTATGAACGCCGTCAGATCGACGGAGCCGACCTCGGTTCCGGCAAGCTTTTGGCAATTGAGTATTTCTCCAAAGGCAAGACGATTGATTCCTACTGGTACGAGGGCGAAGGCGTCGAAGGTTATTTCGACTCCGAAGGCAACAACACAGACATTACGTTCCTGCGTATGCCCTGTGAAGCCCGCGTAACTTCCACATTTAACCGCGTTCGTAAGCATCCTGTGACAGGACGCCTGCGTCCGCACTGGGGCGTTGACCTCGGTGCACCGCGCGGAACACCGGTTTACGCAGCCGGCGACGGAGTGATTTCTTCCAAGAAATATCAACGCCGCGGCTACGGTTACTGGCTTGAGCTCACTCATGCCGGCGGTTATAAATCCCTGTATGCCCACTTAAGCAAGTACGCTCCCGGCATGGCCGAAGGCGTCAAAGTTAAGAAAGGACAGCTGATCGGATATGTCGGTACTTCCGGAATGGTGACCGGTCCGCATCTTCACTATGAACTGAAGAAAGACGGTCAGCAGATCAATCCGCTTATCGCCGATCTTCGAACCGGAGAAAACCTGAAGGACGATGCCCTCGAGGATTACAAGCTTGCGATTTCCCCGATGCGTCGACAAATCGCAATGCTGAGCCGACTTCAGCTAGCGCAAAATTCAGCTTCGACAGGTTCGGACTAAACGACTTGTTAGAATTTGAGGCCTCAGTTGTATGAGGCCTTTGTTTTTATGTGCACTCCAAATATTCCTATTTACGTCGGCATGATGTCCGGCACCAGTATGGACGGCGTTGACGCGGTCGCATGTGTCTTTAACGAAAAGGGCTGTCAGTTCATTGCCCGCAGTTTTGAGCCGTATTCGGACATGCTGCGCGAAAGCCTGCTTTCTTTGTGCCGCAGCGGTCCGGACGAAGTTGTTCGTATGCAGAACGGCGCCAATGAGATTGCCAAGATTTATGCAAAGGCCTTCAATAAACTGCTGACTGACAGCGGACTGAATTACAAGAACATTCGAGCAATCGGAGCGCACGGTCAGACGATTCGCCACAATCCGCAGATCGGAGCGAGTACGCAACTGATTAATGGAGCATTGCTGGCAGAGCTGACAAAAACCGACGTCATTACGGATTTCAGAAGCCGTGACTTGGCCGCAGGCGGAGAAGGGGCCCCGTTGGTTCCCGCTTTTCATAAATGGGTACTGAGCGGAGACGTGCCGCGCGGCATTTTAAATATCGGCGGCATCAGCAATCTAACGATACTCCCCGAGCGCGGCAGCGAGGATGAAGTCTTAGGTTTTGACTGCGGTCCCGGAAACGTACTGATGGATGCTTGGATCGAAAAAGTCAATCATGTTCGGTACGACCGGGACGCTATGTGGGCGCGCAGCGGCAAAGTGATTCCGCAGCTGCTGGAAAGTCTGAAACAGGAAAAATTCTTTTCTCAAGTTCCGCCGAAGAGTACCGGGCGGGAGCTCTTCAACCTGCCTTGGCTGGAAGCCCGATTAAACGGAGAAAAGCCGGAGGATGTACAGCGGACACTGGTTTCGTTTACCGCTGAAACGGTCACGGATGCGATTCGCAATTTTGCGCCGCACATTAAGGAGCTGAGAGTTTGCGGCGGAGGTGCTAAGAATCCGCTGATGATCAGCGAACTGGCGCTTCTCAACCCCGATTTGCTGGTGACAACAACCGCGGATCTCGGCGTAGATCCGCAGGATGTGGAAGGGTTAGCCTTTGCGTGGCTCGCCTATCGTTTTGACCGCCGCGAGACGGGAAATCTGCCGAGCGCCACCGGAGCCTCAGGTTCAAGAATTTTGGGCTGTTTGTACCCCGCCTAAACGAAAAGACCTCCTTGCGGAGGTCTTGATTCAGTCGTGCTCTGATGCTTAGACGGAGAAGCTGGAGCCGCAGCTGCAGGTTGTCGTCGCGTTCGGGTTCTTAATCACAAACTGCGCGCCTTCGAGGTCTTCCTTGTAGTCGATCTCGGCACCGACGAGGTACTGGTAGCTCATGGAGTCGATCAAGAGTGTGACTCCGTTTCTGACCATCACGGCGTCGTCTTCGTTAGTGGTTTCATCAAAAGTGAAACCGTACTGGAAGCCGGAGCATCCGCCGCCCTGAACGAAAACTCTGAGTTTGAGATTCGGGTTGCCCTCTTCGTCAATCAGTTCTTTAACTTTGAGGCTGGCAGCATCGGTGAAGATAATGGGGTCGGGAAGCTTGATCTGATCCTGATCCTGAACATTGTTTTCAGCCATTATTTTTCCTTGCAATAAGTAAATTTAGTGCTATGGATTATAAAGAATCCGTCAATAGCACAAGGCCGTATTAGGTCATGATTTGTGAAAACAAACGGATTCGATCTATCAGATTAGGCTGTTTGATTTTGCGAACAAGGGTCAGTTCAGCGACCTTTCAAACTTATAATCCTTGAATAAACGCCTGCGGACAAACCCCCGCAGTTTTATGGCTTACTTATGGGAAAAGCACATGTTCGACAAGAATTCGACCATCGAAATATCTGACCCGGCTGTATGGGAAATCATTCAAAAAGAGGGCAAACGTCAGGAAGATCAGATTGAACTGATTGCCAGTGAGAACTACGCCTCTCCGGCTGTTATGGCAGCACAGGGCTCGGTGCTGACCAATAAGTATGCCGAAGGCTATCCCGGCAAACGTTATTACGGCGGCTGCGAATACGTAGACGAAGCCGAAACACTTGCGAAAGAGCGTGCACTAAAACTCTTCTGCGAACCGGTCGGTGTGGAAATGGCGGTCAACGTTCAGCCGCACTCCGGTGCTCAGGCCAATATGTCCGTTTTCTTCGGTTTGCTGAATCCCGGCGACACGGTGATGGGCATGTCGCTGGCCGAAGGCGGTCACTTGTCTCACGGCATGAAACTCAACATGTCCGGCAAGTGGTTCAATGTTGTGAGCTACGGCTTAAACGACAAAGAAGAAATTGACTACGACCAGGTTGAGAAACTCGCCGTCGAAAACAAACCCAAGATCATCATCGCCGGCGCTTCCGCCTATTCTTTACATATCGACTTCAAGCGTTTCAGCGAAATTGCTAAGAAAGTCGGTGCCTACTTGATGGTGGATATGGCTCACTACGCCGGTTTGATTGCTGCCGGCGTTTATCCGAGCCCGTTCCCTTACGCCGATATCGTGACGACAACGACGCACAAGACCCTTCGCGGTCCGAGAGGCGGCATGATTTTCTGCCGTCCGGATCTGGAAAAACAGATCAATATGGCTGTGTTCCCGGGCGTTCAAGGCGGTCCTCTGATGCACGTGATCGCCGCCAAGGCCGTGGCCTTCGGTGAAGCATTAAAACCGGAATACAAGGAATATCAGCAGCAGGTTATTAAGAATGCCGCGGCAATGGCCGACGCTCTGACTAAACGCGGTCTTCGTATTGTTTCCGGCCGCACCGAAAGCCATGTGATGCTCGTGGACCTTCGTTCTAAGAACATTACCGGTAAAGAAGCTGAAACCGTTCTTCATAAAGTCGGCATTACCGTCAACAAGAACTCCATTCCGAACGATCCGCAAAAACCGTTTGTGACGAGCGGTATTCGTTTAGGCTCGCCTGCTATGACCACTCGCGGCTTCAAAGAAAACGAAGCCGTTGAAGTGGCCAATCTCATTGCTGACGTACTCGATGCGCCTAAGAATGAGCAGGTTCTTGCCAACGTGAAAGAGCGTGTTGCCAGTCTCGTTGCCCGATTCCCGGTTTATCTGGAAACTGTGTAAGGCTGATTCAGGAGCGATCCTATGCTTTGTCCCTACTGCAAAGAACCCAACACTCAAGTTATTGATTCCCGCACCTGCGAAGAAGGTTTGGCGATTCGCCGTCGGAGAAAATGTCCGACCTGCGGCGCCCGCTTTACAACCTACGAGAAAGCGGCACTGCAGATGCCGCTCATCATCAAGAAAAACGGCAGCGTTCGGGAAGCCTACAACAGCGATAAACTGCGCCGCTCGATGCAGATTGCACTGCGCAAGCGGCCGGTGAAAGCCAGCGAGCTCGACTCTGCGATATCCCGCATTGAAAAGCAGCTTCAAGTGTCCGGGGAAAAGGAAGTGACCTCTAAACGCGTCGGAGACATGGTCATGCTCGAGCTGAAAAAGCTCGACAACGTGGCCTATGTCCGCTACGGTTCGGTCTACTTTAACTGCGGTACGCTGGACGACATGATCAAGCTTGTTGAAAACGCCGGAGAGGATCAGGGTAAGGAGGGAAAATGAGTTTTTCCGATTGTTCATATATGCGCCGTGCGCTGGAGCTGGCCAAGAAAGCTCGTTTTAACTGCCCGCCGAATCCGGCTGTCGGCTGCGTGATTGTTAAAGACCGCCGCATCATCGGCGAAGGCTTTACTCAAAAGACCGGCGAAGCCCATGCCGAAGTCATGGCCCTTCGTGATGCGGCTTCCCGCGGAGAAAGTGTGGCGGGCGCAACGGTTTACGTGACGCTGGAACCGTGCTCCCACTACGGAAGAACACCGCCGTGTGCCTTAGCGCTTAAAAATGCGAAGGTTGCCCGCGTGGTTGCAGCTTTGAAAGACCCTAATCCTTTGGTGGCCGGCAAGGGCCTCAAGATGCTGGAAGAGGCCGGCGTTAAAGTCGAGTGCGGTCTGGAGGCCGAAGAAGCCGAAGAGATCAACCGCGGATTCTTAAAACGTCAAAGAGAAGGTATGCCTTGGGTTCGCACCAAGATGGCCATGAGCGTGGACGGCAATACAGCGCTTGCCAACGGCAAGAGCCAGTGGATTACTTCGGAAGAAGCCCGCGCGGACGGACACTTCTGGCGCGGTATCAGCGGAGCAGTGCTGACAGGGCTCGGTACGGTGCTGGCGGATAATCCTCAGATGACGGCTCGTTTTGAAGGCGTGACGCGTCAGCCGCTGAAGGTCGTTGTGGATTCCAATCTGAGTCTCAATCCGGACCTGAAGATTTTCCAAGGCGGAAAGACCTTGTTGGTCTGCGCACACTACGACATCGTTCGTGCCGAGAACTTTGAAAGTCAGGGCGTTGAAGTGATCGAGCTGCCCGGTAAAGACGGCAAGGTCGACCTCAGGGCCCTGATGCGGGAATTAGCGAAGCGCGAAATTAATGACGTGCATGTGGAGGCCGGAGCTCGTTTGAACGGCGCTTTGGCCATGGAAGGTCTGATCGACGAATATCTGATCTATGTGGCGCCGGTATTTTTAGGAGACGGACGCCGTCTTCTGGATTTACCATCTTTTAAAGACCTTTGTGAGGGTGTCGCGTTAGAATTCACCGATATTCAAAAAGTTGGTCCGGATGTGCGTCTGATGCTTCGTCCGGTGCGCTAAATAAGGAGAGGATATTTATGTTTACAGGAATTATTCAGGCCGTCGGCCGTATTCGCGATAACGAAGAGATTGGCGACGGTCTGCGTATTCATGTTGAAGCCCCGGAACTCGGTCTGGACACCGTCAAGATCGGCGACTCCATCGCCATCAACGGCGCCTGCATGACGGTAGTCGAAGTCGACGAAAAGAAATTCAAGGTTGAAGTTTCCGCTGAGTCGCTGAGCAAAACCGCCGGCTTAGACGGCTGGGGCTACGTGAACCTGGAAAAGGCCATGCGTCTCGGCGACCGTCTGGACGGTCATATTGTGAGCGGCCATGTTGACGGTGTAGGCGAAGTCGACGCTTTCGAAAAAGTTGCCGAATCCTATCGTTTGGTGGTCCGCTGCCCGATGAAGCTTGCCAAGTTCTTAGCCTATAAAGGCTCGGTCGCCATCAACGGCGTTTCCCTGACGATCAATGAAGTGGAAGATACGCCTGCCGGCACCCGCATCAGCATCAACTTGATTCCTCATACTTTCGAACACACTTCCTTCAAGTACACCAAGAAGCGCGATCTGGTCAATGTCGAAGTGGATACGGTTGCCCGCTACATCGAAAGAATGTATTCGCTCACTGAGCATAAATAATTGAATTTTTGACGGCCTTTAAACCCATCGCGGAGCGATTCGCGGAGGATTTGAAAGGCCGTTTTGTTAGAATTCCGCCTATCAATTTAACGGAGAAGAATGTGTCCATTGAATTCATCAAACCGAATGCAGACGGCAGTGATTTGAAAATCGGTATTGTTTCCGCCCGCTTCAACGACTGGGCCTGCGATGCCATGTTTGCATCCTGCTACGAAGAGCTCAAGGCTCACGGGGTTAAAGACGAGAACATCGTGGTGACTACGGTTCCCGGCGCTTTAGAAATTCCCGGAGCACTCGTCATGCTCTACGAAGGCTATCCGGATCTGGACGCCTTAGTTGCAATCGGCTGCGTGATCAGAGGAGAAACTTATCACTTTGAACTGGTCGCCAATGAGTCTTCCCGCGGCGTAACAGACTTCGTTATGACCGAAGGCATTTCTGTCGCCAACTGCATTCTGACAGTTGAAAACGAAGAACAAGCCAAAGTCCGCGTCCAGGAAAAGGGTGCCGACGCCGCTCGCGTCGCTTTGGAAATGGGCAATCTTCGCCGCTTCTGCGGACGCCGCGTTATGGAAAATTACGGAGAAGATAATGGACAGTAATCATACGGGAGCCAAGAGCCCCGCTAAGAAGCGCGGAGGCCGGAGCGCCCGTCGCCGTTCACGTGAATTTGCGCTTCAGGGCGTTTATCAGTGGCTGATGAGTCATACCGACCCGGAAGCGATTGATGCGGCGGCTTTGGAAGCTGAAGATTTTGATAAAGCCGACCAGGCTTTTTACCGTGAACTGCTTCACGGCGTCACTGAAGAGTTTCCGTCTCTTGAGGCCAGCTACGCTCCTCACATCGACCGCGAAGTGACGTCATTGTCTCCGATCGAACGAGCCATTCTTTTGATCGGTACCTACGAACTCAAAAACACGACCACTCCTTATCGCGTCGTGATCAACGAGGCAGTGGAACTGGCTAAGAGCTTCGGCGGTTCCGACGGCTTTAAATATGTCAACGGAGTTTTGGACAAGATGGTTCCCGAACTTCGTCCCTACGAGGTTGTAAAAGGCAAAAATGCCTGAGCACCCTGCCTGTACGAAGACTCCGAATCCGCTTGACGAATTCGGAGTCATATCCCGTTTTTTTACGGATCGCTCTTTTTATCCGTCTGCGTGGCCTTCACAAGGCGCAGGGGACGACTGTGCGTTTCTTGATGTCGGACCGATGCGTTTGGCCGTGACGGCCGATATGATGGCGCTCGGATCGCATTTTTTAGAAAATGCTTCTCCTTACACGGTAGGCCGAAAAGCGCTTGCCGTTAACTTATCCGATCTCGCTGCTGCCGGCTCCGAGCCGAAAGCGTTTTTCCTTTCTATATCTCTGCCCCGCATTGACGAGAACTGGCTGGAAGGTTTTTCCAGAGGTCTTCTGGAAGAAGCTCGGCGCTTTAACTGTCCGCTTCGAGGCGGAGACACGGTTAAGTCTTTTGCCAAGCCCGGACAATCTCCCTACACCGCAATCTCTATTACCGCCATGGGCGAGCTGCCTGCCGGCAAAGGACTGACGAGGGCCGGTGCCCGAGTCGGTGAGGACATCTGGGTTTCCGGAACGCCGGGAGACGCGTTTGCGGCGCTGGGTCAGATTTTCGGATACTGGACGTTTGCCGAACCGCTCCTCGGATATTTCCGTTCCCGCATGGATCTGCCCGAGCCGCGTGTTGCGCTCGGACGCGGACTGCTGAATACGGCGACGGCCTGCTGCGATATTTCCGACGGACTTATCGGAGATCTGAAGCATATTTTGGAGCGCTCCGGCGTGTCCGCGCGGCTGTTTTGGCCGGCTTTTCCGGAGTCTGACGCGATGAAGCAGCTTCCTGAAGCCGTTCAGCAGCGCTGCGTATTGTCGGGCGGAGATGACTACGAACTGCTGTTTACCGCACCTGCCGACCGTCGGGACGAAATTCTGCGGATCGCCGAACGGGCTGACACGCGCGTGTCTCGTATCGGAGAAGTGCTCTCTGCGGGAGAGCCTCTTCAGGTTATTGATGAAAAGGGCTCGGATGTCAATTGCGCTGCCTCCTTTAATCATTTCGGAGAAGTTGGCTCATGAAGTCATATAAAACGACGCCGCCTTCGTTTCAGACGGTGCTTAAGCATCCTTGGCTGTGGATCTCAACATTTTTCGGATCCGGCTGCATTACGCCGGCGCCGGGGACCTGGGGTTCTTTTGCGGCTTGGGGCGTGTTTTGGCTTTTAGACATGTGGCTCGGACGTTCCTTCATCTGGGCTCTAGCATTGGTTTTATTTGTCCTCGGGTGCGTCTCGGTGGGCAAAAGTACGGCTTATTTAAATAAAGTCGATCACGGTTCCATCGTGGTCGATGAAGTTGTCGCGGTATGGGTGATTCTGCTTCTGACGCCTTTGGGTTTCTGGTGGCAGCTCTCCTCCGTGATCGCTTTTCGTTTTTTTGACATCGTTAAGCTTCCGCCCGCATCGGTGCTGGATAGGGGCCGTCAGAACGGCTTTACTGTCATGCTTGACGATATATTTGCGGCTGTTTACGCCATCCTGGTTATTAATTCGATGGCCTGGGTGGCAGGGTTCTACGGAGCCGCTTCACCTATGTGGATTTTGCGATGAATAAAGAAATAGAAGATAAAGTCAAAGAACTCAGCCGCCGCATTGTCGGCACAGGACAGATCGTGGTTACCGCCGAGTCTCTCACCGGCGGCATGATCAGCGCCGCTCTGACGTCTATCCCGGGCGCCAGCGAGTGGTTTGAAAGAGGTTTTGTAACTTATACCAATCAAGCCAAGCATGAAATGCTGGATGTTCCGCAGTCTATTCTTGATCGCTTCTCGGCAGTGAGCACTCAGACGGTATCGCAGATGCTTGAAGGTGCAATTCGTCACTCCAACGCAACGATGGCTGTTGCGGTCAGCGGTATCGCCGGCCCGGACGGCGCAATGCCCGGAAGACCGGTTGGAACCGTCTTTATCGGCTGGAAGCGCAAAGACGAAATGGCTGAAGTCGGCCGTTATGAATTCAAAGGCGACCGTCAGAGCGTACGCGAGCAGACTGTTGCCGTTGCTATCCAAGGTTTAGTTGAAATGCTCGACGAAAGGCAGCCATCATGAGTATCTGGCTTGATATTCTCTGTTTAATTCTGCTGATTCTCCTCAATGGTTTCTTTGCCATGAGCGAGATTTCCATCGTGACCGCTCGCCGCAGCAAGCTGCAGATGCTGGCGGATCAGGGCGCAAGCGGTGCGGAACTTGCTTTATCTCTTTCTGAGAATCCGACGAGAGCGCTTTCTACGATTCAGGTCGGCATTACTTCCATCGGTATTCTTTCCGGTATTGTCGGTGAGTCTGCATTGGTTGATCCGCTTTCTAATTTCCTCGTCGATACCATTCACATTCCGGCTGCCACGGCACGCGGTGCCTCGATGGCTGTAGTCGTTATTTTGATCACGTACTTCTCTATCGTGATCGGTGAACTGGTTCCGAAACGTATCGGTCAGATGGGCGCGGATACGATTTCCCGTATGGTTGCCAAACCGATTCACTGGCTGGCTATTTTGGCTATGCCTTTCGTGAAACTGCTTTCTTTCTCTACCGAGATGCTGATCAAAGTGCTCGGCATTAAGCAGGACAACCAGAAGATTACGGAAGAAGAAATCCACTCTGTGATTGATGAAGGCGGTGAAGCCGGCGTCATCGACGCTCAGGAACACACGATGGTCAAAAACGTTTTCCGTTTGGATGACCGTGCCGTTGCCTCTCTGATGGTTCCGCGCTCCGAGGTCCAGTATCTGGACTTAGAAGATACGCGCGAAGTCAATATGGAGAAAGTCCTCAACTCCCAGCATTCTCGTCTGCCGGTTTGCTACGGCGGCCTGGATGACATTCGCGGTGTGGTCACGACACGTCTGCTTTTAAAGCAGATGGTCAATGACGGTAAACCCAACTTTAAGGTGAACTACGAACCGGTTCTTTATGTTCCTGAATCCATTTCCGGTATGGAACTCTTAGAAACCTTTAGAAAGAGCGATGCGGCACTGGCGATGGTCGTCGACGAATACGGTGCAATCTTAGGTTTGGTAACGCCGCACGACGTGCTGGAAGCCATCGCCGGCGAATTTAAGCCGGATGCGCCTGAAGATGCTCAGATTATTCAGAAGGGCGAAAACTGCTACGAAGTCGACGGCTTGCTGCCGATTCCTGAACTCAAAGACTTGCTGGATATCGATGAGGTACCGGATGAAGACAAGGACCGCTACACGACCGTTGCCGGCATGGTGATCTTCCTTCTGGAGCGCCTGCCCCGTACCGGAGACCGAGTCAAATGGGACGGCTGGGAATTCCGAGTGATGGTCATGGACGGACGCCGCCTGGATCGTATTCTCATTACCAAGCTGCCGTCTGCGGACGATGATAAGAAAAAAGAAGGCTAAGTATTCTCGGGCCGACCATGAGCCGGCCCGATCGAAAGCACATAAAGCAAAAGACCGCTGTTTCGGCGGTCTTTTCGTATGCGGTGAGAAGGTTACTTAGGCGAAGAGTTTGTGGAATCCTTTCTCACAATCGGGTGCTTCTCATCATATTCAATACCTTTGAAGATACCGAATGAGCTTGCGGCGATCAGCGCCGCGCCGAGGTAGCGTCTGGGGCTGCCGTTTTTAAGAACTAATCTTGCAATTGCCACCGCGGCAGGAATGAACACCGTGCGAGCCAAAGGAATGGCAACTTTCGGATTAGTTAAACCTAAGGCCTGCATGGTTTTAACCGCGTCGACTCCGATGTTTTTGACAGCGGATGCGGGTTTATTGCGCATATAGGTCAGCTCGTCTTGAATCTGAGCTCTTTGTTCACCTGCCTTGACGGTCAGTTGTGCAAGCTTGCGAGCAACGTCTTCATTTGCCTGCATTGTTGTTCTCCTCTTTGGTAGGATCGACCGGGTGCTGGTTGGCGACACCTGCTTTCTTATTGCAGGATGCGCGGAAAGCGGCGACGTCGGCTGCCAAAATCTGACGAGATTCCTCAAACGCATAAGGCATGTTGGCTGCAAGGTTGCGGACTTTGCCTAAGAAGAAAAGGAACAGGAGCAGATAGGCGCCGGCGATACAGCAGGAGACGAAAACGCGGTGATCTTCCCAGAAAATAACAAGAAGTGCGACCGATATAAAAACGAGCGCAAAGAGGCCGAAAAGGGCGGCAAGGACAGTGTAAACAGCTGTCTTTGCCGCGTTGTTTTTGGCGACGGAGAGCTCGATAGAAGCAATTTGAAGACGCGTCGCCAAACCGTCAACCACCTGATTAAGGATGGTGAAGAGTCCGGGATCGGCGTTATTTCTATCTGACATATCTATCTCCGAAAGCCTCGGGAAGAATTACTTGCGAGCAACCAGGAGACCGAGCAGGAGGCCGCCGACAGCTGCGATACCGACAGCGCGCCAAGGATTGGAGCGGACGCAGTCGTTAACTTCACCGGCAATTTCTCTGCCTTCTTCAGAAGTCTTGTCATAGAAGCTCTTCATGTTTCTGCTTGCACGAGCCAGGCATTCTTTAGCTTTTGCCTGGAGCTCTTTAGCTTCTTCGCCGGTAGCGGCGGAGGCCTGCTTCAGGAATTCGTCAGCCTGTTCGAGGGCAGTGTCAACATTTTCACGAACTACGGCTTCAATTTTGTTTTCCATACTGAAATTACCTCCCTTTAAGGATATCTATATGTCTGAAAAGTCTATCATCTGCCGTAAACCCAGCAGATTACGGCGTCCATAACGGGTATGGAATTGATCGCGGAAGGACCGTTGACAATGGCCGCGACGGCATAACGTTCACCGCTTTTCGTCTGGACATACCCTGCGATCGAACGGACGTTCTGGATATAGCCCGTTTTGATGTGGGCATTGCCTTGAGCGACGTGTCTTTTTCTCATGGTCCCGTCAACGCCGGAGATGGGAAGCGAAGAGACGAATTCCGGCATTTGCGGGGAGTTCCACATGTGTTTCAGAACTGTCACGAAGGCGTCTGTGGAGACTGCGGTGGTGCGAGAAAGTCCGCTGCCGTTGTCAATTTTGAGTGAGGAGGCGGGAATCTTTAATGAGGCGGCCCATTCATAGACGGCGGCACGGGCTCCTTCTAAGTTTTTGGGTTCGTCTTTCTGAGTGTTAGCTAAAGCGAGGAAGAGCTGACGAGCGATGATGTTGTCGCTGTACTTATTCATGTTGTAGACAAGTTTTGTCAAAGGCTCGGAGTAGGAAGAAGCAAGCACTTTGTAGTCGTCAGAGTCTTCAGGGAGTTTGCCCTGAACAACTTTGCCCTTCCAGGTGCCTCCGGCTTTTTTCCACATATCGGCAAAGACGACCTGAAGATACTGGTCGGCGGAGAGGCTGGTGTAGAAGTAGTCCTTCGGACCGCATTTCAGCGGGAACTTTCCTTTGAACGCAGGTTTAAGCGGGTTGGAGAAATCAGGATTGATTTGTTTTCTCCATGCACCGCAGCCTTCTTTGCTAAGAGGAATGCTTTCAGGGAGCTTCACGCCTGCGATTCTGGGTTCGGGATAAAGGTAGGCGACGCCGGCCTCTTTATCAGGGCGGATTTTGATGAAGAAAGAGCGGGAGTTCACCATCAGAGCATCCGGTCCCAAGTTGTAGGGACGGTTGCCTTCTCCGTCAAAAGCGAAGGGATCATGCGGTGCTACATCGAAGTGAGAACGATCCGCAATGATGTTTCCCTTGATTTCTTTCACACCGCGAGCACGAAGGTTGTCGACCAAAAGCCAAAAGCGCTCAATGGTCATGGAAGGCGCACCGTGCCCGACTAAATAGAGATCTCCGCTGAGCACGCCGTTTCTATCCGGCTCTTCTGCTGAGATAAAACGCGTCGTCCAAACCTTGGCCGGTCCCAAAAGCTGCAGCGCCGCGGCTGAAGTAATGACTTTGGCGCTCGAGGCCGGTACGCGAGGCGCAGTGCTGTTGAACTTTAGCATAGTGCCTTTGTCGGAGAGCGGAATGACAGACAGCGAAAAATCGCCTTTAGGAACTTTGCAGGAGTTAAGCGCTTTTTGGATCGGCGCCGGAAGGGAGGGTGCTGATTTTTTGGAGGCTGCCTGACCGGCAGGGGAGAAAAAAATGAAAAAAGACAGGGCGACGACGCTAAATTTAACCACTTCAATCCTCACAAAACACACTCGAGCAAAAGTGCCATTTTTACGCGACATTACATGTTGTTAACAAAACGTCGCATTTGAAACACATTTGTTTACAGAGTTTGTTAGTATAAACACCTATCTGAGAACGGCCTTGAAAAAAGACTGCATAGCCTCATATAAGGAAATATTGGTAAAGCCTAGCGCTTTGATAAACACAAATAGGAGTTTTAAAGATGAAGATTCGTCCTTTGCACGACCGCGTTATTGTTAAACGCGTTGACGCCGAAACACGTACAGCCAGCGGTATTTATATCCCTGAAGCAGCCGGTGAAAAACCTGATCAGGGTGTTGTCCTCGCTGTCGGTCCAGGCAAGCGTGACGAAGCAGGCAAGCTCATCCCTATGGATGTTAAGGTAGGCGACCGCATTCTGTTCGGCAAGTATTCCGGCCAGAACGTTAAGGTCGACGGGGACGAATACCTCGTAATGCGTGAAGAAGACATTATGGGTGTCCTCGAATAAGACGGCCTAGTACAGAATTTAGAAATAGGAGATTAAGTAAATGACAGCAAAACAGGTTTTGTTCGGCAATGACGCTCGTTCCCGTATGGTCAACGGCGTTAACGTTCTTGCCGATGCCGTTAAGGTAACTCTCGGACCGAAAGGCCGCAACGTTGTTCTCGAACGCGCTTTCGGCGGTCCGACAATCACCAAAGACGGTGTTTCTGTTGCAAAAGAAGTTGAACTGAAAGACAAGTTTGAAAACATGGGCGCTCAGATGGTTAAAGAAGTTGCTTCCAAGACCAGCGACAACGCCGGTGACGGTACAACGACAGCTACCGTTTTGGCTCAGGCTATCGTTGACGAAGGCATGAAGTATGTTGCCGCCGGTATGAGCCCGATGGATCTGAAGCGCGGTATCGACAAAGCTGTTGCCGCTGCCATCGAACAGCTCCACTCCCTCAGCAAGCCGACAACTACCAGCAAGGAAGTTGCTCAGGTTGGCGCTATTTCTGCTAACTCCGATCATGAAATTGGCGACATCATTGCCGAAGCCATGGAAAAAGTCGGCAAGGAAGGCGTTATCACCGTTGAAGACGGCAAGAGCCTGCACAACGAACTCGAAGTTGTTGAAGGTATGCAGTTTGACCGCGGCTACCTCTCTCCGTACTTCATCAACAACCCTGACAAGCAGGTAGCTCTCCTTGAGAACCCCTACCTCCTCTTGGTTGAAAAAAAGATCAGCAACATTCGCGATCTTCTCCCGATCCTTGAACAGGTTGCTAAGTCCGGCCGTCCTCTGCTCATCATTGCAGAAGACATCGAAGGCGAAGCTCTGGCCACATTGGTTGTCAACAGCATCCGCGGTGTTCTGAAGACTGTTGCCGTTAAGGCTCCGGGCTTCGGCGATCGCCGTAAGGCCATGCTCGAAGATATCGCTATCCTGACGGGCGGTACCGTTATCTCCAGCGACGTCGGTCTGACCCTTGAAAAGGCCACACTTGCCGAACTCGGTTCTGCTAAGAAGGTTGAAGTCAACAAGGAAAGCACCACGATCATTGACGGCGCCGGCAAGGAAGACCAGATCGAAGCTCGTGTTAAACAGATCCGTGCTCAGATGGAAGAAACTTCCAGCGACTACGATCGTGAAAAACTTCAGGAACGCGTTGCCAAACTGGCAGGCGGTGTTGCTCTGATCAAGGTCGGTGCTGCTACTGAAGTTGAAATGAAAGAAAAGAAAGCCCGTGTTGAAGATGCTCTGCATGCCACACGTGCTGCTGTTGAAGAAGGCGTTGTTGCCGGCGGCGGCGTTGCTCTAATCCGTGCAAAACAGGCCATCAAGGAAATCAAGGGCGACAACCCCGAACAGGACGCCGGTATCAAGATCGTTCTCCGCGCTATGGAAGAACCGATGCGTCAGATCGTCCGCAACGCCGGTGACGAACCCAGCGTGGTTGTTGACCGTGTCGCAAACGGTAAGGGCAACTTCGGCTTCAACGCTCAGACCGGTGAATACGGCGACATGATCGAGATGGGTGTTCTGGATCCGACTAAGGTTACCCGCACCGCTCTGCAGAATGCAGCCTCCGTTGCCAGCTTGATCCTGACAACAGAATGCATGATTGCCGACATGCCTGAAGACAAACCTGCAATGCCCCCGATGGGCATGGGCGGCGGAATGGGCGGAATGCCCGGCATGATGTAATCATCCGCTGAGTTAAGTTAATTAAACACCCGGAGGTCTCGCACCGACGGGTGTTTTTTCGTATGCGCGAGAAGCGAAAGTCATTGTTTCGAGGAAGCAGATTGAGGCGTACGGGGCTGCTTTTTAGCGGTTAACCGCATTCTCTGATGAAAGATATTTGGCATACAATCGAAAGGAAGACGAATAAGAAGGACAGGAAGTGTAGATATGCGATGGAAGTTCATACTCGGTCTTCTGACCACATGCGCCGTTTTAATGTCCATGAGCTATACGATGCTCATTCCCTTCCTGCCCATGTATCTCATTCAGGATTTGGGTGTCGTGAAAGCCGACGTGGATATGTGGTCGGGTGCGATTTTCGCTATCACATTCCTTGTCAGCGGCATCATGGCACCGATCTGGGGCGCGCTTGCTGATAAAAAGAGCCGCAAGCTTATGGCGCTGCGCGCCGGATTTTGCTTGGCGATCACTTACTTCTTAGGCGGCTTGGTCACGAATCCTTGGGAGCTGCTCGGCGTTCGATTTATTCAAGGCTTATCCGCGGGTCTGTGGCCTGCGCTGCTTGCGATCATCTCTGTAGAATCTCCGAAACTCAAACTCGGTTTCTGCTTGGGCGTTATGCAGGGCGGTATGACAGCGGGCGGCGTGCTCGGGCCGTTGTTCGGTGGCCTGCTGGCGGATCAATTCGGTATGCGTATGGCGTTCTTTATCGCGGCCGCCGCTTTGTTCCTGATCACGTTAGCTTTGCTCTTTTTTGTTAAAGAGGAACCGAGGAAGCCCGATCCGAATGCCAAACCCGTCAAGATTTGGGACTTCTCTTTATGCAAGATTCCGGCAGTTAAGCGCATGCTGATTTGCGCCGGCGTGGTGCAGCTGACCATTTTAATGCAGCAGCCGATCATGCCGCTTTACGTGGCCGAGCTGCAGGGTTCGATGGAGCGAATCGTCTTGATTTCCGGCATTGTGTTTTCAGTGACGGGTATTTCGGGCGTCTTAGCCTCTCCGGGCTGGGGCATTTTAGGTCAGAACTGGGGCTATCGACCCGTACTTTATTTGTCTTTGCTCGGCGCCGGACTGTTCGGGATTGTGCAGGTGTTTCCGAACTCGCTTGAGTGGTTTACGATTTGGCGCTTTGTCGGCGGCTTAGCCTTTGCCGGCATTTTCCCGGCCATTAACGCGGTGCTGACAGTTTCCACGAATGCCAACGACAAAGGACGTGTCTTTGGACTGTCTTATCTAGCCCAGCAGTTGGGTGCCGTGATGGGACCGATTGTCGGCGGCGCAATGACTGCGTACTTCTCTTATAAGTTCATCATCGGAATGTCCGGCTTTATCTGCTTACCGCTCGTACTCTATCTGTTTCTCAAGAGACCTGCTAAGACGGAAGGTACCGGAACTCCGCTGGTGTAGGAACACTTCTAAGTTCGTGTGAGTTATTGAAAAACGTCCGCCTGCTAAACAAGCGACGGACGTTTTCATTATTTTCAGCAGCCGGATTGCTAAAATCCGTGCTCAAACACAATTCGAACGTTTGGAGGAAAGCTATGAAATTCACCGATATGCTTCAGCACTGCTGGGATGTCAATCAGTCATTACTTTGCGTCGGCTTAGACCCCGATCCCAAACGTTTCCCGAAGCAGTTTGAAAGCAACAAGCATGCCATCCTGGACTTCTGCTGGGACATCGTTAAATCGACCGGAGATTTGGTCTGTGCCTTTAAACCGCAGATTGCTTACTTTGCTTCTTCCGGCGCGGAAGATCAGCTCAAAGAACTGATTGCCCGCATTCACGGCGAATATCCGGAAGTTCCCGTGATTCTTGATGCTAAGCGCGGCGACATCGGCTCCACTGCCAAGCATTATGCTAAGGAGGCCTTCGAACGTTTCGGAGCTGACTGCGTCACGCTTTCTCCTTACATGGGCTTTGATTCCGTCGAGCCTTACCTTGAGTATCCGGACAAAGGTGCCTTCATCCTTTGCCGCACCAGCAACAAAGGCGGCGACGACTTCCAGATGCTCGACTGCGGAGGCCAGCCGCTTTATCACGCAGTTGCGAAAAAAGTAGAGCAGTGGAATACCACCGGTCAGCTCGGCCTTGTGATCGGAGGCACTTATCCGAAAGAACTCGCGAGTGTTCGTGCCTTAACGCCGGAATTAAACTTCCTCGTTCCCGGCATCGGAGCTCAGGGCGGAGACATCAATGCCTGTGTGCAGAGCGGTATGAACGCGCAGAAGACCGGCATGGTGATCAATTCCAGCCGAGCTATTCTTTATGCATCCTCCGGCGAAGACTTCAAAGAAAAAGCCAGAGCGGTCGCGATGCAGACTCGCGATGCGATCAATGCAGCCCGAGGACTCTAAATTTCGTTGACGATGGTGCGTTGCGGGATGTCCCAGAAAGGCGCCACCATGTCTTCTTTGCTTTTGAAAAATTGAACCAGGCGCGTTTGGAACCACTGCAGAAATACGCGGTGGCGGCGGATGCGCCAATTTGTTTTTGAAGTGCACACAAAGCACTCCACCGGCGGATGGACCCAGCCGGGAAGAATCGGGACCAGAATGCCCGAGGCAATTTCCTGTGCGCAGTGAAAAAGCGGCAAATCCACCGAGATGCCCAGCCCGTCAATGACAGACTTTTTAATCGCTAGAATGTTGGAAACTCTGAGTACTTGTTTCCATTTCACTTCTTCGCGTTTATCACCGTTTTCTAAGTAACGCGTGGCGGAACGCACTGAACCGTCATAAACCAAAACTGTGTGTGCGGCTAAATCCTTGGGATGCAGAGGCATTCCATGCTCTTCGATGTAGCGGCGCGAAGCTACGGGCACATAGACGTTGCGTCCTCTTGAGTAAGACACAATCCGCGGATCCTTGGATTTAAAGCTAGCTACTGAGATGTCGGCCTTGTACTGAAGGATGTCCTGGACGTTTCCGCCGCCGACAATGTCAAAGACGATCTCAGGGTACTGAGAGTTGAATTCCATTAGCATCGGGATGTAGACCGCAACGGAGCCGGGCGCCAAAGAGAGGCGAATTTTTCCTGCCATGCCGGACTCCGTGAGCTGCAGGGGTCTTGTCACACGGAGTATGAGCGTCTGCCCCAAAGCATTTTCTAAGGAGGTCAGCGCGCGAGAGACGGTTGAGACTTCTACATCAAACTCTCCGGCGGTATCAGAGAAGTTTCGGGTATTGCACAAGCTGCAAAAAAGGCGCCAGGCACTGAGGTCGTCTAGTTTTGACATGATGCGAAAAAAGGGAATCGAGGATCTGTACATACTTTCTAACAAAAGCGACAAATACGCAAGTACTTTGCGTAAAACGCAAAGTAGCGTTTCCGATTTCGCCTGTCAGTTTTGAGGCCGGCTCATCAAAATAATAAAAAACAACCTCAAAACATAGGAGAAAAACAGATGACAGCCAGAGACGAGTTCTTCTGGTTGGGCGAAATCAATAAAGCCACGCTCGTGATCAACTCTCGTCAAGGTCTTTTGCCGATGCCGATCGCCGAAGAAGCGGCCAAGGCACTTCGTGAAGTTTTAGCCGACGGAGACGCTGATCCGACCAAGAGAGCTAAGACCTACATCACGTTTGAACCGTTAATGCTCAAAAAAGCAGATCCCGTGATCACGCTGATGCACGCCGGCCGTTCCAGCCAGGATATGCACGCAACTTATCGTTCTGCCATTCTTCGCGACCATGTTCTCGAAGTCGGTGACGCATTGAATGCCGTGCTGGAAACCATGACCGACCTGGCGGACAAAAACCGTGAAACGGTTGTCCCCAACTACACCAACGGTGTTGCTGCTCAGCCCAACAGCTTGGCGCATTACCTTCTTGCATTCTTAGCCGGCTTCAGCCGCGATGCGCAGAAGCTTCGTCAGTTCTACGTCCGTCTTGACCGCTGCCCGATGGGAAGCACCGTCCTGAACGGTACCTGCTGGCCGCTGGACCGCGAAGCCATGTGCAAACGTTTAGGCTTTGAAGCTGTCGCAGAAAACGCTTACGACGCCACACAGATCGGTCAGAGCGATCTGCCCGTCGAGTTCGCTTCAATTCTCACCGGCATTTGTCTGCATATCAATGTGTTCTTGGAAGACCTGATGGTTCAGTACGCTCAGGCTCGTCCCTGGATTCTTCTGCAGGAAGGCGGCGACAACACCTACGTTTCTTCCGCAATGCCGCAGAAACGCAATCCCGGCTTAGTGAATAACTGCAGAACGGAATCTTCTTCCGTGATCGGCGAAGCTCAGGCCGAGTTCTTCCGCGCTCACAATCTCCAGAGCGGCATGATTGACCCGAAGAATCAGACACTCAATGGTGCTTTGGCTCTTCATGCGGTTAAAGTTCTTACCATGTTTAACCGAGTTCTCAAAGCACTCGTGATCAACAAAGATCGTGCATTAGAAGAACTTAACAGCGACTGGACGGCCAGCCAGGAAGTTGCCGACCGTCTGATGAAGGAATACGGCGTCCCGTTCCGTATCGGCCACCACGCAGCCAGCCACATTGTTTCCTATGCTCGCGCCAACAACATTCTTCCGCTCGACTTCCCGTACGCCAAGATGCAGGAAATTTACAAGGAAGTCATCGAAAAAGAATTCCCGGAAGGCGATCCGAAATTCCCGATGAGTGAAGAAGAATTCCGAGAAGCCTTAAATCCGGTTTCCATCGTTCACAACCGTAAGACTTTAGGCGGACCTCAGCCCGCCGAGCTCGAACGCATGCTCAAAGAGCAGACCGCCGAAAACCATCTCAACGAACAATGGGTGGCCGACAAGAAAGCCTTTATCCAATCTTCCCTCGATAAATTAAATAAAGAATTTGAAACCTTAGGAGAATAATCATGACAGTACTTCTGCCTTGGTTTGCCCTGGTCGTCACTATCCTGGCGGGCTGGGCGATCATTAAAAGATTGTCTACTTCGATGGTCCTGCTGTTTGCCGGCTTGGCCATGATCAGCTTTGCCGTGATCTGCGGTGTTCACGGCTTCCTGCCGAAAGGCGTTAAACCTTCCGGCTTCGTATGGTTTGATATTTTTGAACTGCTTCGCTCTATCGCAACTAAACAGACTTCCGGCATCGGTCTTCTGATTATGGTCGCCGGCGGTTACGCTGCCTATATGGACAGAATCGGCGCTGCACACGCTCTTGTTCGTGTCTGCGTTAAACCTCTGGACGCTTTGTCCTCTCCGTATCTCGTTCTGGTAATGGGTTACCTCATCGGTCAGGCTCTGGTTACTGTGATCCCGAGTGCCGCAGGTTTGGCTATGCTGCTGTTGGTTGCTCTCTTCCCGATTCTTCGCGCTGTCGGATGTTCCGCCGCTGCTTCTGCCGCTGTTATTGGTACATCTGCCGGTATGACGTTAGGGCCGGCCTCCGGTACTGCTAACCTTGCCGCTCAGACAGCCGGCTTAGAACCGATTATCTACTTCGTTCAGTGCCAGCTGCCGGTTGCCATTCCGACATTGATCGTTGTCGCAATCTGCCACTACTTCGTTCAGAAGTACTATGACAAGAAGAACGACGACGTTTATTCGGACGCCATTCTGACTAAGAAAGACGACCTTCGCAATGTTCCTGGCTGGTACGCCATTCTCCCGGTCCTGCCGATCGCTTTAATGATCGTCTTCAGTAAGCTCGTCTACTCTGCCGTCAAGCTCAACACCATTAGCGCTCTGCTTCTCGTTTGGGTCTTCACAATCATCGTTGAACTCATCAGACGTCGTGACTTTAAGCCGGTTCTTGCCGACGGTGCTTTCATCTTCAAAGCCATGGGCGGTATGTTCTCCTCCATCGTTGCTCTGATTATCTGCGCTGAATTCTTTGCCACCGGCCTGAAAGTTACAGGTTTGATCTCCGCACTGATTACACACGCTCAGGGCATGGGCTTAGGCCTCAACGGTATGACCGCTGTTCTTACAGGTGTTGTCGGTATCGTTACCTTCCTGACCGGCTCCGGTGTCGGTGCCTTCTCCAGCTTCGCAGCTCTGGCTCCTGAAGTTGCCAACGGTCTCGGTGGTACTGCAGCCGCCTTCGTTACTCCGATGCAGTTTGCTTCCGGCATGCTCCGCGCTATGTCTCCTGTCGCCGGTGTCATCATCGCGGTTGCCGGTGCAGCCGGTGTCTCTCCGATGGCTATCGTCCGCCGTACTTGGATTCCGATGATCGCCGGTATGATCACCGTCCTCATCGCCAACGTTGTCTTCTTAGGCTAACTCTCATGAACATACGGGCCCCTTGCGGGCCCGTCGGAGAATCAAATGAAAAAAATCCTCATCCCCGCTTTAACAGCAGCGCTGTTGTGTTCTTCTGCCTTTGCTTTGGAAACTTCGGTTGCTCCGAAAGTGACCGATATCAAAAATCATTCACCGAAAACCGGCCTGATCGTCGGCAACTCTTACAGCTTCTATAACTGCGGTGTTCACAGCTATTTGAGAGGCTTGACACGAGAAAACAAACAGGATTGGAAAGCCCGCATCATTACGATCAGCTCCGGCCGTCTCTCCTATCATGATGTCGAACAGTACATGGGTCCGCATGAAATGGATCCTTATGCCAAGAAAGATGAGAAGGGCAATCTGATCAATCCGATGTTTGATGTTGTCATTCTGCAGGGTATGTCGACGGAACCGATTGCAGAAAAGAGCATTCCGACATTCAAGAAGTTTTTGAATCAGCACGTTGCCACCATCAAGGCAAAGGGTGCCGAACCGATTGTTGTTGATACTTGGGCTCGTCAAAACAAGCCTGAAGATACGAAGAAACTGGCAGACGCCATTATTACGGCTGCCAATGAAAATGATGCGATTGTTTTGCCGGTCGGCTTGGCCTTTGCAGAAAGCCTGAAGCAGCGCCCGGATCTTCTGATGCATCAGAAGGATAAAAGCCATCCGACAGCAGCAGGCTCTTATCTGTACGGAGCAATGCTTTACGGGCTTCTTTTCCAGAAGAGTCCCGAAGGCATGACTTACTTAGGCGAATGCGAAAAACCGCTGAAGCCTGAAGATGCCAAGTTCCTTCAGAAATTGGCTTGGGACGTCCTTACAGATTTCTACGGCTGGAAAAAATAAGTAAGAAACAGAATTCTTTACCTCTTGCGGCCTTCGCGAACTAACTTAGCGAAGGCCGTTTTTTAATGCTTCCTGCGGAAGATCGACATTTTCCGGCAGGGGCTGTTTAAACGATAAAGCAAGATGAAGGAGGCTTACGCCGATCGAGGGCCAGACGAGGTCGAGCCACTTAGGTGCACCGCTGTGAAACACTGCTTCATAGTCTTTAAGCGCACTCTTTAAGCCGTGCTTGCTGTTATCGGAGGTGTAGCCGTTTTGCTGCAGGAGTTTTTCCAGAAGAGTGCTGTAATCCAAGCCTGAAGACGAGCGGTTGGCCAGCGGATCCATTTCCATATCTGACATATTTTCTTTTCCCAAAAATAAAGCCTCCGCGGCGAACGGAGGCTTATCACTATAGGCTTTCAGGAAGCCCGATATGAATTACTGCTGTGCAGACTGGGGAGCTGGAGCCTGAGCAGGTGCCTGGGCAGGTGCCTGGGCAGGAGCTTGGGCCTGTGCAGGAGCTGCAGCAGGAGCCTGGCCGGTAGCGCCGACTTCAGGAGCGTAAATCATCATCGGGGCATTCCCCATCATTTGACCGTTGCCCATCATCATGCCGTTAGGAATGATTTCGATCGGCTGAGCCTGAACTGCTCCCGGAGGAAGCTGGTTGTTGGCCTGAGGTGCGGGCTGAGGAGCGGCAGGAGCTGCCTGGGGAGCCGGCTGAGGAGCAGGAACAGCCTGCGGTGTCGGGCCTAAGTCATCATCGGGAGCCTGCTGTTGGCCGTTGCCCTGGAGCTGCATGAAAACGCCGAGCTGGCCGGCGATGTAGCCTAAAGCAACGAGAGACTGGTCACGAGTAATAGTCTTGCCGGTCTGAGCGGCACGAGCCTGAACGAATTCAGAAGCTCTGTCGAGTTCGGTCTGTGTGACGGGGAAGTCACCGAACTGCATATGGCCCATGGTTGCTAACTTGCCGATGACTTCACCGGCAGGATTGGTCGGAGTCTGTTGTTCGGGCTGAGGTGCAGCTTGCTGAGCGAATGTGGTTACAGAAAAGCTCAGTGCGACCGCACTGAGAGCAAGGGTTAATTTTCTAAGAATCATGTTATTTCTCCAATTCAAAAGTTAGAGAAACTATACTCCGTAAAAACCCTTAGTATTGACCTTAACTCTTTGATTCTTACTCAATATGGTGAGGATTCATGCCTACTTTGGCGCGCCTTTCGGAAGCGCTTTGAGTGCGTCGACCACGATGTCCTGTGTGAGCAGCTCGGGGAGGATTTTTGCAGTGCCGTCCGGGGCGTAAAGGAGATAAAGCGGGACGCCGGTTCTGCCGAAGGATTCCAAAGTTTTAGAAATTTCGGCGTTTCGATTCGTCCAGTCGGCGATGAGGAACTTGACGTTGTGCTCCTTAAAGGCCCTCTGCACGTTTTCTCGATCAAGTACGGCCAGCTTGTTGGCCTGGCAGGTGACGCACCAAGAGGCGGTGAAGTCGACAAAGACAGGGCGTCCCTCATCGAGCGCAGCTTGTAAAGCCGCAGGAGACCAGGCATCGGCCGCGCTCACTTCAGCAGGGGCGCGCTCAAGTAGCGGAGAAGCGGCGACTGCATATGCACCGGCGCCGAGGATAAAGGCAAAAGCCATGAGGCCTTTTGATGTTGCTTTACCGAACTGCAGGCGCCCGTACAAAACTAAAGCTATAGCTAAAAGTGCGGCGGCTAAGAGATAGACTCCGAGTGCTGAGATCGACACCTGCTGCCAAAGAACCCAGAAGAGCCAAAGCACAGTGAGCGCCATCGGAACGGCCATAACCGTTCTGAATATGCTCATCCAGCGTCCCGGGCGGGGCAGCCAGGCAGTAAGGCACGGGAACAGCGCCAGCAGGAGCCAGGGAAGGCTCATGCCCAGCCCAAGGCAGAGGAAGACAACAAAAGACTCCAGTGCAGAGGAAGAGAGCGCGTAGCCTAAGGCAGCTCCCATGAACGGGGCCGTGCACGGGGAGGCAACGACGACGGCCAAGATGCCGGTTGCAAAACTGCCGCCCAGGGAGGCACCGGAAGTCTGACCTGTAGAAGAAATTCTTACGCCGGAAAATTCAAAGGCGCCGGCCAAGTTCAAGGTGATCGTGACAAAAAGAAGCGCCAGCAAGGCTACGAACCAAGGCGACTGCAGCTGGAAGCCCCAGCCGACGGAAGCTCCGGCCGCTTTTACGGCGATCAAGGCGCCGGCTAACAACGTCATGGAAATGAGGACGCCGACGGTAAAGGAAAGACCATGCAGTGCGAGTTTTCCGTCTCCGCGGTGCTCAACAAGGCTGAGCATTTTCAGAGACAAAACGGGAAAGACGCAGGGCATTAAATTCAGGATCAAACCGCCGAGGAAAGACATACCGGCGGCGAGCCAGACGGTTAAGTTGACGTCCGTGTTATCGGAGGATGCCGACGGTGGTGTCACGGTTCCATTTACTAAAACATGAGAAAAACTGCCGGACCAGCCGCCTTGAGCGGGTCCGCCGTCAGCGGAAAAGACGCCGGATAACGTGTCACCTGCTTTCAGTTCTTCCGTGCCCTGAAGTCGGACGGTGACTTCGTCCCCGTTTTTAGAAACCGACTGAGGCGCTTTGTAATCAACAGCTCCTTCCCCTTCGGTGAATACATAAAAATGATTGAAAGGTTCAGAGGTTTTGAAAGTGACGGAAAGGGCGCGATTGGACGGATCAATCTGAGCGGAAACCGTTTTTAAGGGAGTAGGCGTTAAACCGTCATTGGTTTGGAAGAGCCCGGCGTTCGGAGAAGCGGCCGGCTCGGCGTTCGAGACTTTAACGGGAACGTCAAACGAAGCACTTCCCGGAATGCATTGTTCCGCGCACATCAGCCAGGAGATGTTCGCTTTAGCGACGTACCCCCCTTCCTTGGCAGATGCCGGAACGGAAATTGAGACAGGAAGAAGAATCGAGTCTTCGTATCCGAAATTGGTGAGATCGCCGACGACATAAAGTTTCGGCGTAGGCCATTGAATGGATCCCGCCTTCCAGCCTTCGGGCAGAGACCAGTCGATGGTGGTCGGAAGTCCGGTGTCACCGGGCGTTTTCCAATATGTGTGCCAGCCCGGCTCTTGGGTCAGCAGCACGCCTAAACGGATGGAGCTTCCCGGTTGGACCGAAGTCGTTTGAGAGATAAGCTCGGCTTTGACCGCTTCGGTTTTCTTCCAGGGAAGAGCCTGTGCGTTTAAAGCAAAGACGGCAAAGAAAAGCAAAAGGAAGCGCAAAAGCCAAGCAAATCTCATAACAACAAAGTGTCTAAACAAACAAATTAACCATGTACGCGTTTGACTTTGGCAAAGGCCTCGTCAGCAGCTTCGAGCGTACGAGCGATGACGGAATCGTCGTGAGTAATAGAGACGAAACCGGCTTCGTAGATGCTCGGTGCCAAATAAACACCGTTATCCAGCATGGCATGGAAGAAAGTCTTGAAGCGATCGGCGTCGCATTCCATGACTTCCTTGAAAGAAGTCGGGCACTTGCCGCGGAAGTAGATACCGAACATGCCGCCGATGCTTTGAGCTGAGAAGGCGACACCGTGTTTCTTAGCCATTGCGCCTAAGCCCTTGACGAGTTTAGCGGTCTGTTCGGAAAGGCGCTTGTAGAAACCAGGCTGCTGAATTTCATGAAGCGTAGCCAGGCCGCAGGTAACGGCGACCGGGTTGCCGGAGAGGGTACCTGCCTGATAGACGGGGCCCAAAGGAGCAACGCTGTTCATGATGTCGCGTTTGCCGCCGAAAGCTGCAACCGGCATGCCGCCGCCGATCACTTTACCGAACATCGTAATGTCCGGATCGATGTGATACAGAGACTGGGCGCCGCCGAGAGCAACACGGAATCCGGTCATGACTTCGTCGACGATGAGGACGGTACCGTGTTTAGCGGTTTCTTCTCTCATAGTTTCGAGGAATTCCTGAGTGGCGGGAACCATGTTCATATTCCCGGCAACTGCTTCAACGATCACGCAGGCGATTTCGTCGCCTTCTTTGTCAAAGAGTTCTTTGAGCTGTTTGGGATTGTTGTATTCCAAAACGATTGTGTCGTTGGTGACAGCAGTGGGAACACCGGCAGAGCTCGGGGTACCGAACGTCAGCAAGCCGGAGCCGCCTTTAACCAACAGGGAGTCGCTGTGGCCGTGATAGCAGCCTTCGAACTTCACAATCTTATTGCGGCCGGTATAGCCGCGGGCCAAACGGATAGCGCTCATGCCGGCTTCGGTGCCGGAGGAGACGAGACGGACTTCTTCAACGGAAGGAATGAGACGCTTAATTTCTTCGGCAATGTCAATTTCACCGACGGTCGGAGCACCGAAACTCAAGCCGTTGTCGACAGCTTCTTTAACAGCCTCAATGACGTGGGGATTGTTGTGACCGAGAATCATAGGACCCCAAGACCCGATGTAGTCGATGTACTGCTTGCCTTCGACGTCGTACATATGCGGCCCTAATGCTTTTTTTATAAAGCGGGGAGCGCCGCCGACAGAACGGAAGGCACGAACCGGGGAGTTAACGCCGCCGGGAATGGACTTCTGGGCTCTGTCAAAAAGTACTTCATTCTGATCCATGAAAAGAACTCCTAGAAATGAATTAAATAGTAATTTCAAGCGGGATAGGTTAATCCGCTCATGCTAAAGGAAAAACCTAAAGGATAGATTAATTCAGCTGCGACACGCAGAACTGTACTTCAGTCGAATGGGCAGGGAAGCGGAAAATCTATACAGAAGGTTACTCGCAGAGCTTGAGGCCGAAAGATAAGTTTTCGAATATCAAGAAATGTAAATTCGAGAACACTTCGGAGGATATATCAGCGAATTTCGAGAAGTCGTGCTGGGAAATACAAAAGAAAAGCGGAGGGTCTACGAGGGGATCTCCGCAGCAAAGGCTGGCCTCAGTCCTTTTTAAAAGGCTGATGCAGCAGAACACAGATTTTTTTCGCCGAAAGTAAGGAGTACTTGAAACCGCAGACTTTTGTTGCAACGCCTGCATCCTCAGCGAAACTTCAAGATGCAGCGATTTCTTGGTTTCCTAGACGATGATTAGTTTTCCGCAGTGGAAATTTTCTTGACGAAGGATGTCAAGAGCTGGCCGAAATCCTGAGATTCCGCATTGCCGGCAGATGTGACGAGCAGCGCACCGTAAAGCGTTGCTAAAACCCAAGCTGTTAGGACAGAAATCCAAGCAATTTTTCCGAAGTTCATAGGTTCTCCTTATAAGTGAACCTAACCTTATACAGGCTTTTTACTCACCTATACGGGAAACCGAGTACAAATCGGGTAACTAAGTGCCTATTGTGCGTCTATACAACCCGGTGGGCGAACGTTGGTCCCTTATGAAGATGGCGGCTATCGCACCTCTAAATTAAAACTGCCGCGCTCCAAAGGATTGCGGCAGTTTGTATAACGGCTTGATTATTAGAAGGCCAGACCGAGCGCTAGTTTGAAAGTCACAGGAGACGGGCGCATCGAGAAGCTGTCGTCCGTCGGACTGTGCGCTTTGTAACGCGGGAAGCCTAAGTCCATACCGCCGGTTACGTGAAGGTTGCGCGTGATCGCAACAGTGCCGCCGGCCTGAATAACCGGAGTGAAGATGTCTTTCTTCGCACCCCAGCCTTCCTTGAAGTCCTGCTGGTCGCTTCTGAAGTAGCCTGCACCGACACCGGCATAAAGTTTGACGCGCTCGGCCGCTCTGAAGTGATACTGAACAGCAAGACTGTAGCTCGTGAGCTTGTAGCTTCCGACTTTGCTGCCGTTAGCATGAATGCCGTGTGTACCGGACCGGTTAACGGAGAAATCTAAGGCCCATTCCGGAGTGACAAAGTAACGCAGACCGGCTGAGTAAGCCCCGTCGGAAGAAATAGAAGACGGTTTGGGCGTGCCCTTCAGCGTTGTCTTCTGCCAGCCGCCGCCGGCGTAGATCAGTACCTTATTAGAGAAGAGCGACTTCGGCGTGTCCGGCATATGACGAGTCTTGCGATCGTCAAACGTCATGTTGGCGAAGAAGAAAAAGATGTCGGAGAACGGAACATAGGTTCCGTAGATGCTGAAGTTGTCCGTGCCGACACCGACCAAAGGCAGCGGCGCCGGGAAAGGAATCCATTTGTAGTCGCCGCGGGCGGTCAGACCGATGGTGTAGCCGGCTTCCGCATAGAAAGGTGTGCTGCCGAGTCTCCAGCGGGACAACCAGCCGTAGCCCATGAACGGTTCAAAGTTGTTGTGGGAATCGGAGAAGGCCATAGCGTACATGATTCTGCGGTTTCCGCGGCTGTCGATAAAGTTGCGCGAAATACCGCCGCCCCACGTATAACCGTTTTCGTTGTGGCGTTTCTCTGTCTTGTATGCATATCCCGGATGAATCGTGTAGGCGGGAAGGAGCAATCCGGAGGAACCTTCGGAAATAATAGTTTTCATTCCGACCCAAGTGTCGGAAAGGTAGCTTCCTGAAGAGTTTTCTTCGGAAACAACACCGGCGGGGAGGGTATCGACAATTGCTTCCCAAACCGAACGACCGGAGTCTTCAGCAGAAGCAGATGAGGCGATCGCAATAATTCCAGCCCCGAAAATAGTTCTAATGATCTTATTTTTCACGACTTTTTCAATGGAGTGCAAAGCTGAAAAATTTTACAGAAAAACAGCTCGCTTTTATTTGATTTGGTCATTAGAACGAGCTCAATTAACGCAATTTTGATGCCTGTTTTGTGTAACGAGGCTTTTTAGGAAGTTCGTGAAACTTGCGGAATCGAAGGAATCTAATTAAAGTTGCACCGCGAAGTTCGTCGGACAATCGCAGGGGAGAAAGACCTCGGAGGAAAGTCCGGACTCCACAGAGCACCGTAGGAGGTAACACCTCTCCGCCGAAAGGCGAGGACTAGAGCAACAGAGACGAGCCGATTCAGTTCGGTTGAAACGGGCAATCTCTACGGGGAGCAACATCAAATAGGCAGCTAATGAACCTGCTCGGCGAGGCTGCGGGTAGATGGCTCGAACTCGGGAGTGATCCCGAGTCTAGATGAATGATTGTCATGCTGCCTTTGGCGGCACACAGAATCCGGCTTACAGACGGACTTCGCTCTTCTATCTTTTCTTTTATATTCAACTAATTAAATAGAGCGAAAGCTAAAGAACAAGAATAACTTCCGCTCAATGTGAGAGTTGGTGGAGGAAAGTGGAAAAAAGTGGCTAAAATTGAGACTTAGAAAAGGTAGATTTTTGTCTCGTTTTAGTCGTGTTCCAAGGCTCTCCGCACATCAATCTTGACGCCAAAGGGCGTCTGTCGGTGCCTTCTCGTTATCGAGAGGCTCTGGCGCAGCTGTGCTCCGGCCAAATGACCTTTACCCGGCACCCTGACGGGTGTGCTTTGCTGTACCCGCGCAATGTCTGGGAAACCAAGAGAACCGAATTAATGGCACTCCCTTACTCGGCCAGAGTCTTTCAAAGAATCGTGATGGGCTCTGCTGTGGACGTGGATATGGATGCCAGTGGCAGACTGCTGGTGCCTGCAGAGTTAAGAAAAGCATGCGGTCTTTCCAAAGAGATCGTTCTTGTGGGATTGGGCTCGCACTTTGAGCTGTGGGACGCTGAGAAGCTTGCGGAAAGCGAAGCTAAAGCAATGACAGAAAACCTATCGGATATCGCCGCCCAATTCAATTTTTAAAAATAAGGTAGTTTTCTGTGCAGGCAGAGGTCTTGGTTCATCGCCCGGTACTTGCTGAAGAGTCACCCCGACTCCTGGTAACCGATCCGAATGGCGTCTATGTCGACGGTACTTTCGGCCGTGGAGGGCACTCGCGCCTGATATTGGAAAAGCTCTCCCCGCAGGGGCGCCTGATCGCGTTCGACCGCGACGAAGAAGCCGTTAAAGCCGCCGCTCAGATCCAAGATCCGAGATTTCAGATTATTCATGCCCCTTTTGCCTCTATGAAAGAGGAATTGGCAAAGATCGGCATCGACAAAGTCACCGGCATCTTCCTTGATATCGGCGTCTCCAGTCCGCAGATTGATGATCCGGAACGCGGATTTTCTTTCCGCTTTGACGGTCCTCTGGACATGCGCATGGACACGAGCGCGGGAGAAACGGCAGCCGAATGGATTGCCCGCGCCGATGCGGCCGAGATGGCCAAGGTATTTAAGGACCTCGGAGAAGAACGTTTCGCCATGAAGGCCGCTAAGGCCATTGAGAAGGTGCGTACCAAAGAACCGATTCTGCGCACTAAGCAGCTTGCGGACTTAATTGCCGCTACGCTCCCGCGCAACAAGAAAGACAGCGCCCAGCATCCGGCAACACGTATTTTCCAGGCGATCCGTATTCATGTGAATCAAGAGCTCGAGCAGCTTAAACGCGCACTCGAGTCTGCCGGCTCTCTGCTGCTTCCGGGCGGTGTCTTAGCGGTCATTTCCTTCCATTCGCTGGAAGACCGCATCGTTAAGAAATTCTTTGAAGCTGCGGCCAACCCGGCCTCCTGTATCGACCCGCGTCTGCCGCTTCTGCCTTCGCAGCTGCCGCAGCCGCTGTTTAATCGTGCCGTACGCATCCTGCCCTCGGAAAAAGAATGCGAGGAAAATCCTCGCGCCAGAAGTTCCGTGCTTCGCGGCGCATCCCGGACGGATGCTCCGTGGCCTGAACAGGGAGTGCAGGTATGAACGAGTTCCGCTTCCTGGTCGGGATGATTGTGATCTTGGAGCTGGTCCTTTTTGCATGCGGACTTAAAGTCGTAGAGAACCGCCACAACGCCCGAAAGCTGTTCATCGAGCTTGAACATGAGCAGCAGATCCATCATTCTTTGATGGACGAAAGGGCTCGCCTCAAACTTGAAATCTCCAACCTGGAGCAAATCCGTCAAGTCGAAGCCCGCGCGAAAGAAGGCGGCTTGGCCCCTGCTGAGAACGGTCGCGTGATTATCTTGGATAAGAACGCCGTCTCTTCCGGAGCTCAAAAATGAGAATCAGGCAGTGGCTCAGAGATGCATGGGACAACGTCTTCATGCCGACGGAAGAAAAACGCGGTGACGATGACAGCGTTAAGGACCTCCTGCGCCTGAAAATCAAGCCTGGCCGAAGCAAGTTTGTTTATTTCATGCTGCTTTTGTGCTTTACCGCGCTCGGCGTCCGCATCGGCTGGCTTCAGCTTGGTTTTAATACGGAATTCCTGCAGAAGCAGGGTGCGATGCGTTTCCAGCGCACGATCGAAGTGCCTGCGATGCGCGGTCAGATTTATGACCGCAACGGAACGCTGCTGGCAACGAGCGTGACCGCCAAAGCCCTTTGGATTATTCCTCAGGACGTTAAGATTACGACTTCTCAGCTCAAAGAAATTGCTAAGACGCTGGATGTCCCGGTCTCCGAGCTTAGGAAAAAATTTAACTCCAAACGTACCTTCGTCTACTTGAAGCGTCAGGTTCCGATTGAAACGGCCGAGAAGGTGCTGGATATGAAAATTCCGGGCCTGCACTCCACCCGAGAATTCCTGCGCAGCTACCCGGACGGCGAAGCGGCTGCTCAGATCGTCGGTCTGACCGGTTTGGACGGAAACGGTATTGAAGGCATTGAACTGGCTGCGGAAAAACGCTTGGCCGGTAAACCCGGCTCACGCCGCGTGATGAAGGACCGGTTAGGCCGCATCGTGGAAGACGCTTGGCTCAAAGAGCCGATGAACGGCGAAAACATTACGCTGACGATCGACTCCCGCCTCCAGAACCTTGCTTATGAAGCCCTGGGTCGTCAGGTTGAGAATCTGAAAGCTAAAGGCGGCTCCATTGTGATTGCCGACCCGAAGACCGGTGATATTCTCGCGCTTGCGAACTACCCGAGTTTTGACCCGAACAATCGCGGCAAGATTTCGCGCACCGGCGTTCGCAACCGCGCCATTGTGGACACATATGAACCGGGTTCGACGATGAAGCCGTTCTCGGTTGCCGCTGGTCTCGAAGAAAAGAAAGTCACGCCGAATACGCTCTTCCAGATCGGACGCTCCATGTCTTTCGGCCGTCATTCGATCGGGGACTCTCACTACAGTAAAGAGCTGACGGTTTCCGGCATCATTCAGCAGTCGAGCAACATCGGTACGTCTAAAGTGGCGCTCCTGATGACGCCGCAGGTCATGTGGTCTTACTACGACAAGCTCGGTTTCGGCCACTCGCCGCAGATCGGCTTCCCGGGTGCGGTGGCCGGCCGTCTGCGTCCTGCAAAGAACTGGCGTCCGATCGAGCAGGCGACTATGTCCTACGGTCACGGCGTCACGGTTTCTCTGCTTCAGCAAGTCCGTGCCTACACGGTGTTTGCACGTGACGGGGACATGATTGAGCTCTCTATTTACAAAGATCGTGCTTACCGTGAACCGCAGCGGGTCTACAGTGCCAAAACCGCCGGTCAGATGCGTGACATGCTCGCGAAAGTAGTAGAAAAGGGCGGAACCGGTTTCAGAGCTCGCGTTGAAGGCTACACCGCTGCCGGTAAAACCGGTACGGCTTACAAGGTCGAAGGCGGCCAGTACGTGAGAAAGTACGTTGCAGGCTTTGCGGGTTACGCACCGGCACACAATCCCCAGATTGTGGTGGGCATTATGATCGATGAACCGATGATCGGTAAACACTTCGGTTCGACGGCTGCCGCACCGCTTTTCTCCGAGATGGTCTCGAAGACGCTGCGTCTGATGGCGGTCAACCCGGATCGCCCCGAAGACTTTATGGTGACTAAGAACGATAAGAAGCCTGCCAAAGCTAAGGCGCAGCCCGCGAAGACTCATGCATTGAAAGAATCGAACCGCGCCCGCGCGAGGGCGCCGTCAAGGACAAATTTGAAATCAGCCAAAGAAGATCACGTAATAAAGGGGAAGACCAATGGTTGATGCCGTAGCTGTTGCCGCCGAGATTAAGCGATTCGCTCCCGCGGGAGCGGCTTTGCTTTTAGACAGTCGGAAAATCCGCAAAGGCGATGTGTTTTTTGCAGTGAAGGGCGTGCACACCGACGGCCGGGCTTTTATTGAAAAAGCCTGCGGCGCCGGCGCTTCCTGCGTGGTTGCTGAAAAAGGCGATATCGGCCCGTGCTCGGTGCCCGTCATCGAAATAGACAACCTTTATCGCGCTCTCGGTCCGATTGCGGCTGCCTACTACGGCAATTCGACCGCTCAGATGATCGGAATCGCCGTGACAGGCACCAACGGCAAAACCACGACCGCCAACTGGATCGCCGATCTGATGAATCGACTCGGAACACCGTGTGCAAGCATCGGAACGTTAGGATGCACGCTGAACGGCATAGTCCTTCCGAGCGTGTCGATGACAACGCCTGATCCGCTCACGCTTCAGGCAAAGTTTGCCGAGCTGCTTAGCCGCGGTTGCAAAGCGTTTGCGATGGAAGCGAGTTCAATCGGCCTGGAACAGGGGCGCCTTGACGGAACCGAAATCAAAACAGCTGTATTTACGAACCTCACGCGAGACCACCTGGACTATCACGGAACGATGGAGAACTATCTCCGGGCTAAGGAGATCCTGTTCCGCTGGCCGACGGTTGCCTCCGCGGTGATTAATCAGTCCGGTGAGCCGGCTCAGCAGATTATGAAGACCGCTGAAGGCGCCGGAAAAGCAATCCTGACGGTCTCTGCCAAAGGAGATCAACCGGCATACCTGTCTGCCGAGAACATCCGCCATACCCGAGAGGGACTGGAATTTGAAGTCCGCTTTAAAGGAAATACGTTCCCGGTTGCAGCGCACTTTTTAGGCCTCTTTAACGTGGAGAACTTTCTCTGCACGGTGGGCGCAATGATTTCCGTCGGTTTTGAAATCGAAACGGTACTTAAAGAAGCCGCAAAACTCATGCCCCCGGCCGGGCGAATGCAGATCGTGCGCGATGATCACGGCCCAATCTTTGCCGTGGATTATTCCCACACACCGGATGCCGTGACCCAAGCGATTAAAGCCTTGGAGGGATTAGCCGAAGCACGCGGCGGACGCATTTGGATTGTTGTCGGCGCGGGCGGAGACCGAGATCACGGCAAGCGTCCTCTAATGGGACAGGCCGCGTGCGCTGCCGATGAAGTCGTTTTGACGTCGGATAACCCGAGAAGCGAAGATGCGAAAGAGATACTGAAACAAATTCAAGCAGGGACAACCAAACCCTGCACGGTTATTGAAGACCGCAGAAAAGCCATTGAATATGCCGCGGAACATGCCGCTGCCGATGATGTCATCCTCGTTGCCGGCAAAGGCCACGAAGATTATCAGGAAGTCAAAGGTGTTAAACACCACTTCTCTGACGTCGAAGAGACACGCGAAGCCCTGCGGAAACTAAGGAACAAAAATGAATGAAGCGTTAATGACGATCGGGGAATTTGCCGAGATGCTCGGCTCCGACATCCAGATCAAGGGTGCTCCGGGGATTAAATTTTCCTCCGTCAGTTTTGATTCGAGATCAGTCCGACCCAACGGGCTGTTTTTTGCTATTGAAGGAGAGCGGGACGGCCACGAGTTCGTGCAGGCCGCTTCCGATGCGGGCGCAGCGGCGGCGGTCGTGACGCACTTTGTACCGGTGAGCCTTCCTCAGGTTTTGGTGAAAGACACGCGCGAAGCGCTGCTGGACTCCGCTAAAAAATGGCGCTCGAAGTTCGACCTGCCCGTGATCGCGGTTGCCGGCTCAAACGGCAAGACAACCACGACGCAGATGGTTTTATCCATCATCAAAGAACGCTTCCAGGAAGGTGCCTGGGTCGGAACCGAAGGCAACTTGAACAATGAGCTTGGCGTCTCGCTGATGCTTTGGAAACTGCGTCCCGAACATCAGGCCGCGTGCTTTGAAGTCGGCATGAACCATATCGGCGAAATGCGTCCGCTCGTCTCGGCGATTGCGCCGACGATCGGCACAGTGACCAACACGATGCGCGATCATCAGGAGTTCCTGGCTTCCTTAGAAGAGACTGCCAAAGAAAACGGGGAAGTCTTTGCTCAGCTTCCGCGTCAGGGCGTAGCCGTCATTAATGCCGCCGATCCCTTTGCGGTTGAATGGCGCAAGATGGCCGGCAACAATCGCGTCGTGACGTTCGGAACGCCGGACAGTGATGTTTATGCCTGCGAAGTCGAAGGGACAGCATTCAGATTGGTGACTCCGATCGGCCAAATTGATATCGAACTCAAAGTACCCGGCAAGCACAACATTGTGAACGCCGTGAATGCGGCCGCCGTGCTTTTTGCGATGGGCCGCGATCTCTGCGATATCAAGAAGGGTTTGGAAAACTTTGAAGCCGTCAGCCACCGCGGCGAAGTCGTGACATTGGACGATGGTTCCGTAGTCATCGATGACAGCTATAACGCCAACCCGGACTCTATGAATGCCGCAGTCAATATGCTGAGCGAATACCAGCTGCCCAAGATTTTTGTCGCGGGCGACATGGGAGAACTCGGCGTTCAGAGTCCGCAGTTCCACAGGGAGTTAGGCGAATTTGTACGCCGCTGCGGTATTGAGAACTTCTTCTCCATCGGCAACCGCATGCTTGATGCCGTCGAAGGTTACGGCGAAGGTGCGCGTCACTTTGAAACACAGGAAGAACTGCTCGCTGCGCTGAAGGAAGAGATGGTCAAGGGTCCGCATGCCGTGCTCTTTAAGGCCTCGAATTTCATGAAGCTCTTCAAACTCGCGGACGAACTGGTCCGCACCTGGAACAAACAAGAAGAAAAAGAACCGAAGGAAAACTAAATGCTGCTCGCTCTGATTCAATGGCTGGCCGACTCGACTTCTTTAGGCTGGCTTCGCGTTTTTAACTATTTGACGCTGCGCGCCGTTTTAGCCGCACTTACTGCTTTCTTTATCGCCTTGGCATTAGGCCCGGCGGTAATTCGTGAACTGAGAAAACTCAAGGTCGGTCAGGCTGTTCGTCAGTACGGACCGAAGAGCCATCTGGTCAAAGAAGGCACGCCGACCATGGGCGGCATCCTTATCTTGATTGCCGTGGGTGCATCGACGATCCTGTGGATGGACCTCAGCAACCGCTTTGTCTGGGTGGTGCTTTTTGTGACGTTAAGCTTCGGCGCCATCGGCTGGGTCGATGACTACCGAAAGGTAGTCCATCACGATCCCGAGGGCATGAAGTCCAGAGAAAAGTTCTTCTGGCAATCGCTTGTCGGCGTCATTGCCTCCGTCTACTTGGCTTTCTCTGTTGCGGCGCCGGGCAATGAACACATCTGGGGTTTGGTGCTTCAGTGGATGGAGAGCGGTTTTACCTCTATTCCTCTTCCGGAAAGAAGCAATCTGCTGATTCCGTTCTTTAAGAACGTATCGCTTCCGATCGGCATCTGGGGCTTTATCGTCCTCAGCTACTTCGTGATTGTGGGCACGAGCAACGCTGTGAACCTCACAGACGGTCTGGACGGCTTAGCCATTCTGCCGAGCGCTTTGGTCGGTATCGCTTTGGGCATCTTTGCCTACGTGGTCGGCCGTGTTGACTATGCCGCCTACCTCAACTTTCCGTATGTTCCGGGCGCTGGCGAAGTCGTCGTCGTAGGTGCCGCGCTCATCGGTGCAGGCCTAGGCTTCCTTTGGTACAACGCTTATCCGGCCCAGGTGTTTATGGGCGACGTGGGCGCTTTGGCGCTTGGCGGTGCATTGGGTACGATGGCCATCATTACACGTCAGGAACTGGTTCTCTTCATCATGGGCGGCGTTTTCGTGATGGAAACCCTCTCGGTGATTCTCCAAGTCTCGTACTTCAAGATTACGCACGGAAAGCGCATCTTCCTTATGACACCGATCCACCATCATTTTGAAATGAAGGGATGGAAGGAAACTCAGGTCGTCGTTCGTTTTTGGATCATCACCATTGTTTTGGTGCTGATCGGTCTGTCCACTCTGAAAATCAGGTAATCCATCATGTCGGTCAGTCAGAAAGTATTGGTTCTCGGTTTAGGAGTTTCGGGTCGTACCGCCGCTCGCTTTTACGCATCCCGCGGTTTTGAGGTGCTTGCCGCCGATACCAGACCGCAGCCGCCGAGGCTGGATGAACTGCAGAAAGAAATTCCGAATCTGAAGTTCCTCGGCGGGGCCGTTTCTCCCGTGATAGTTGCTGAAGTCTCCGAAGTCATGATTTCTCCGGGCCTGTCCCCCGAGTACTCAGTCTTTGCGCCGGCAGTGAAAGAAGCAAAGCACCGCGGTATTGCTGTCGTTGGAGAGATCGAGCTTTTTGCCCGTGAGCTGAAAAAACTCAAAGCTGAGACAGGCTACGCGCCCAAGATCATCGGCATTACCGGTACTAACGGCAAAACCACGACCACCATGCTTTCAACGGCCATCATCGCAGAGGCCGGCAAATCCGTTGTTGCGGCAGGCAATGTCGGCCCGAACGCCTTGGGCGAGCTGGAAAAACACCGCCAAGTCGGAACACTGCCTGACTTTTGGGTTTTGGAACTGTCGAGTTTCCAGCTCGAAACCACGGAAAGTCTGCACTGCGACAGCGCGGCGCTGCTCAACATCACCGAAGACCATATCGATTGGCACGGCTCGATGGAAAAGTACGCCGCAGCGAAACGAAAGATTTTTTCTGCCGATACCGTTCGTGTGCTCAACCGCGAAGATCCAGGCTCAATGCTTTCTGCCGAAGGCGTTCCGTCCGATTTAGTGCATACCTTCGGATCCGATGCGCCTAAGAAGATTGGAGACTTCGGAATATCTGACGTCGGCGCGCTGGTCTGGCTATCCGGCTGCATTGCTTCGGCTTCCCCGGAATTACTGATTCCGATGAACGCGCTCAGAATCCGCGGTCTGCATAACGCTATGAACGCAATGGCCGCGACCGCACTGACGCTCGCCGTCGGAATTCCGCTTGACTCTATCCTGCGCATGCTGCGAGAGTACAAGGGTGAGCCGCACCGCGTTCAGCTCATTCTCAGGGCCTCCGACATCGATTACGTCGATGATTCCAAAGGCACCAATGTCGGCGCTGTTGCCGCCGCCTTGGCCGGATTCGGTCCGAAGAAAGTCGTTCTGATTCTCGGCGGTGACGGCAAGGGACAGGATTTTGCGCCGCTCAAGGCTCCGATCGAAACGCACGCCAAGGGCGCCGTTTTCATCGGACGTGATGCTCCGCTGATTGAAAAAGAAGTCGACTATCCGGGGCTTCTGAAAGCTCATGCCAAAACCATGGCAGAAGCGGTTAGAGAAGCCCGTGCGATGGCTAAGCCCGGTGACACGATTCTGCTTTCTCCGGCTTGCGCAAGCTGGGATATGTTTAAGGATTACGCCGATCGTTCTGCGCAGTTTGTCGCTGCTGCGAAAGAAATCGCTGAAGAGGAAGGCCAGCTGTGCTGATCAGACGACGTAAGAAAGAAGACGCCGACGATATCGTCACACGTGTCGGCGACTACAACAACGCCGCCGCGCTGAACTACGAGCCGCGGGATATCGGTCCGGTACCTCCGGATTACGGTGTTTTGTTCGTCGTTTTCTCTTTGATGCTTCTCGGCTGTCTGATGGTGTTTTCGGCTTCTATTTCGTTAGGAGACTCTCCAAAGTACCACATCAGCGAGCATTACTTCTTTGTCCGTCACGTGATTTCGCTTGTGGTGGCGCTCTTCGGCGCCTATATTGTTTGGCATATTCCGATGAAGGCCTGGAAGAAGATGGCGTTCCCGTTCTTCCTATTCGGGCTCTTCCTGCTCGGCGCTGTGTTTATTCCGGGCATCGGTAAGTCGACGAACGGTGCCTGCCGCTGGATCCCGCTCGGGTTGTTTAATCTTCAAGTGACGGAAGTCATGAAGATTGCCGTGCTGATTTATGCGGCCGACTTTACCGTGCGTAAACAAAATTACATGCACAGCGTGAAGAAGGGTCTTCTGCCGATGCTGCTTGTGATGGGGCTCGTGGGCTTCCTCGTACTGAAGGAGCCCGACCTTGGTGCCTATGTCATGATGCTGGCCATTTCTATGGGCATTCTGTTTCTAGGCGGCATTAACCTGACGGTTTTCATCATGGTGCTGGTCGGCGTTCTGGGGCTGTTGGTCTTCATGATCTTTGCGGCAAGCTGGCGAGCGGCGCGTTTCTTTGCTTACCTGGATCCTTGGGAAATCTCGAACGCTCAGGGCAAGGCTTATCAGCTCTCCCATTCGCTGATTGCCTTCGGACGAGGCGAAAGCTGGGGCGTCGGCTTAGGCGACGCGATTGAAAAGCAGCACTATCTGCCGGAGGCTCATACCGACTTTATTCTCGCAATTGTGGGCGAGGAACTGGGCTTTGCCGGTGTGATGCTGATCCTGGTTCTCCTTTTCTGGCTGGTCAAACGAGCCATCGAAATCGGAAGAACCGCTATTCATTTGGAACATATTTTCTCCGGACTGGTCGCCGAGGGGATCGGTATCTGGATCGGAGTTCAGACTTTTATTAACGTCGGCGTGGCGAGCGGTTTGCTCCCGACAAAAGGCCTGACCCTTCCGTTCATCAGTTTCGGAGGTTCGGCAATTATGGCTGTCACGGCGGCTGTGGCCATTCTTCTTAGAGTTGACTATGAGAATAAGGTCACCATGAAGGGAGGAAAAGTATGAGTAAGCATTTAGTGATTGCGGCTGCCGGTACCGGCGGTCACGTCATGCCCGGAGTGGCGGTCGCAAAAATTTTGATTTCCCGCGGGTGGACCGTCTCCTGGATCGGCACCGAACAGGGAATGGAGCGCCGCATTGTAGAGCACCAGAAGATCCCTTTTACGGCTCTGGACTTTCAGGGGCTGAGAGGCAAGGGCCTGAAGACCATGCTCTTCGGTGGCTTTAAGCTCCTGAAGTGCATAGCTCAGAGCCGAACGATTTTGACTAAAAAGCATGCGGATGCCGTGTTTTCAACCGGCGGATATATCGCCGTGCCGGTTTGCTTGGCGGCTGGTCTTAAAGGTATTCCGTATGTTCTGATGAACAGCGACGCGGATCCTTTGCTTTCGATCAAGATGGTGCAGGGCAACGCCGCCGGCGTGATGTGCGGTTTTGACGGGAAAGCGGCTAAGCTTGCCGGTGATAAAGGCGTCGTGACCGGAAACCCGGTCCGCAAAGAAATCCTGGCGATTCCTGCGCCTGAAGAGCGTTATCAGGGCAGAGAAGGCCGATTAAAACTGCTGATCTTCGGCGGCTCTTTAGGCGCCCAAGTGTTTAATCAGAATGTCCCGTCCTTGATCACCGCACTTTCGCCGGAAAAGCGTCCTGAGATCATTCATCAGTGCGGCATGAAAGCCGTGGAAGAGGTTAAGGCAAGCTATGCCGCGCTGGGCATCGAAGCCCAAGTCGTGCCGTTCATTGAAGACATGGCGGCTGCCTATGTTTGGGCCGACGTCGTTCTGGCTCGAGCCGGGGCAATTTCCGTGAGCGAGCTGACTGCCGCCGGAGTGCCGTCCATTCTGGTTCCGCTGGTTACGAAGACGACCTCCCATCAAGTCGGAAACGCCAAATACATGCAGGAGGCAGGAGCCGCTATCTATTTGCCCCAAAGTGAGCTGACTACAGGTAAACTCACTGCGCTTTTAGAAGGCCTCAACCGAGAAGAACTGCTTGAGATGGCAAAAAAGGCAAAGGCGCTCGGCAAGCCCGATGCGGCCGCCACGGTTGCGGACTTTATTGAATACGTATCGAACAAGGAATAAGAGTGAAATTCGCAATTAAGAAAATACATTTTGTGGGTATCGGCGGAACCGGTATGAACGGTATTGCCGAAGTGCTGATTAACCTCGGTTACCACGTTTCCGGTTCGGACTTAAAAGAAAACGCCGCGGTCGAGCATTTGCGCTCGATCGGCGCCGAAATTTTTATCGGCCATGACGCATCCAATGTCGGAGATGCCGGCGTGGTTGTGACCTCTACTGCGGTTCACGCAGACAACCCTGAAGTAGTTGAGGCAAAGAACAGAAATATTCCGGTGGTGCCACGCGCCATCATGCTCGCCGAGCTCATGCGTCTGCGTCAGGGCATCGCTGTTGCCGGAACACACGGCAAAACGACGACAACCTCTCTCATTACAAGCATTCTCGAAAGAGGCGGTCTGGACCCGACGTTTGTGATCGGCGGACGCTTAAATGCAGCCGGCTCCAACGCCAAACTCGGACAAGGTCTGTATATCGTAGCGGAAGCCGATGAGTCGGATGCTTCCTTCCTAAACTTGTCTCCGGTGATTTCTGTGGTTACCAACATTGATGAAGACCACATGGACACGTATGGGCACGATCTCAGAAATTTGAGAAAGGCCTTCACAGACTTCATTCAGAGACTGCCCTTCTACGGGCGCGCTGTCATGTGCATCGAAAGCGAAAACGTTCGCGCCATCCTGCCGAAGATCACTAAACCGATTCTGACTTATGGCTTCAGAGAAGATGCTCAGATCCGTGCAGAAAACATCCGCGCGGACGGAACGCAGATGCACTTTACGCTGGTGCGCGACGGTGCTGCTCCGGAAGAGATCACGGTGAACCTTCCCGGTGTTCACAACGTTCTGAACTCTCTGGCAGCGATCGGCGTCGCGCTGACGCTGGACGTTCCGATGGAAGCCATCAAAGAAGCACTCGCAACCTTTAAGGGCGTGGGCCGCCGCTTTGCCGTATGGGGTGAAGCTCAGAGCCTTAAGGGAGAAAAGTTCCTGGTTGTAGATGACTACGGTCATCATCCGACGGAAATGGCCGCGACAATTGCTGCCGCGCGCGGGGCTTATCCTGACAGAAGACTGCTTGTCGCATTCCAGCCGCACCGCTACACCCGTACGCGCGACTGCTTTGAAGATTTGGTTCGAGTGCTTTCTAATGCGGATGCACTGGTGCTTGAAGCCGTTTATCCGGCCGGCGAAGAAAAAATCTTCGGCGCTGACAGCCGCAGTCTTTGCCGCTCGATCCGTTTAACCGGAAAAGTCGAACCGCTGTTTGCGGGCAATACGGATGAAGTTATGGAACTCATTAATAACAACGTCAAAGAAGGCGACGTTGTTCTCGTCATGGGTGCAGGAAACATCGGAGAGGTTCCGGGCAAACTCATGAAACAAGGAAAGTAAAGAATGAAAAGCGTAGATGTAAAGGATCTTGGAAAAATCGCCGTCGTCATGGGCGGATCTTCCGGAGAACGTGAAGTTTCTTTGATGAGCGGAAGCGGCGTGCTCAAGGCACTGCAAAGCGTTGGTGCCGATGTGGTTAAGTTCGATCCGGCAGAGCAGCCTTTATCCGATTTGGCCGGTATCGACCGCGCTTTTCTGATTTTGCACGGAAAGGGCGGAGAGGACGGCGTCATTCAGGGCGTGATGGAATTCCTGAAGATTCCTTACACCGGAAGCGGCGTACAGGCGAGCGCCATCGGTATTGATAAGGAAATGACCAAAGCCGTCTGGGAAGCTCAAGGCATTCCGGTTCCTCGCGGTATGGTGTTAAGAAACGAGACGGACTGCGAAGAGGCTCATCGCCGTTTCAACGGAAACCTCGTGATTAAGCCGAGCAAAGAAGGCTCGAGCTTGGGTCTCTACAAACTTAAAAATGCGACCTTGGATCAGGTCAAAGAAGCCTTTGCTAAGTCTCAGGAAGCCGGCATGACCGTACTTGCCGAAGAGTACGTGTTCGGCCGCGAGCTTACTGTTGCCGTTTTAGATATGGGCGAAGGTCTCAAAGCTTTCCCGATCATTGAAATTAAGGCTCCGGACGGAGACTATGACTTTGAACACAAGTATTTCTCCGACGAGACCGTCTATGTGTGCCCGGCCGAAGTGCCTGAGAACGTAACCGAAAAGATTAAGGCCGTTGTTGAGAAAGCCGCTTTGGCCGTCGGCGCCGACGCTTGGAGCCGTATTGACGTGATACTGCGTGGTGACGGCAGCTTTGTGCTGCTTGAAATCAACACCGCGCCCGGCATGACGCCGCACTCTTTGGTGCCGCTCGCCGCGAGAACCTGCGGTATTTCGTATGAAGAACTCGTTAAACAAGTCGCGGCACGCGCTTCTTTGAAGGGTTAAGGGATGAGACGTTGGAGCGCGTCAACTTTTTCGCTTTTTGCCGATGTTTTCGGAGTGCTGTTTATTCTCCTGATTCTGACATCGGCGGTTTACTGGTTTGTTCAGCGGCCGGTATTTTTGTTGAAAGGAGTTGACGTTCAGGTTGAAGGCAATAAAGACGCGATAAACGTCAAGGATGTTGCGCAGGTGCTCGACGGTCATATCCACGGGAATTACTTCACCGCGGATTTGTCCGAGATCGCCGATCAGTTTAAGCGCATTCCTTGGGTAAGAGACGTTTCGATCGGCCGCGTATGGCCGAATCAGCTTCAAGCAACGCTTTACCTCCACCATCCGATCGCCGTATGGGGCGACGAAAAGCTGCTCGCCGAGGACGGCACGCTCTTTGTCGCGAACCAGGAAATTGCGGAGAGCAAAGGTGCGCTTCCGAAAATCTTCGGACCCGTTGACCGCCGCATGGAAATCTATAAACAGTACCAGGCTTTTGAAGATACCTGCAGAAAGCTTGGATATGATGTAACTTCATTAACTTATTCCGAATATTCCGGCTGGACACTGCATTTCAAGCGTCCTGAAGGCAAGGTGATCAAACTGGTTCTCAAGAAGGGCGAAAACTCTGCCCAGATGGACGAACGTTTAATCAAAATCATCGAATCTCTGCCGGCCATTTCCGCGCAAATCGGCGCGGAACCGACAGAGTTAGATGCGCGCTATGAAAAAGGGATTGCAGTGTTGAAGCCGGCACCGGAAGAAGAGACCGTTTCTCCTGAAGACACTGTTCAGGATACCGGGGATAAAAAGAATGGCAGATAAATCAAACGATTTGTTGGTGGGCTTGGACATCGGGTCATCAAAGGTTGTGTGTATGATCGCGTCTCCGGTCAGTTCAAGCACTTTTAAGATCGAGGGCCTCGGAGAGTGCAAGAGCGAGGGCATTGAGCAAGGTGGAGTCGTCGATATCAATCAGGCGGTTGATTGTGTCCGCGCGGCAGTAGAAGAAGCTGAAAAAACCGCGAATACAACCGTTAAAACCGTTGCGGCCGGTATTTCCGGCCCGCACATCCGTACGGACAACTGCATTCAGCAGACGATTGTGGGCTCGGGCGAAATCGAACAGAAGGACATTGACGACCTTCTGAATACAGCCATGTCGGTGACCTTGCCGCCGTCGATGCGCTATCTCGACGTGATTCCTCAGGAATACTCCGTCGACTACGCACGCCGTATTCGTACGCCGATCGGTATGGAGGGCAAGAAACTCGAAGGCAGCCTGCACGTCGTGACCGCGCAGAGCGCTCAGTGCCTGTTCCTCAATAAAGTCATCCGCAGAACCGGTCTGGAACTGATTGACAGCCAGTTGATTTTTAATCCTCTGGCAGCTGCGTCCGCCGTGCTTCGTCCGGAAGAAATCGATTTAGGGGTTGCGCTGATTGATATCGGATCTGATTTGAGCGATGTAGCGGTGTTTTTTGATAAGGCGGTGCAGTACTCCGCGGTTCATCCGATGGGCGGTCAGCAGATCACCGATGAGATTTCAATTAAGACACACCTCTCTCAAGAAGCGGCCGAAAAGCTGAAGCTGCAGATGGGACAGGTCCGTTACGACGCTAGAAAGGATAAAGACAGTTTTATTCGTCTTCCGACGGCGCCGGGGTACAGTGATGACGGCGGAAGGATCTTGAGCAAACAAGCGCTTTCTGCGATTATTGACGTCAAAGTTCAGGATATTCTCGAAAAGATTTACTACCGTATTCGCGACAAGAGCCTTCACACGCAGCTGGGCTATGGAGTGGTGCTCACGGGAGGCGGGGCTACGCTTCCGGGCATCCAGAGAATGGCTAAAGAAGTGTTTAGCTCCCATATGGCCGGACGCGAGATTAACGTGCGTCTCGGACGTCCTCTCGTAAATTACGAGACTTCGGAATTTGTTCCGCCCGAGCTTTACAACACGGAGAGTTTCCCTAAGCAGTTTGCCGGGTACTCAACTCCTCAGCACGCGGCGGTTTTAGGCTACCTTTGCCAGTTAAACCAGAAGTTCTGGGCGCAGGGATCCAACATCGGATCCAAACGCAAACTGAAGAGCATTGGCGGAGTAATTAAACAGTGGATTTTCGGAAATTTCTAAAGATCAGCATAGTGCAGGACGGCTTGAGCAGAAAAAAGGGCAGAAACACACAGCGACCAATCTCCTCAGACTGAAAATAAAAGCTGAACCCACGGAATTTTTTGAATTTTCCTCGCAGAAAAAAACGATTGAATTTAGAATTAACCAACTTGGCAGATCGAATGTCTCGAGATGCGTAATGGAGATAAAGTAGTTGATGGAAAAGGCATTTGAACCCTACGTGGACGGTTCTACCAACACCGTGATTAAAGTTGTAGGAGTAGGCGGTGCGGGCGGCAACGCTCTCAATACGATGGTGACCAAACTGACGGATTGCCAAGTTGAGTTCATCGCCGCGAACACGGACAGGCAAGCTCTGACTCGCTCTCTCGCTTCAGAAAAGATTTCTCTCGGCAGAACGGGGCTTGGCGCCGGAGCTCGTCCGGAAGTCGGTTTCCAAGCTGCTAATGACGCCAGGGAAGAGATTGCCGAGAAACTTCGCGGCGCCGACATGGTCTTCATTACGGCCGGTATGGGGGGCGGTACAGGTACCGGTGCTTCCCCCGTGATTGCCGAAGTGGCCCAGGAACTGGGTATTTTGACGGTTGCCGTAGTGACAAAGCCCTTCTCCTTTGAAGGCGGCAAACGCATGAGAAATGCCGAGCTCGGTTTAAACCAGCTCAAAAACCGCGTCCACTCTCTGATTGTTATTCTCAACGACAAGCTCGAAGAAGAACTCGGAGAAGACGCCACGATGCGCGAATGCTTTGAAAAAGCCGACGAAGTGCTTTTCAATGCCTGCGCAGGCATCGCCGAATTGATTCAGAAGGTTGGTCAGATCAACCTGGACTTCGAAGACGTCAGAACGGTTATGGGTACCCGCGGTACCGCCATGATGGGTTCCGGCGAAGCCGAAGGTCCCGATCGTGCCGTTACGGCTGCCTCCATGGCCGTTACTTGCCCGTTGCTTGAAGGCGTTGAACTTCGCGGCGCTAAGGGGCTGTTGGTTAACATCACGGCTCAGGAGGGCATCCGCATGTCTGAAGTCCGTTCTGCTATGGAAACCATCAAGAACTACGCCGACAGCGATGCCCTTATCGTCTTTGGTACGGTTTATGACGACAGCATGGGCGACAAAGTTCGTGTTACCGTTATCGCCACCGGTCTGGACCAGAACGGCACCGATGACTCCATCGTTAAGACAAGCTTCGTGAACGGTAAACCTGCCGTCGATAATCCGTCCAACCTGTGGCAGCCTTCCGGCTCCGCTCCGGATTCTCTGCCGAATGATTTGTTCGGCAACGTCGACGCACCTGCCAAACCTAAGGTTCACGCTTCTGCTGCTCCGCGTACAGCTTCTTCTTTTGCTCAGCCGCAGACGCATAGCACTGCAGCACCGACCCACACAGCAGCTCCCGCAGCTCCGTCTGCAAAGCCTGAAGTCAAGGCTGAAGAAGTTAAGACGGAAGTCAATCCTTTCGGAACTTATACACCGCAGCCTCAGAAAAAGGCTGAGCCGGCTCCTGCTCCGAAGGCTGAACCAAAAGAACTTCAGTCCGAAGCCATCAATCCGTTCGACCAGGCTTTCAGTCGCCCGATCGCAACGCCTGATGCCGGCGGTTTCGAAGGCCCGAAAGACAACACGATTTTCGGCAACTTCCACGCCAGCAACAACATCCGTCCTGCCAGCGACGTGTTCGCAACCCTGAATCCTCAGGCCGGCAACGGCAATGACAGCGGTCTGTGGACGGCCAATCAGCACAACGGCGCACCTGAGGCTAAAGGTCAGGGCGCAGCTGAAGCCAAGGCTGAAGATGAAAAACCGCGTTTCGAATACGGCATCCCCGCTTTCCTGCGCAAGAAGAACTAAGGTTTGGCCGCATCTATGATCAAACAGAGAACGCTTAAGAAGGTCTTCTCCACTGTCGGTATCGGCTTGCACTCCGGCCGCAAAGTTCGTCTGACTCTGCGTCCGGCACCTCCAGATACCGGTCTGGTGTTTACTCGAATCGATTTAAAGCCGCCCGTTGCCATTAAGGCCGAGCCTGAACGTGTCAACGACACGCGCATGGCGACGACTTTGGATAAAGACGGAGCCCGCATTGCGACGATCGAGCATTTGATGAGTGCGCTCTCTGGCTTGGCAATCGACAACTGCTACATCGATGTCGATGCGCCTGAGATCCCCATCATGGACGGCTCCGGTTCAACGTTTGTCTTTTTGATCAGAGCGGCCGGTATCGAAGAACAGGATGCACCGAGAAAGTTTGTCCGCGTCAAGAAGAATGTCTCCATCCACGTCGGAGACAAGTGGGCTTCTCTTGAACCTTATGACGGCTACAAACTGTCTTTTGCGATTGATTTCGGTCATCCGGCTATTGATGAAACGGCCCAGTTTGTTGAAGTTGACTTTAATAAGGAAAACTACATCGAAAGCGTCTCTCACGCCCGCACCTTCGGGTTTGTGAACGACTTAGAGATGCTCTGGGGCATGGGCTTGGCACAAGGCGGAACATTAGACAATGCGATTGTTCTCGATGACTTCCATGTGTTAAATCCCGACGGTCTGCGTTCTCAGGACGAGTTTGCAAAACACAAGCTCTTGGATGCCATGGGCGACCTGTACGTTTTGGGTCATCCGCTGGTGGCGCACTACCGCGCCTTCAAGTCCGGTCATGAAATCAACAACAAACTTCTCCGCGCGCTTTTAGCAAATCCGGAAAACTGGGAGTTTGTTGAATATCAGGACGAACACACTGCTCCGAAGGCCTTTACCGAAGCGGTAAAAGAACCTTCGAACTAAGAAAAGAAAACTTCTTGTTTTTGCCCGCGCTAGCCGCGGGCTTTTTCTTACCTGCGGCCGGGACCTTGATGTTCTTCCAAGGTAGCGGCAAGTTTGGCCATTGCTTCCTTTAAAGGTGAGCTCTCCGGCAGGCGCTCCGATAACTCTTTAGCGCCTTCTACTGCTCCGGGACCGCCGATTGCGGGGCCGCTTTCCGTAAAGAGGAAGGGCTGCGGATGCAGACCGCATCGATCGATAACGGGTTTGACTTTCATGGCGCCGAAGCCTTTTTCAGCGAGGGCTTTTTCGATCGAGGGCTGGAACATGGTAAAGCGGCGGACAAAAAGCGGATTGGGCAGGCCGATTTCCAAGAGTAGCACTTCTTTGATCAGATCGCGAGGATCTTCATCCGGATCGATGTCGTAGGGGTTCTCGTCTTTGATGCGAACCTGCTGAACGGTGATTCTGAGACAGTCTGGTGTGACCGAAGCTCCGAGTTTGTAGCCTTGGCAGACGGGATCAATCACTGCAGCAAGGCGTTTTGCTAATTTTAAGAATCCGAAATGCTTAGCCAAGGAGCCCTTTTGAAGGACTTTGGAGATCGGTTTTTGTGCAGATCGCGGGTACATTTCAGATCCAGGATAAATCAGACATAGCAGTGTTAAGTTAGCAAATTGAAGAAGCGAATTCAATTCCTCACCTGATTGAGCTACAGAAGCGTCACGCTTTGTATGCAACTTGTAAAAGGACGGGCAAAAACTGTTTAGTGTTGTAAAATCAGTGAGTTTCAAAATTGGCAAGGTGTAACTGCCAATGGGAGGCGTTGTGCCTCCGTTTTTATTAAGAGAAAGAATTAATGGCCAGTTTTCTGACAAAAATTTTTGGTAGCCGCAACGACCGACTGATTAAACAGTATCGCCGTAAAGTTGCTGTGATTAATAAACTTGAGCCCGAAATCAAGGCATTGAGCGACGAACAGCTCAAAGCCAAGACGGCTGAATTCCGTCAGCGTTTAGCCGACGGCGCTTCCTTGGACTCTCTCCTGCCGGAAGCATTCGCCGTTGTGCGTGAGGCAAGTTTCCGTGTTCTCGGTATGCGCCACTTTGACGTGCAGTTAATCGGCGGTATGGTCTTAAACGACGGCAAGATCGCTGAAATGCGTACCGGTGAAGGTAAAACTTTGACTGCAACATTAGCGGTTTATCTCAACGCATTGCCCGGCAAAGGCGCGCACGTTGTGACGGTGAACGATTACTTGGCCAGCCGTGACGCGGCTTGGATGGGTAAGGTTTACAACTTCCTCGGAATGACTGTCGGAACGATTCTTTCCAACCAGCCGAACGATCAGAAACAGGCTGCTTACGCCGCTGATATTACTTACGGTACGAACAACGAATTCGGCTTCGACTACCTCCGCGACAACATGGAGTATGAGACCGGCGCTCGCCGCCAGAGAGGTCTGTTCTTCGCGATCGTGGACGAAGTGGACTCCATTTTGATTGACGAGGCCAGAACTCCGCTGATTATTTCCGGTCCTGCCGAAGGCAGCACGGATATTTACGTTGCGATCGACAAGATTCCCGACATGCTGGTTCGCCAGAAACAGGAAAAGGGCGAAGGTGACTACTGGGTTGACGAAAAGCAGCACACAGTTCAGCTTTCCGAAGCCGGTCACGAGAAAGTCGAAAAGATCATGGTCGATATGGGGCTGCTGCCTGCCGGCCAGAGCTTGTACTCTCCGTCAAACATCATGCTGCTGCACTACTTGAATGCAGCACTTCGCGCGCATACGCTCTTTGTTAAAGACCAGCACTATGTCGTTCAGAACGGCGAAGTCATCATCGTTGATGAATTCACCGGCCGTTTGATGAAAGGACGCCGCTGGTCCGATGGTCTGCATCAGGCCGTTGAAGCCAAAGAAGGCGTTGAAATCCAGCAGGAAAACCAGACTTTCGCGTCTATTACCTTCCAGAACTACTTCCGCATGTATGAAAAGCTCTCCGGTATGACCGGTACGGCCGATACGGAAGCCTATGAATTCCAGGAAATTTACGGTCTTGAAACCGTTGTCATTCCGACCCATCGCATGATGATTCGTGATGACCAGCAGGATAAGGTCTATCGCACTGCGAAAGAAAAATACAAAGCCATCGTTGACGACGTCAAAGAGTGCTTCGGCCGCGGTCAGCCGGTGCTTGTCGGTACGACCTCGATCGAAAACTCCGAGCTTATCAGCGACATGCTGACTAAAGCAGGCATCCCGCACAACGTGCTGAATGCTAAGCAGCATGAAAGAGAAGCTCAGATCGTTATGGAAGCCGGCCGTCCCGGTATGGTTACCATTGCGACCAACATGGCCGGGCGCGGTACCGACATCGTTTTAGGCGGCGGCATCAGCAAGGCTCTTGAGCAGATCGACAACGACGAAACCCTTTCTGACGAACAGAAGAAAGCTCAGAAAGAAGAAATCAAAGCGAAGTGGCAGGTTGACCACGATCGTGTCGTTGAACTCGGCGGTTTGAGAATTATCGGTTCCGAGCGTCACGAATCCCGCCGTATCGACAACCAGCTGCGCGGACGTTCCGGCCGTCAGGGTGACCCGGGTTCTTCCCGCTTCTATCTGTCCATGGAAGATCCGCTGCTCAGAATCTTCGCCGGCGAAAAGATGCAGGCTTTGATGAACAAGCTGCGCCTGCCTGAAGGCGAAGCTATTGAAGCAGGTATTGTTTCCCGCTCCATTGAAACCGCTCAGCGCAAGGTCGAATCCCGCAACTTCGATATTCGTAAGCAGCTGCTTGAATACGATGACGTGGCAAACGATCAGAGAAAGGAAATCTACGCTCTGCGTAACGAAATTCTGGAAAACAAAGATGTGTCCGGCCCCGTGAAGGAACTTCGCGACGGATACTTCACCAGCCTGTTCCGCCACTATGTTCCGGCAGATACCGTCGAAGAGCAGTGGGATCTTGAAGGCTTAGAAAAAGAGCTGAAAGAACAGTGGAATCTGGATGTTCCCCTTAAGGCTACGCTGGAAAAATCCGAAAGCTCCGACGACCAGGAACTTCTGGATATGCTGCTTGCAGCAACCAACAAGGTTTATGACGAAAAAGTCGCTTTAGTCGGTCACGAAGCTTTTGCACAGTTTGAACGCAATGTTCTGCTTCAGTTCCTGGATCAACGCTGGAGAGAGCATCTCAGCCAGCTCGACATGCTCCGTCAGGGTATCTATCTCCGCGGCTACGCTCAGAAACAGCCGAAACAGGAATACAAGCGCGAAGCCTTTGAACTGTTTGCCAACTTGCTTGAGACTGTCGGTGCTGATGTCACCCGTGTTCTGATGAATGTTCAGATTCGTCAGCCGGAACCTGAAGAAGTCGCTGCTGCTCAGCAGGAAGCTCAGGCTCCCGCTCAGCAAGAAGCTCAGGCTCCCGCTCAGCAAGAAGCCCTTTCTCAGGAAGAAGATCCGTTCGCACATGTCGGACGCAATGATCCGTGTCCCTGCGGCAGCGGCAAGAAATTTAAAGACTGCCACGGCAAGCTTCGTTAATCTGAATTAACGGAAAGACGGCTCTCGGTGAAAACACCTTGGGCCGTTTTCTTTTGGCCGTTATTCGTGCTCTAAAATCGAAAAACTAAATCAAAAGATTTTTCTAACAAAGGAAAAGCAATATGGCAGTCAATCTCTTCCCGCCCGAACCGTCTGAGATTTATTCGGTTCCCGGAGTTGTCCTCGGCGTTGCGGCAGCTAATATCCGTAAACCCAACCGCAATGACGTTCTAGTGGTTGAGTTGGCATTAGGCTCCCGTGTCGCAGGCGTGTTTACTTCTAATCGCTTCGCGGCTGCGCCCGTTCAGGTTTGCAGGGCTCACTTAGCTGAAACGAATAACATCAGAGCATTAGTCGTCAACACCGGCATAGCAAACGCAGGCACTGGCGAACAAGGTCTCCAAGATGCTCAGGAAACCTGCAGAAAGGTCGCAGATATCTTCGACTGCTCTCCGATGCAGGTTCTTCCGTTCTCAACCGGTGTCATCATGGAACCGCTTCCCATGAACCGCTTGCTTAAAGGCGTGGAAGAAGCCGCTAAACATTTATCCAGAACAAACTGGATTGCGGCAGCCGAAGCGATGATGACGACGGACACGGTTCCTAAATGCGTTTCTCAGCGTGTCATGCTGGATGACGACGAAATCACGATTACCGGCATCAGTAAGGGATCCGGCATGATCGAGCCGCATATGGCTACGATGCTGGGTTTCATTGCAACAGACGTTGCCATCGGTCAGGACTTAATCGGTAAGGTCGTCAAGATGGTTGCGGATGCCTCTTACAACCGCATTACGGTTGACGGCGATACTTCCACGAACGACTCCTTTGTTTTAATTTCCACCGGCTGCAGCAATGCTCGTCCGATTGAAAGCATGGACGATCCGCGCTTTGATGATTTGCTGGACTCTCTGATTGAAGTCGGCCAAAAGCTTTCTCAAGCCATGGTTCGCGACGGAGAAGGTGCAACCAAGTTCATCACGATTACGGTGGAAGATGCAAAGAACGAGGCGGAAGCTCTGAAAGTTGCTTACGCCGTCGCTCATTCTCCGTTGGTTAAGACAGCCTTTTTTGCTTCCGACCCTAACCTCGGGCGTATCCTGGCCGCGGTCGGGAACTCCAAGATTCCGGATTTGGACGCAACGAAAGTTTCTCTTTGGTTGGACGATGTCTTAGTGGCTAAGAACGGTAGCCGTGCGCCTGAATACATGGAAGAGCAGGGCGTTGCCGTGATGAGTCAGGACGAAATCACGGTTCGTATCAGCCTTGGCCGTGGAGATGCCTGCGAAACCGTTTGGACCACAGACCTTTCTCACGATTACGTTTCGATCAACGCAGACTACAGAAGCTAAAAAAGAGATGGCAGACGCAAAACTCGAACAAAAACTGGAACGTCTTCTCGATCGACTGGAAATCCTTCTTCCAAAGATCGAGGATGAAGTGGATTGGAGTGCGGCGGCTTTTCGGTGGCGCCGCAAACAATACTTGGGCATGTCCTACGGCGTCCTCGAGCCGATTCATCGAGTCGCACTCGTAGATCCGGATTCGATTAAGAATGCGGATCAGCAGAAAGCCGCATTACTCAGAAACACGGAGCAGTTTGTTCGAGGTTTGCCCGCAAATAATGTTCTTTTAACCGGTGCGCGAGGCACCGGAAAATCCTCTCTTATCCGTGCGTGTTTGAAGCAGTTTGCAGATCAAGGACTGCGTCTCATTGAAGTGGACAAAGAAGATTTAAAGGATCTGATCGACATTGCTCAGCGCATCGCCGATCGACCCGAAAAATTTATTGTCTTCTGCGATGATTTGTCTTTTGAATTCGGAGAAGGCGGATACAAAGCACTGAAAGCGATTTTGGACGGCTCCGTGGCTTCGACCGGAGACAATCTGCTGGTGTACGCAACATCCAATCGTCGTCACTTAATGCCAGAGAAAATGCAGGACAACCTTGCCAGCAGCATGGACGAAGACGGCGAACTCCATCCGGCTGAGACGATCGAAGAAAAGATGTCGTTATCCGAGCGTTTCGGTCTTTGGTTGAGCTTCTACCCGTTCTCTCAAAAAGAATATTTAGCGGTCGCCGAAGGCTGGACAAAACATTTCGGCGGAGAAATCTCCGACAGATGGCAAACCGAAGCATTGCAGTTTGCACTGCAGCGCGGTTCTCGTTCCGGCCGTGTGGCTTACCAGTTTGCACGCGACTGGGCAGGAAGAATGCATTTGGAGACTGAGCATGACAACTAAACCGACCGAAGTGGTTGTTGCCGTGGCTTTTGATAAAGACGGACGTTTTCTGATGACTTCGCGTCCCGAAGGCAAAGTCTATGCGGGCTACTGGGAATTTCCGGGCGGCAAAGTCGAAGCCGGAGAAACTCTTGAGGAAGCGCTTGTCCGTGAAATGAAAGAAGAACTCGGCGTTCAGGTAACTGATTGCCGAGAGGTTTATTCAACGGTGTTCACGTATCCTCATGCCACCGTGCATTTGCATTTCCAGCATTGCCGTTTGAATCCTGAAGAGCTGAAATGTCTCGAAGGACAGACATATCGATTCTGTACCTTAGAGGACTTACCACATCCGATTTTGCCGGCGACGGAACCGGTACTAGCGCAGGTGACGGCGAGAAAGTAGTTCTACTTCTCTAGGTCAGCTTTATGTGCGGCGAGTTTGCCGGTGGCGAGTGCATCGGCAGAGATATCAAGATCGTCGTCGCCTTCCATCGGTTTATCTTTGATGGAATATTTCCCTTCTGCCCACGCGCCGAGATCGATTAAGCGGCAACGTTCGCAGCAGAAAGGACGATATGGGTTCTTGTCTGAGTATTCACATTCACGCCCGCAGGTCGGGCATTTAACTTTAATTGCCATTTTTACTACATATTGCATAAACCGAGGCGGAAAGGCATCACCTCGGGAATTTCCGCGATCGGACCGCTGCCGAAATTGGCGCCGGAGAAACGAACCGAAAGGAGATAACGGTTCGCGGAGATCTTCGGAATCATATTCAGTTTAGGATCCACAAACACTTGGAGCAGTGTAAACGTTTTGCCCTGAAGGTCTTTCTGGTAAGAGCCTTTGATCGCTTCCACGTCATTTAACTCAGCTGTGCCGCGCAGCAGATTCAAAATCAAATCGATGGCGTTGCTGTAGGGGAGCAGGGGCTTTATCCACTCATTGAGATAGTGCTTGCGTTCTTCAGCCGAAAGGTGAAGCCAATGGTGGTAAACAGGGACGTCGAATTCACAGGTTCCGGCAGGAATGCCTGAGCGCTGTCCGACTGTTTTAAGGAATTCGTTCTGGCTGGAGAGATGGGAGATTCTGACGCCCACGCAGCTTAATTCGGCTCTGCTGGCTTGGAGCTTGTCCAAGGTTTCTTTTAAAGACTCCTGGTCGACATTGTCGTTATTTGCGAGAGGTTCCAGGCAGGAGCGGAAGCGAGCGAGTTCGTGCAGGAGGTCATTTTTTTGATCTCCACGAGTCGTAACCTCTTGAATCTCAAAGTACTTAATGATGGCAGCCCGGTGATCATTTGAATTTTCCTGCTGAGCGAACCATGTCAGCTGTTTAAAAAGATCAGCCAGTCTCAAAAAAGTACGAAGTTTTTCGTTGGAGGGAAACTCATATCGTAATAAGGTTTCGGTCATTCCAATCTCTCGCAGTCCTAGAATAATTTTATATTTTCCCCTTAACGGTCGGTAATGGAAAGGATTACCGCCGAAGGCGTTCGGCTATCGAAAAATCTCTCAGAAATAACGCAAAAATACCAGGGGATTCTCTCTCACGATTGTACACAAACAGAAGGTTAAGACTAAGAAAATACGCTGTTGTATCTCTCACTGCGAGACAGCGGGTTCCATACAACTGACTGAGAGCCAACTCTAGTCTTGCTTACTCAAGGAAAGGTACATCAAATGAAGTTTTAATACAGAAGCTTTCAGCATCTCGCGAGTACCTATATTTTCAATGACGTCATCTGCAGCATCGAGTCTTTGCGCGGTTGTCGCCTGAGTTGAAATAATCTTCTTTACACCTTCGGGCGTTAGCTTGCTTCTTTGAATGACTCTTTCGATTCTCAGAGCTTCAGGCGCTTCAACAACCAGCAGTCGATTAATTGAAGAACGCCAGAAAGGACTTTCAATAAGAAGCGGGACGCTTAAGATTGTGTACGGGGACTGTGAAGCGTCTAGTTGGCGCTGACATTCCTTGCGGATTAGAGGATGCAAGATATTTTCCAGAACGGTTTTAGCTTCAGGATCAGAAAACACCAGTTCCCTAATGAACCTTCGATTCATGGAGCTGTCAGGAGAAGCTGCCTCAGGCCCGAACTGTTTAATGATTTCCGGCATTGCTCCGCCGTTTACGGCAGTTAATTGTCGAGAGACGACATCGGCGTCCACAACATCAATTCCTAATTCGCCAAACAAGTCTGAAACTGTTGTTTTGCCGGACCCAATTCCGCCTGTCAGACCGATTACTTTCATGATTGAGTGCGCCCATTATTAAATTGAAGGCGGCTTGTTTTTCTTTTTAAAAAGCCGCCGGAATTCTAATTTAACGTCTTATTTAGCCTGTAAGACCTGATCAATCCAGTCTTTCGTTAGCTGTTCGCGCAGCCGGCCTTTTTCAGATAAGGGGACGCTGAGCATACGGATGTTCTTTAGGTCCAGCACGGGATCGTCAACTTTGACGTCCGTACGTGTGGGAACATACCTAATCTTGTTTTTGATAAGAAATTCAGCAAGCTTAGGTGAAGTGGCCCAGTCTAAAAATTCTTTTGCCTCTTTAGGATGCTTGGCTCCCTTTAAAAGGGAGACAACTTCGATGCCGAAAGTAACGCCTTCCTTCGGATAAGAAATCGTGACCGGATAGCCTAACTGGAGGATGTCCAGCGCATCAGGCAAGTAAACCATGGCAGCGGCTGCCAGTCCGTCACCGACACGCAAGGCAGGCCATGCTCCGCTCTTGGTGTACATCTGAACGTTCTTGTGAAGTTTTTTCTGGAAATCGATACTATCTTGACGTCCGAATACTCTTTCTAAAGAAAAGAGGCGTTCCGTCGCAGTGCCGGAGGTTCGGGCATCAGCCAGAATAAGACCTTCCTTGTATTCAGGCTTCAGAAAATCCTGCCAGGAAGTTGGAGCCTTCAGGTTGTTCTTTTTAAGAAAGTTGTTATTCGTGATGAAGGCAAGCGGCATGATGCCGATACCGGTCCAATAATTTTGAGGGTCCTTAAATTCAGCCGGAATGAAATCAGAGCCTTTAGGTTTATAAGGCGCCGTCAGTCCTTCGTTCTTGGCGACTTCGAGGTAGTCTGCCGGTCCTCCTAGAAGAACATCGACTTGAGGATTGCTTTTTTCTGCCTGGAGTCGAGACAGAACTTCACCGGAAGAAAGTCTTAAGAAGTTGACTTTGATCCCCGTGTCTTTAGTGAACTGCTCCAGCACCTGAGAAGCATATTTCTCAGGCATGGAAGCGTAAACATTCAGTTCTGCAGCAAGAACATTAAAAGAAAGGCCAAGAGCGGCTAAGGACGCAGCAAATTTAGTGACGAGTTTCATCAGCTTAGAATCCAGAGATATTTTGACTATTCTGCCATTAGATGTTTACCACTCCGAATTATAACGAAGGAAATTTTTCGGTTCTCGTGAAATGTTTAAAACTGCCCGTTTCGAGCGCATAATCCTTAAAAAGATCAAGAGAAGGAGGGGCTCTCGTGCCGTGGGTAGTAACGCTTACGATCTTAGTCGCCAGCGCATTCTTGATGGATATGTCGTTCACGATGATTACGCCGTTTTTGCCGGTGTATCTATCCTCTGAACTCGGAGCTAAGGCTTCTGAAGTCGACATGTGGTCAGGTGCAGTTTTTGCGGTGACTTTCTTTGTGAGCGGACTGCTTGGCCCCGTCTGGGGCGTCCTCGCGGACCGTAAAAGCCGCAAACTCATGGCGTTAAGAGCTTCGATCGGTCTGACGATCAGCTATGCACTGTGCGGCATTGTTCAGACCCCGATGCAGCTGTTTGCTGCGCGGTTTTTCCAAGGTTTGTGCGCCGGTCTTTATCCCGCCTTGTTAGCTCTATTAGCTGCCTCAATTCCTGCCCGTAAAACAGGTCTGTCTATGGGGTTGATGCAGGGCGGTATGACAGTCGGAGCGGTCGTGGGACCATTTGTGGGCGGTGTGCTGGCAGATTATTTCGGAATGCGTGAATCTTTCTTCGTAGCGTCCGTCGCTCTGGGTCTTATTTCTTTACTCATTGGTTTTTGCATTAAAGAAAAGCCAAGGACGATTAAAGTTACTTCAAGGAATTGGTTCGACTGGAGTGTTATTCGTCAGCCTGCGATCTTTAAGATGCTGATGGCGTGCGCAGTGATCCACGCGTCTTTGTTCTCAGCTCAGCCAATTCTGCCGCTCTACATTGCTCAGCTTCAGGGAAGCATGGACAACATCATGATGCTTTCGGGGACGATATTTTCCGTTTGCGCGATTTCGATCATGATCGCATCTCCGATTCTCGGAGCAGCGGGGCAGAAGTTCGGATTTTTGAAAGTGCTTTCCTGCTCTCTGTTCTTTGCAGGCCTTTTAATCTCTGCCCAGGTCTTAGGTCGCACTCCGTTTGAATTCGGTGTTTGGCGATTCATCGCCGGATTTGCTATCGCCGGCCTAATTCCTTTAGTGAATTCGATCATCTCGACAGAATGTCCGCCGGATAAGAAGGGCGAAGTGTTCGGATTTAATTTTCTAACAGGACACGCCGGTATGGCGTTAGGGCCGTTTGCGGCCGGAGCACTTTCGGGCTGGTTTGGATATCAGGCAGTGATTGTGGCATCGGGCCTGATCCTCTTTCCTCTGATTATTTATTTGAATTACGGGAAAAAATAAAACCCGGATGTTCGTCTGAACACCCGGGTGGAATTCTGGTCAGTGAGAGCATTATAATACTCTAATGAATTCAAGTAGTTATAGATGGATTAAGGAAAATTAATCCAAAAAGTCATCTATAAGTACCTGTATGCCCGATGGAACATTAGAGAAGGAACATTTCGCCATATATAGATCCAAGCTGTTTTGCTAGAATGCAAAAACCAACTCTGGTGGGCATGACAGGGGCGGAATCAGAAAGTTCTTGGTTATCTTTCTGGTCGGAGTAGAAACCATGTTAAACGCCTCCTTGATTCGTAGTCAGGAGGCGCTTGAAGGAAGTTGATTCATGCTCGACAAAGCATCAACAGCCTCTAGTATACGGCAATTAAGCCGAATCATCATTAAAGTGGTGGTCGTTACGGTTTTATTGCTGATGTGCTAGGCGCGTAAGTAAAGAGCCCCGGAGCATAAGCAAAGGGGCTCGCGTGTTTCTCTAATTCCTAAAATTAAGGGATAGACGCAGGTTTCAGGGCTGAGGCTTTCAATGCCTTTACATTCTTCTTTGTGGTAGGTGAATTCTAATCTAACTACCGCTCTAATCCGTTTTTCCTCTTCTTCATAGCTTGCATCCTCCGGATATGGTCCGCTTGTTTCTGATTGTTCCTTTGAGTTTCTCTTAATTCACGCAAAGTTCGCTGGCTCAAAGATTCAACAGGGCCAAGCGTTTTGTAATAGTCCTTTAAGCCTGCTGCTATTTTTAAATCTTCAGAGTTTCCGCTTTGTTCCAGTTCAGCGATGGCTTTGCTAACAAGCTGAAGGAGTTTTTCTCGATTCTTTTTGATTTTTGTAATGCCGGGAGTATCTTCGATATTCCTTCCTTCTTTGAAGGCAGAGATGACGCTTTGTATTTGCTTATCTTTCGCTCTAAGACGTTCTTTTTTTCGAGCGATAGCATGAGCTTTGGCTCTTTCCTGGCTCGAAGCAAATTTTCTTTCATTATGTATTTCAGAAATAGGGACTCCCTTTAGCACTTTTCCTCTTGACCAGCGGCGCGTGGCAGTTGCTTCGATACCAAAGTCTTTAAGACAAGCGACAAAATGCTCCCTCATGGCGTCACGAGTTTGGTTATCAATATGCATTCGCTTACCATCCTTTCCGATGGTACTAACGATAATATGACAGTGAGGCTGGTTAGTTTTTTGGTCTGTAGAGGCTGTGTGAAATCCAAGTACAAATTCGTAGCCGGACAGAGTGTCGTTTGCCCATTTTCTGCACGCGTTTTTGAATTTATCTTCCGGCGTACCCGCAGGCATTGAAAGAATAAGCCTTCTGGCATGGCTTAGAGAGCCGCCCTGATCAGGGATCGTTTGGCTTAATTTCCACTTGTAAAGCTCACTGTCGTAGTCTGCTTTCCCAGCCAGGAGGCTTTTATCAGCTTTCTCTAACGTGATATTTCCGTTTCTTGCAATGTACGATACGGCCCGTCTTAGATGCTCATAATTTTTTATGGTACCGCTTCCAAAATGAACAAAAGCTTCCGGAAGGCGTTTCGCTATTCCCCGGGCTTTATCTTTAGAAGAAAGAACCCTTAGAAAAGATGCAGAAGTTCTCTCCGCGCGTTCGACATGAAGAGTACGAGGACGCCTTTTAACTGTTGGGAATAATTCTTTAAGAGCTGAACTCATGAATTATTCCTTTTTAAATAGTGAAGCAATTTCCTGACGAATAAATTTCTTTTGAATCTCCAAAAATTGTTCTAGCAGTACTTCTTTATTCTCAACTTGCTTTAGGACTCTTTCGAATCTGGCCGTCAGGGCAGGGTTTTTGATTAGAGGAGGAACTACGGTTAGAAGTTGCTGACCTAAAGCTGTTGCATGAATTTGTTTGCCCTTAGTTTCAAGGTAGCCCTTTCGCTTGAGCTCAGTAATGATGGCTGCACGTGTTGCCGGCGTGCCGATACCGTCTCCGTCTTTTAATAATTTTTTGTCTTTGGGGTCTTCCACTGCATTATGAATATTCTCCATTGCAGCAATCAGAGTTCCCTCTGTAAAGGCCGGAGGAGCCTTCGTTTTTTCTTGCTGAAGTTTTACATCTTTAAGAGTGAGCTGTTGTCCTTCTTGAAGCAGAGGAATTTCTTCTTCCTTTTCATTTTTTTCTTGTGCTATGACGGCTTTCCATCCCGGACTGATAGTTGTTGTTCCTTTAGCGCTGAAAGTTTCGTTTTCAACGGCTAGAGACACATTGGTCAAATAGAACTTGTATGGAGGATAGAACTGGCAGATATACCGAAGGCATAGCAGCTCATAGATTTTTTGTTCTTTGTCTGAGAGCTTTTCAAGGCTTCCGGCTTGGCCGGTCGGAATAATTCCGTGGTGTGCAGATATTTTTTTATCATTCCAAACAGCAGATTTAATCTGAAGGTTGCATTGCCTAATTAACGGAAGAAACTTGGGAAGTGTTTTAGCAATTGCGGTTAAAACGGTTTTAGATTCTTCCCATTGAGACTCCGGTAAATACTGGCAATCCGAGCGAGGATAACTCGCTAACTTATGAGTTTCATATAACGATTGGCAAGTATCCAGGGTTTCTTGGGCAGAAAAACCATACTTGCTGCTGGCCTCGAGCTGAATGTCTGCTAAAGAAAATACTTTTGGCTGAGTTTTCTGTTTGATTTCTTTGGAAAAAGATAGAACCTTTGCCGTTTTTTGATTCTGTAAGCGGCTGACGAGACTCTTTGCGACCGTTCCGTCGATCAGTCTCCTTTCTTCGTCTAACCCACTTTGTCCGTTTTTTGGTATCCACGCGGCAGAAAAATCAGTGATGCCGTTTGAGACTGTGCACTTGATGGTAAAAAATGGAATGGGCTTAAAGTTTCTAATATCTTGGTCTCGTTTTGCTACAAGCGATAAAGTAGGGGTCTGTACTCTTCCAACAGCGATCAGAGTTCTTTCTCCGGACAATGCTTTTTTAAGCGTCAACGCTCTTGTTAAGTTCATTCCAAGAAGCCAATCCGCCCTGCTTCTGCCCAAGGCAGCAAGTTTCATGCCTTCATATTTGCTGTTCGGTTCAATTTTAGTAAGGCTCTTTCGGATGGAAGCTGAATCCTGCGCAGATACTAAAAAGCGTTGGACAGTCTTTTTATATTTGAAATGCTCTAGGATTTCGTCTACCAAAAGCTGACCTTCCCTGTCCGGGTCTCCCGCATTGACTACGATATCGGCTTTTGTCAAAAGGTCTTTGATGACTTTGAGTTGAGCCTTTACGCCTTTATCCTTTTTCGGCTGAAGAATCCATTTTTGAGGAAAGATCGGGAGATCTTGAACACGCCAAATCTTATTTCCCTTTTTTCCCACAGGAATGTCTTCAGGAAGGTACGCATCCGGTTCTGCCTGTTCCAACAGGTGTCCGAAGCACCATGTTACGTAAATGTTGTTTTTGCAAAGCACCGCGCCATTGAGTTTTTTTACAGTCCCCAATTCGTTGATGATCGCTTTGGCAACAGACGGTTTTTCAGCAATGAATACTTTTATTGTCATTTTTATGGATCAAAGAAGGGAGCGCCGCATGGCGCTCCGGAGATGAGGTTAACGATCAAGTTCAGGGGTCTGGGATTTTCCAGCCTTCTTTTCAGGGGCTCTAAATTTTATGGATTCGATTCCCAGTTGATTTAGGCATAAGGCGATGCTTTTTGCCTTGATCACTTTGTTCTCATACTGCTTTCCGTCTTTTTCAAAATTTTCAGTTGTTAAGGAACCTCGAACATCCAGGCGCATTGATTTTTGAAGCAGTTTTGCCATATTTTCTGCTGTTGCGCCGAAATACTGAAGCTTGTAGAAATCAGGTTCTTTTCGTTCAAAAGAGCCGTCCGCCTTCTTTTCAAAGTTTGGATGATAGGTCTGGACTTCCAGAACTTTCGTTTCTTTTCCGGCATGAGGGCCTTTAGTAGGAAAAATACTGGTGCACTTGGGTTCGCCCAATACAACCAGAGATTCAGAAAAATCTTGATATTTGCTTGTCATAAGCTAACTCCTTATTTGAGGGTGGAAAAATGCCGCTTGAATTCGCCGGAAGTTGTCTGCGTTTTCTTACGACGGTATAAATTTCGAATGTCCTTTAACGGGGAAGTCTGTTTCTTTTTAGGAGAGGCAGAAGGCGCGGAAGCGGGCGGTTTATCAGTCGGAGTCTCGAAAATTGCCTCTAAAGTTTCATCTTCCTTTTCCGGCCCTTCCGTTTTTTTATCGAGGCTCGAGGAAGGTTCTTCATTTACTGAGGCCGGATCAAAAGAGGGCTGCTGCAACGAAATATCCTCCGACTCTTGCGCAGGCTCTTTTTCTTGTTCTTCAGTAGGTATATCTACCCCGTCAAACAAATCGCTGATTGTCTTGTCCAGATCTTCAGAAGTTTCACCATTGTCTGTGTTACCGTTTATTTTTTCCGGCGGTTGATTCTTAGATAGGTCTAACTTAGGAGCGTGTTGGATAGCAGAAAGATTGAACCGATTCGCAGCAATTTTGGTAAAAGAAGCTTCAACATAGTTTTGGATTTGCTCATTACTCCAATCTGAATCCGGCGTTTCGGCAAGTTCTTTTGGAATTTCCGGAAGCTCGTTGACTCCGGCAATTTTTCTTGAGTCTTCTTCTGTCAGCTCTGTGGCCAATACCTTGTTCACTCTTTCGTCTAATGACGCTGTGAAGGTTTCAACGTCCTGCACAGGTACAAAAGGAGTTTCCCAGCGTTGTCTGCACTCAAAGTTCGGGTCTTCGTAATAGCGGATTTTTTGACAAAGAATAGGTTTTGCCGAGCCTTTATTGAGTACAACGATTTCCTTTTTATCTCCGATTCCTTTTATTTCCTGAGGGAGCAGAAGAGAGCGTCTTTGATCTGATTCACTGGTTGATGTTGAACCTTTTCCTTTAGAGGTTGATTTGGACTTAACCGTTTGTGTACCCAGCATCTCACTGTACTCGTTGGCTAAAGATTGTTGGGTAGGATTGGGGGCATACATGATGAGTAGAGAGTGATTGGCCCTAATCGTTTCAGCATCGTCTTTCCCGTAGGCGCTTGCCAACTGAGTCATGCTTTGAATAATCGTCAGCAGACGCATGTTGTAACCGGCCATATACGCGATTGCCTGACTGATCATCGGGACTCTGCCGATTGAAGTCATCTCATCTAACAGAACCAAACATTGATACTTGAGTCTTTTGTCTTGTTCCGGAAGTTTCTTAGTGTTCAAATTAAGCAGCTGATCAAAAAATAAATTGACCAGTACCCGAGCCTCTTTAAGCTTGTTTGGCTCGATCTTGAGGTAAATGCTCATTTTCTTTCGACGAACGTCTCTCAGATCGAAATCGTTAGCACTCGTGGCAAGATCAACCCGAGCATTGGCAAAACCGAGAAGAGGTGTCCCGAACGTGCTGACAATGCCTGACAGAGTATTTTCTGAATTACTAAAAACTCTGTTTAATGCTTCAATACAACGGTTGGAATAGGGATGGCCGGCGTCTTGTGCATCCTTAAGTTTTTTTGTTAATGAGTCTTTTAATCCTGCTGCTGATGACTCCCTGAGAATTTGTCCCAAAGTTTTAGGAATGCCCGGCGTTTCTAATACGTAAAGACATAATCCGCGGAACAAATCTTTAGCGTTTTCGCTCCAGAATTTATCTCCGTTTGACTCAGAGTTATAAAGCGCCGTGGCAATAGCGTCGATATCTCCGACGCGATCAACTTCGTTGGAACTAATGTATTCCAATGGGTTGTACCGATGAGTTTTTCCTTCAGGATCGAAAGGAGCAAAAAGGTAAACTTCCTGACCGTGAGCCGCTCGGTATCCGGATGTAATATCGAAGTTCTCTCCCTTAATGTCCAAAATAACAAGACTGTCGCTGTAATTAAGGCAATTCGGAATAACAACGCCGACACCTTTACCGGATCTTGTCGGGGCGGCTAAAAGAACAAACTCTGTTCCGCCGTAATTAAGGTATCTTCCGTTATGTTTGCCAACCAAGATGGTTTTATCTAATCCGTCCGGCGGATTGATAAGCCCGTATTTTTGAACCTCCGTGTTGCTGGCAAAAGCCGCATCCCCATGTAAACTTCTTTTTCCGGCTTTAATTTTGATAGCAATTGCAACGGCTGCGGTAATCAGCCAAGGAGCAAGCAGACAGCCGAGGATAGCCGCCTTGATGAAACTCCTATTGCTGTCCCGATACATCATCCAGTATTGAAATATTGTCCAAGGACGGCATATTTCAAGGGGGAGGCGAAAAATCTTGAGGAATAAAAACCCTGAAATCTCAAAGAACAAAACAGCTAAGAGAAGGCAGCCGATGATTCCGACGGCAACCTTGATAATTTTTTTATTTCTAAGCTGACTCATTTGGCGGTTCCTTATGATTTGAGCCTGGCCGGCTTAAACCAAATATCCGTGATATGGCGTCCGATGCCTTTTTTATCGTTATGGATGTGGACAACCACATCTATGACGTCTTGGAGGTAACGATTGATTTGTTCTGTTGTCATCGTTTTAGCGTCTTCAGCTTGCTGTACTTTCAGAGCAAGGTACTTGAAGACATCCTCACAGCTGCCTGCATGACAACTGGTGATCGAGCCGCCGTGTCCGGAAAGACAGATGTTTAAAAAATCAAAAGTTTCGGGCCCTCGAAGTTCCGCTAATAGAATTCGATCCGGCTTCATTCGCAGACATGAACGCATCAGAGAGGCAGCCGTTACGTTTGAATTACGTTTTGCTTCGCTGGGATAAAACAGGCATACCTTGTTGTCATGATAGGGGAGCCCATGAACCAGTTCCGGAACGTCCTCGATCGTGACGATCCTTTCGTCTCTGGGAATGTCCTGCATCAACGCCTTCATGAAGGTTGTTTTTCCACTCCCGGTTTCTCCGGCTATCACGATGTTCTTTCCGTACCGGACAGCCTTTCTCAAGAATTCAACTCTTTTTTTCGCTCCTTCTTCGTATTCCTGAAGGTGTTCGTAAATTTCTAGTAGTTCTTCATCTTTCGGATTTTGTTCTTCAGCTTTTCTCATATGATTGAAAAAACCTGATCGATAAAAATCATCAACGGAAATAATTTTTAAAGAAGGTTTTCTGATCGTGAGACTGACCAGTTCGGGAGAGCAAGCAGGAGGTTGTATAAATTGAGCTCGTTCGCCGTCGGGCAGTGTGACGGAAACAATAGGTTCCGTCTTGGAGAAGTTGACGTTGTCACCGGAGTATTTGGCTGCGGTGATTCCAAGCTCTATCAGCGCGTCATAAGTTAGGCTCGGAAGCGAGACTTGATTCCAAACTCCTTCTCTTTCATAGTAAAGTTGGCCCGGTCGATTAACAGCAATTTCAGTGACGCCTTCCATCTGTAAGAATTGATTGAAAGGTTTTAATTTTTGACGGATGGAAATATCTCTATCGATACTCATGATTTAATTTCTCCTTGAACGGTTTAACGTTCGAGTCCTTTGGTTTTGTTTTGTTCCGGGATTTTTTGTTCGGTTTGGGTGCGGCTGGCTGGGGTTTGGCGTTTAAAAAACTCCGAGTTGACCTTCAGTATTTTTCCCTGCCGTTCACAGTCAAGCATTCTTTCTTCCACAGCCTGAAGCACTTTTTCTAAAAGCTTGGGGTTTTGCATCGCCGGGTCAGCTTTCGGCAACTCTTTTCGCATTAATTCCAAAGTGTCTCGATGCTGCTTGTTAAGCGAAAAAAGGATTTTTTCGTTTTTTGTCTGAGAAGCGGTTAATTCTTTTTGTTCTGCTAAGGCCTTAATGTTTGCCTTGGCGATAGTCACAAAGTCGTCAGTGGTAAGAGTTTTACTATCTTTAAAGCCATGCTCTACAAGCCAGACGCTTACAGTCGAGCGCATCTGTTTGTACCATCGCTGAAGCTTGGGCAGCGCGTTTCTTTGTTTAGAACATTCTTCAACAAGGTACGCCGCAGTCTCTTCCGCATAATTGGGATGATCTTTTGTAATCCCGGAATCTTTTAAGCGGATTTCGGCTGCCATACAGACCGGATCTCGCTGTCTGAAGCCTTCCTCTAATAGACGCGGAGCCTCTTTTACTAAAGGGATAACTTTTTCTTTCAGCTCGGAGTCGTAAGCCATATGAACTCCAACTTCGTGAAGAAGCACTGAAGAGGCTGCCTCCGGCAAAAGGTTATCGGCAATAAGAAATGAGGTCTTAAGCTGAGAGGAATAAAAGCCCTGAACTCCTTTAATGTCTTCCGATTTGTACCGATTTTTAGCTCTTTGAATGTCCGCGAAAATTTTGGCGGTATAATCAACCGAAGTGTAGGTTGCCTCGTGCGCTGTTGCCGGCTGGTGTTCGGTTTGGTTTCCACCAGTGTCTTGGATTGAAGAGGGTAGATGGACCGAATCTCTATTGAAGGGAAACTCAAGCGCGCCCTTTAAACCTCCTAATTTCTTTCCCCAAATATTTTCCGGATTCTTAACTGGCTTTTGTGTTAAGACGACAAATTTATTGCCGTCAAAATACGTACACACGGCCAAGCCCAATTTTCTCGAGTAGAAATGGTAAGAGTCATTCTTGCCTTGACCTTCTTTGTAAATTTCGTTAGCTGAAGCTAAGATTTGCAGAACAGTTTTTAGACTTGCTTCTGTTTTATTTTCTTCCTGTGGAAACAAATTTCGCTTCGGATCTTCAATCACAGAGCCCGTAAGATGTTTAGCTCCTTTCCCGGAATGGATAAAAGGTCTATGGTGTCCAGGAAGGACAACAATTTCTCCGGAAGGAATTTCACCCGTGACAGCTGGATGGAAAACAGCAATGCAGCCGGTTGTATTGCCTTCATGAGCTAACTCGTCGGGGACAATAAATCCGGTCTTTGTGTTTTTCTGAGAATTTTTAAGTTCTTGCGGCAGAGGTGACAGAAGAACATCATTGATACCTGAAACAATTTTGAGACGGCCATTGTCAATTAAGGCGTCGATGGTAGTTTTGCCGAATTTTTTATCCAAGGCTTCTCTAATCTCAGAAATCTTGGCACCGCTTTTGCCCTCTCTGGTTTTTGAGAAAAGAGCAACTCCTTTTTCAGTTTCTTTGCTTTTAATCTCTTCAAAGAGGGCTTTAAATTTCTCGGAAACCCTTTGGACGTCCACGCCGTCCAAATAAGGGTAGTAGGATTCTTTATCTAACGTCTTCTCGACAAATGCTCCGTTTGTTAAGAAGTCATTGGTAATGCCAAGCTCCCGGCTGCGCACCTCTACGAAAGCCTCAAAGCTTCTGGCTGCTTCTTCTGTTTTACTATGCCAGTACGCTTTTTTCTTCAGCATTCGTCGGTGCATTGCGGTTGAACGAATGGTGTCAATCGTTTCTGCCCATGCGTGGTGCAGCTCCGGCCGGATCTTATCTGCTGCGCCTCGTTCCGTCTGAAGGAGATCTTCCTTGGTGAGAGTTACCTTGTAGACAAGTTCTCTGCCTCTATCCGGGATGTCAAGATTAATATCGGCCTGATCCAGTTCTCCGGCAATAACCCTTCGCGCTAATTCAGCAGCTTTCGGATTGGTCTTGAGTTCGTATTCCACCCGGGAGGCAGAACCCATCCATAGCGAATAAATCTTTTTACCGCCCTCATTGATTCGTTCCTGAGCCTTCGGTGTTAATTTAAAAATTACCTCCGAATCAACCTGTTCACTGAGCATCCTGACATCGAGCTTTTCCCGGTAATTCGTTCTCATCAGGTAGTGGTCGAGCGCATGAAACCACTCGTGAGCCAGACAAGAGTAGCCTTTGGTTTTGGTGAGATTTATCAGTCGGTTAGCTGGTTCGTAATGCGCAGATGCGCTGCCGTGTCCTCTGGAACCGAAGCACAATTCCAATTCGCCGTCTAAGGCTACTGCTTTAGGAGGAATTCCCAGAATCTTCGAGAGGTCAAGCAGCGAATCGTAGGCATTGTTGAGCATCCATTGCCGTTCACGCCCGTTTTTGCCTTGTTTTACCCAATTACCGAACTCCACGCCTCTGAAGCCGAAGGTACTCATAAACATTTCCGGCGTGGCGTCTTTTCCTTCTCGATAGTCCGGGCCAACACGATCTCGAATCGGAGAACCGCTTCTCCAGTCTTTTTCCGTTTTGGAAAATTCCTCCCGAAATATTCGATACTTATTTTCCAGTTCTGTCCGGTGGTTTTTTAGATATTCCCAAAATGCTTCATCGGATTCAAAAGCAATCTTGTCCGTTAGCTGGAACTCAATCGTTCCGGATTTGCCGTAAACCTCATAAGTATGGCTGCTGCGAACCCCGCGGCCGTACAGCTCTACGGGCAGTTCAGCCTTAGGCTTGGATTCCTGCTCTTTTCCCGGTTGATTTGCAGCCTCAAGCAGTTTGCCGAAGGTTGTTTTGAGCTGCTTTTCAATATTAGCTTCGAACTCTTTCTCGCTGTTTCCGACGGCTACCGCATAATAGGGAAAAAGCTTCCCGTCAGAGTTTTTTAAACACAATTGCTTGTTGTCTCGGCATCCCGGCAAAATGCATTGATATTGATATGACCTAATGTCAGTATCATCGGAGAGCCTCAGAGCATTCCAGCGACAAATATCTTGTGCGTCACCGATACTGTAGGCTCCGATGAAGGGCCAGTACTTCGTAGAAATATGCGCGAGAACCTTATACTTATCTCCCACTTCGTAAAAATGATCAAAGGCTTCGGTAGGGGCTTCAGGAGCCAGTTCTCCGTTTATAACTTGGCGATGCAAGGCGATTGCTGCGGAGGCCGTGTGCAGATAGCGTCTGAATTTAAAAGTGCCCTTGGCCGAACGTCTGCCTCTTAATGTTGATCTTACGAGCCACAGACAAGCAGCCGCTTCTGGGTTGTCTTTATGCAGCTCGAGGATGGAACT
>NZ_GL883756.1:0-10146 GCF_000205025.1 Parasutterella excrementihominis YIT 11859 | reverse complement strand
TTATGCAGCTCGAGGATGGAACTTTTAGGCCAGATCTTATCCAGCGGTTCTGAAGAGAGACGTTTTTCAAGTTCTTCCGGGGATCCCTGGATGAATTTATAAGGCTCAGTGCTCCTGTTGACTGATCTTCCCTTGCGGGTGTTATGAAGGTCTTCCCCGAAATCTTGAAGCTTGCGGCTGCCGTCCCTGTTTAATTGGTAATTCAAAATATCTTCGTCTTTGATCGCAGTTGAGACAGCCGGCTTTTTATCGGCCTTAGGTTTTTCGTGTTCCGGAGGCGCAAAAAAATCAAATTCCAGTTGTTCAGCGAGTAATGAGGTCATGATTAACTCTCGATATTTATGGTGTTATCAATGTCTGAATTAGGGTTTATCTTTTGATACAGATCGAGAGACGTTTTAAAGTTAAAATAAATCTCTCCTACATTGTGGTAGTTCAATAAATGCTCTATACGGTTTGTGAGACTCCGGTTTTTACTCAAAAAGCCCTTGAGATTTGGACTAACCAGGAGAAAGAGGAGTTCATTGGTTGGATTGCAGGAAAGCCTTATTCTGGAGAGGTGATTCCAAATAGCGGAGGTCTCAGAAAAGTTAGGTGGCACGCAAGCGGACGCGGCAAAAGAGGGGGTGCTAGAGTAATCTATTACAACCTTTTGGAAGCTGGAGAGATCGTTTTGCTTATGGTCTATACAAAAAATAAGTTTGATGATCTTCCGAAAGAGTTTTATAAAAAATTGAAGGAGGCTGTAGATGCCTAAGATTGTTAACCAAAAGTATTCTTCTGACGGGGAAATACAGGCTTTTTGTGAAGACCTTTTGCTGTCGGTTTCCCAAATGAAAGCTCGTAATTTTTCAGCGAAAGTCGTGGCTACTCCAATAATTGCGACACGTAAGAAAACTGGTTTGACCCAAGAAAAATTTGCAGAAATGCTTGGAGTATCAAAGAAAACTTTGAGTGCTTGGGAACAAGGTGTCAGAAAACCATCCGGAGCCGCTAGAACCCTCTTAAAAATTGCAGATAAGCATCCCAAAATTATTAAAGAAGTGGCATCTTTATAAATTTGGAGGAGGGAAGAGGGCCAATTAGTTAGGCTGTATAGAGAGGAAGGAACTTGCATCATCTTAACGCTCTCTTTCTTTATCAGGAGCTTTGCTTTTAATTTCTATGACTTTTCTTGCTTTTGCGTTTTTGTCATAGATTTCCACGGACAACTGTTGTCCGGCATCTTGAGCCTCTTTAAAAACAGAGGCCATCTTGTCTCGAAAAGCTTGCTGAAGACGTGGTCTGTTTTTAAATTGAGGGGCGCGCAGAAATCCGGCAGTCACGACTTTGCAGGCTTTTTTGTTTTCCTCTGTCAGTTTTGCAAAATCCGGTCCTTCTTTATCAAGTTGTTTGAGCCTTGTAAAATCTTTTTTTCCTTTGTTGAAAATAGCTTCAACAACCTTCTCCTTAGGCTTGGCGGAAATTGAGAGCTTCCCTTCCCAGTCCCAAGGTCTGTTTAATTTTTCATTGGAAAGGTAGGCGGAAAATTCGGGCTGATGCAGGCTTAGTACCGGATCGTGCTGAATCCCGCTAAGAAGGCTTTGCCACTGTTTGGTGTAATAAAGGCTTTCTGCCGGCTCAATGTTGCGGAAATCTGCTTCATAGCTGATTTCTTCTCCGTTTTTTCCAACACGCTCCAGGCATTGTTGAAGTTTGAGTTCACAAACCTGAGCTTCAATTTCGCTTCTGAACGGTTCAAGAAGCGTTTTTGTTGCCGAGATGATCTGTCTTGATTTATCTGCGATAAAGTTTTCAATCTCGGAATTATCGGATGTGGGCTCAAAACTTAAAGCTGTTCCGGGAAGCTTCTCCTGAGGTTCAAAAATAAGCTGAGGGTTAAGTGTGACTTCTTTAGTTTCAAGAACTTTGTCCTTTTGAAAACTTCGGATTTCACCGTTGAGAGTACTAATCACCGTACCCTTGGATGATGCATACAAATCCAATGTGGCAGGAAAAAGTTTGAGTTCCAGCTTATGGGTGTTCTGAGCCTCTAATTCGATAGCAAGTTCGTCGTGTTCTGAAAAAGTCATTTTGTTGTCTCCGGGAGGGGTTTCAAACTGTATACAGAGGAGAAATCAACATCGCGCGCGACAAGAATGCCGATGCGCTCCCCTTGATTTTTGGTTAGAGTGGGCGGAATGTTGCCGCTTTGACGCATAGCCTCTTCAATGATTCTTTCCATCCCGTCTTGGCTGTTTTGGTAGTAATTCACGCCGCCGTTGTTTTCGGTGTTTTTGCTCATACCGAAATCGAAGCCGTCTTGAATCAGAGTGAAAAGTAAAGCATTGCCGAACCTTCTCCACCAGTGGAAATCAATTTCCCCGGACAGTCCCGCTCCGCCGAGCGCATCCGTGGACGGTGAATTCAAATTGATTCGAACCCCGTTGGGTGTTTGAATTTGCGTCCAAAGAACAAAGATCCTGTTTAGGCCGTTTTCTACCGCTCCTTTGTACTCACCCACGGCCTTCGAGCCTCTTTCTAAAAGAAGCGTTTTGCCGTTTGCTGAATAAATATTCCTGGGAATGACGCAGCTGGTCATTCCGGGAACGGTTGTATCCAGTTTGGTCTCCAAGATGCATTCAATAAACGTTCCTTTAGAAAGCAGAAGGTTTCGATTGGGCATCATTGAGGCTCTGACCGAGGCCGTTTCAATCGGAGTGAGCAAGTTGTCAAATTTTTCTGAAGACCGGGGAGGTTCCGACGCTCTGAAAACAGGCTCGGTGCTATTTTCAGGAGCGGCTTGGATCGTGTTTGCCTCTCCCATCATCGGGGCGCTGTTTCTTCTTTCGGTTAACGTGGGCTCTTTGGGTTTTTCTCTATCATTTTCAGCGACTGCGGGCAGGGGTGCTGAGTAGGTCGGAAGCGCGGGCTCGTAAGCAACCGGAGGAATTGCCGGAGTGATTGGCGAGATTGCCGGTTCAGGGGCACTTTGATTTTTAATTTCTTCTTTTTTGACAGTTGCCTGATGATCAAGAACAAGGGTTTTGTTGCTTGTGTAAATGTTCCCGTTTTCTTTTGCTTTTGAGGTTTCGGTCTTTTGCTCTTTAACGTCTTGGTTCTGATATAAGTTGTAGCCTACTAAAACGCACAGAGCCAGCATTGCAGCCGCAACAAGCGGTTTGCCCGGAGTTTTACTTTTTCTTCCCTCGACATGGGGAATACCTTGTTTTGCATCTTGAGCAACGGAAGTAATGGTGTCTTTATTGGTTTGCATTATTTACTCCTTATGCTTGATTTGTCTGTATAAGCCCTTGACAGAGACGGCGCGTTTATCCGAGGCTCCGCCCCCCTGATAGTTTTCGTTGTAAATGCCGACAACGGCTTTGCCCGCTCTTAATCTCACTTCTTCGTAAACACCGTGCAGAACAAGCCAGCCGTCCTCCACATGGGAGTTCAGCAAGGTTTCCTCGCCGTCCTGTACGCGGTAAGCCGCCGGGAAATCCGTTTGTTCCTTAAACTTCAGGTACGTAAAACGATTGTCATCAAATGCCTTAATTGGTGCGATGGTCTTGGAAGCAGCGGCAGATCCGAAGTTCATTGTGTATTGATAGTTGGATTTTTTGTTTTCCGGATCTTTTTCTTCCGAGTGCAATGCACTATCCGAAAGCAGGCTCTTGACTTGATTTTTTTCGGCTTCTTTCTTGGCCGCTTCAATTTCATCCAGCGGATATCTGAACGTTAAGCGATAGGTAGCCTTTGCCCGGGAACCGAGACGAATGTCAAAGAGATAGCTTCTGCGATTGGTGACAACCACAAGATTGGTTCTTCCATCCGTTGCTTTCGGCTTCAAAAAGAAGTAGTTCCCTCTGCCTAGAAATTCCCAGGCAGTAGAAAAGCCGCTTCCATAGCTTTGAACCTGTTCTGAAGGGGAAAAGACAATAGTGGTAATAATTCCGCTGGCAGCAGTGACAGGATAGACTTCATCGGCTCGGAAATCGGTATAGAGAACTCTTTGGTCTTCTTTGGCAGCCTGCGGTTTATCCAGAGCAAACGCATTGGATAAACAGAGAACAGAGAAGAGCGTTCCGATAATCAAAGTTTTCTTCATTTGGCGGCTCCTACTGTGAGATCGGGGTCCATTCGGTAGGAAGTCACTTTGAATCCGAAAGGATTGATGAGTCTGCTCGGCTCGTCAGCTTTGAAATTCGGGATGTATTCATAGGCAATCGTTGCTGTCCAGTTCTGGGAGGAGTCAACCGCATTGGTTTGTGTATCCACTAGCTTTTTGCCGAATCGAACAGTGGCAATGCCATTGCCGTTTGGTACAACGGTATGGACTTCAACGACAATTTTCTTGCTGTCGCCAAGCAGTCTGTCCAGTGAGTTGTCATCGGTGGAAAATTGAGCTGCGTACGGGTCAAATACGTTGGGAAGCGACAGCTCTCTGGTTTTAAGATAATCGTGCTCGAGCGTGCGGTAGTCATAGCTTTCCCGGCTGAGAACGTATTGGTTAAGCCAGTATTTGTCCATCATCTCAGAAAAAGGGATATCTTTTTCATTGGCTATCGCTAAGACGGCAGCTTCTCCGGTGTTTTGATTGACGCGAATAACAAAAGGTTCTGTCTTTTTCAGCGGCATCATCAAGGCAATGGCTGCCGCTGTTGATATAAGGCACAGACCTAAAATTTTGCTGCACAGCCACGCTCTTTTTTCGCTCTTTTCTACAAGCTCTAACCGGCTTGTTTCCCAGTCAAGTGCTTTTTTAAAATTGTCTTGTGCTTTGGTTGTATTGTCCGAGGAGTGTTCTCCATTGGACTCTGTCTTCTTTTTCCACATGATTCTTTCCTTTAGGGATTTGTTTTCTTTGCCGTGTTAATGGCTGCCGCTTTGAACCGATTCGTTATTCCCGCTTGTGACCGGATTGTTTTCCTCTCCGAAGACGAGATTTGTCTCAGTGCTTTTTGATTGAATCGGTGCGTTAATAGGTACCCGAGCACCGTGAGGGAGCGCCGGTGCCGGGGCGCCGCAGGCGCAAAGAAGAGAAGTGCAGCAGGCGGCAATTAAATATTTAATAAAAAGTGAATTCATTCTGAGTCCTTTTTTCCAAATGTTTTTTTGTAGGCACTGTCTTCGGCCGAAGAAGAGCCGGAGTCTTGCTTTCGGCTGAAATTGGCGGCACTTTTCATTGCACTGGCGACATATCCGGCAGCAGCCATTGCCCCGCCGGCGGCCAACCCCATTCCGGCTAAAGGCAGTACGCCGTTTTGATTAAGACCTTGACCTCCCAGCAAGGAACGTCCGGCATTCGCAATCCCGGAACTGCCAGAGCCTTTGCCTAAACCCAACAGAAGGGCTCCGGTTGTGGCGGCAGCCACGTTTCCGACTCCGTGAAGCATCTGACCGATGCCCGGTGCATCCATTCTTCCTCCTCCGGTGAGTCCGGCCGAAATCGCAGGGATGAGCTTGACTAAAGTGGCCGCAGCTAAAGAGAGCACGGCAAAATTCATCACCGGGAGAAATAGCGTGCCAAATTTTTCAGTGACGATCGGGTTTTTCACTGCCAGTTGGATATCTTCAACTGATCCTTGAAAAGCTTTAACAAAAAGCATGATGACAGCCGTCGTAATGACGAGAGTGAAAATCGTGGTGATGACACTTCTTATCCAGCCGTCAAACCAGGACTGCGTTCTCGGAAACATCAAAGTGCATAAGAACAAGGGGCCGAAACCTAAGAAAATAATGAGAGAGACTTCATTGATCAGCAGTATTCCCAGAGCCGAAAAGGTAAAGTACACACTCAGCAACCCCAGAATGACCGTGACAATACACATGGCTAGAATTTCCGGCGCGCCCGTTAGCCAGTTAAATTTCCCGATCAGACTCCAAACCAAATTAAAAGCCTTTATGAAGGTTAGCCAAAGCTGATCAAGGGAACCCCACGCGCTTGATATTTGGTGGGCCCCGCCTCCTAAGTGAACACCCTGAGAGACGGCTTCCATCAGGCCGCTTTGGAAGTATCCGAGCGCCTTGATGACGTAGCTGGTGAAGTGGCCGGTGTTTAATGCCAGGAAGGCTATAAATCCGACTTTGAGCATCTGGACGATGATGTCGTAAATGGCGCCGTAGTTGTTCTCTCTCATCATCATGAAAGAGCGCACGATCACGAACATGACAAGTCCCACTGCTACCACACTTCCGAGATTATTGATAAGTGCAGTCGAGGTGTCAGTTGCGAAAGAAGATATGTAGCCTTTGAACTGATTTCCAAAAGCTTCAAAGTAATTTGCAGCCATTTTCTTTTCTCGAATTACTTGGTAAGTCCTTTGAGGATTTCTTCTTCAGCTAACGGCTGAAAGGCTTTTTGATGATTGATCAGCGCTTGTTCCTGAAGCATTTTTTCGTTCAGAGCTTTTTGAGAGGCCAGCTGCATTTGCGCTGAGAGCTGACTGGCGTCAAAGGCGACTTTTTCTGCTTGGATTCGGGCGCTAAGGTCTGCGATGGCTTTTGCATCCGTTGCCGAGTCAATCTGCTTCATCAGGTTTTCTATGTTCTGAAGTCTTTGATCGACTGCTTTTTTTCCCTCGTTCGCAAGAGCCTGATACTGAGCAAATGAGGCGCCTTCTATTTCACAAAGGTTCCTATCTTCTCCGCTGAGATTCGCGCAGCGTTCTCCGAGTTTTAAATTTTCATAGATCGTCCTTGCCGGTGCGGTAAGTTGGCTGACTCCGCCGTTGAGGACATTGCGCATCTGAGACTCAAAGTTGCTTGGAAGAAACTGACGCAGTGTGGTGTCGTATCCGAACATTCCCAAGCCTCTGGTACCGGTGAAATTGTTCAGTGTGTTGACGGCAGTGTTGTACTGAGCTTGCAGCTGGCTGTACATCTGCTGAAGCTGAGTCAGTTGCTGCACCATCTGCGCAATAGCTGTCGGGTCAACAACCGGAATGCCCGGGGCGGCTGCATAAGCCTGGGTCGTTAGAAGCCCGGCAAACAATACTGATAGGATCTTGTTCATTTTTATTCTCCTGGTTTGCTGTTTAAATTCAGTTCGGAAAGCGGTTTTTCGCCCCAGAAATAGGGAAGCCACTTCTCCGGTTCTTCACCGGTGTGTTTGATGAGTTCTTCAACAAAATTGATGTTTTTTGTGGAGCCGGAGAAAACCTTAAGTGCCTTTGGAAATGCTTTTAAGTCTGCCCGGCAGACAACCGCCTGCTGATTTTGTTTAATCAGCATGGTTCTGGAGAGCTGAGGAAAGTTTTTCAACAGAGAAAACTCGTTGGGCGTGAGTTTGAAGCCCTCGATGTACTGCTTCTCATCGGCTCCGGTATTAGGCAGAAAGATCTTGGTAATGCAGTTCTGAATGTAGTTTGAGCCTTGAGGATTGCTCAAAATATCTTCAGGAGACTGCGTGGCAAGAATAATGAGACCGTTTTGCTTACGAATGGTTTTGAGTTTGTCAAATGCGTACTTTGCGGTATCCGGGTCTGCTAAGTATCTCCAAAACTCATCCATGAAGATCATGACTCTGCGTCCGTCAATAATCGATTCGAGACGAAAGAGCAAATAGTCAGTGACTAACGAACAGATATCCTTATTGGCTAAGAATTCAGTTCCGTCTATTCCTAAAACCGGCTTCGAATTAAAGTCGATTTTGTCTTCTGGATTGTCAAAGACCCAGGCAAGATCATTGCCGTCTATCCAACGCTTTAAACGCTGAGACAAAGAGTTTTCCATCTCCGCAGCGGAACTTCCCTGAACTAGGTTCTGAGGAAGGAGGGCGAGTCTGCGGACGCTTTTATCCATCGACATTACCGACTGAATAGCCTGCATCAGCCGATCTTGATCTGCCGGGGAAACCGGCAGTCCGTCTTGCTTGATCAGCTTCAGAACGAACCGGTTCAAAAACTGTAAATTCTCCGGTGTGGGATCAAGCTGAAACGGATTGAATCCGCTGGGCGCTCCTTCCTCGAAGGTAAAGTAGCGTCCGCCTAGGGCACGGATCGCAATCTCAGCCCCTCGGTCTTTGTCAAAAAAGATGCAGGAGAGCTTGGTGGTATCGGTTCGGTATTTCTGAGACAGCGTCAGCAGCATATTCATCAGCGCTGTTTTTCCGGTGCCGGCAGTTCCGATAATCATGGTGTTGCCAAGGTCGTTGTTGCCGTAAGAATCTTCCAGCGGATCACACACATGAAAATTGAAGTAAAACGGCATATTGCTTGGTGTCTTGAGGATGGTCACCGCCTCTCCCCAGGTGTTTCTGTCACGCTTTCCACATGGGAAATTATGCAGAGACGCCAAGTGAGAGAAATTCAGAGTCGTAATCTTTGCAACCCTCGGGCGCATTTTGAACATTCCCGGTAACTGGTGCAGATACGACGCAGAGAGCGCCAAAGTACTCAAATAAGGGGTGGCACCTGCTTTTGTCATAAGTTGAGCTGCGTCCGTTGCGTGTTTCCGGACATTATTGCGATCCCCGAAAACAAGCAGGCTGTAGGAGTATTCACCCATTGCGAATGCTCCGTTGATCAGCCCTTCTATGGCTAAAGACAGTTCTTGGATTTGAGAGCCGGATCTGTCTCCGGAATTGATCAGCAAACCTTCCTGTTTGCTCAGAACCTCAACTCCTCTTTTGCGGCTCATAAAACAAAACGTATGAGTCTCAATGAAAGGGTAGGGGCCGCAGCTGCCAAGTTCCTGCATGAGAGGATCGAGTTTGCCCGAGTTCGTTGTTTCCGGATACTCTTTAATTTCTATTGCTTGAGCGTAGGTGTCTCCTTCCGTAGTCTGCAATTGGATTGTGTCCGAGCCGATAAAGACCTGGACGTTGCCCAACGCTGAATAGATAGGGCCATTGGGTACACGGACTTTCTGCCAGCGCCCTGTAAGCAAAAAATTGTAGAAACTCAATTGTTCGGAGTATTGGCGTCCGTCTTGCCCGTACGTTTTTAAAGTGACGGGCGCATAAGGCAAGAGCGCCTGAAAGAGACTTTGATAAATCTTCTCAAATTCTTCCAGTCTGTTTTCCAGCCGGGTACGGGTTTCTTCAAACGAAGGTTTGGAAGAAAAGAACGTTGTCTTTTTGCTCTGAAGGTCACGCATAATCAGCGTGCAGTAGAGCTCAACGGCTGTAAACCCCTCTTTTTTTGTTTTCTCATTAAAAGAGATTGAAAAAAAGGAAGAAAACAACGAGTCTGTACAATCCGAGAGGCTGTCCGAGATGTTGCGCCTGACACGGTGTATCTGAATGGCAAGATCCGGGCGGTCCAATGTCCGGTAGAACCCATTCAACTGGGAGGACATTATCGTGAGATCTTCCGGGGACTGCGTTTCAAAGGGAATGCCGTTGAGTTTCATTGTGGCGATGAGGCAGCCGTCCCTTTCCATTACTACATGGTCCGTTACTAATGAAGAGAACGGAATGTACGATTCCAACTCTCGCTCTTTTTCAAAAATTTTTAATCTTTCTAAAATCACTTGTGATCCTTGATTGAAAAATCTGACGGACAGAGGATGACCCTCTGAGTTCTATTTGAAGAGCTCAGAGACAATGAGTTGCGCCAAACCAATCGATTGGGGTTGTTTTGAATCATGGTTCTAAAGTAGATTCCCCATTGATAGAGGACCTGATCATCTCTATCCGTGATCCGTTTGAAAATCCAAACCGGGATAGGAATCAGCAGCATTAGCGGCGGCCAAAACAACAGCGAAATCACCATGCCGGTTAAAACAGTGATGACGAACGTTTCGGTCGGAACGCCTAAGATGCAAGCTGGGCGCGTGGCCCCCTTAAATAAGGGAGCTGTTTCGATTTGAGTGACGGGATCGGGCATCTCACTTAAATCCAAACAATTGAACAATCCAACCGGCTGCTGCACAGATAGCTAAACCAAATACCGGTTTAGCGAGTACGTCCCAGCTAAATTTGCCGGACATATACATAATGCCGGCAATAACTAGACCGCCGGTGCCAATCCACTTCACAGCAGCCGTAAGTTCAGCGACAATCGTGTTTCCAACCGTAGAAAGCGATTGAAGTCCGTTGGCCGCAAGTGCCGGTTCATGAGCGAGAATCAATGCAGCAAAGATGGAAAAATAAAGATTGAGGTTGTTTTTCATAAAAATTCTCCTAAGGTTAAAAAATGAGTCCGCTTGATTTGCCGGGGA
>NZ_GL883755.1:56049-58385 GCF_000205025.1 Parasutterella excrementihominis YIT 11859 | reverse complement strand
ACGCAGACGCGTCATCAGATAGTCCGTCAGTTCCGAGAGCGTATCTTCTAACTTATTGAGATTTCCTTCGTCTTTGGAGAGCGTGATCTCAGCGCTGACCTGTTTGCGGATGCGTTCGGTTCTGACAGGACGATCGTCAATACACCGGGCAAAGTTGTAATACGACAGTCCCGAACTGCCGAATTGCTCGACTAAAAATGAAAGATCTTTTTCTCGCAAATCTTTTCCGGTAAAGATGCCGAGGGCCTCCATCTTTTGCGAGGTCACCGGACCGACGCCCCAAATAGCCTTCACAGGAAGACGATCAATGAACTTAAGTGCCGCATTCGGATGGATCACGCATAAGCCGTCGGGCTTGCGCCAGTCGCTTGCGATTTTGGCGAGGAATTTGTTGTAGGAAACGCCGGCAGAAATAATGAGACCGACTTCACGACGAACATCTTCTTTGATGAGCTTTGCGATTTCCATCGCATAACCATAGTCGCGCCAGACGTCTGTGACGTCTAAGAATGCCTCATCGATAGAGACTTGTTCAATGAGATTTGTGTAGCGAGAAAAAATTTCGAAGACTTCGGCTGATGCTTTTTTGTACTCGTCCATTCGTCCGGGAACAAAAATCAAATTTGGACATAGCCTTGCGGCAACTGAGGAGGGCATTGCGGAACGTACTCCGAACTTTCTTGCTTCGTAAGAAGCAGACGCAACGACACCTCGAGCGGAATTTAATCCGACGGCAATTGCCTTCCCTTGAAGCGAAGGATTATCTCGCTGTTCAACGGAAGCGAAAAAAGCGTCGAGGTCGAGGTGAAGTATTCGGCGATAGTTATCGAAATTCATAGGCGAATTTTCGCATTATTCATGGCTTTTATCTTGCTGAAAAAAGTAAGGAATTTTCTGAAAAATAGGATTTCTTAAAAAGAGTAGGAACTCGTTCTATCCCATCACAAAACTGGCAAACTCAAGAACCAGAGGAGACGAGGATGAATAAAACATTAAAAGGCATGGCGATGGCCGGACTAGCGGCTGTTTTTTGGGGATCAATGGGTGTTGCAGGACAGTATTTACTTCAAAATTGTCACTTTACACCGATGGATTTGATCTCTATACGCATGCTCCTTGCAGGCTCGATCTTCGTTGGCATTGAGTTCTTTCTTTTAAAGAAGGGGGCTCTGAAAGTATTTGAAACCAAGCAGAACATTATCGATCTGATAATTTACACGTTAACAATTATCGGAACGCAATTAACGTTCTTTGTTTGTATTCAATACGCAAACGCACCTTTTGCCGCTGTTTTAACTGCAACTGTTCCATTGTGGATCATGATTTTCATGGTGGTATTTCAGCATAAACGGCTCACTGTGAAAGAAGTTTTTTGCGGACTTGTAGCTGTAGCCGGAGTGGTTCTAGTCGTAACCGGCGGATCATTTAAAAACTTCAACGTCTCAGGTATCGGCTTTTGGGCCGGTATCGGATCTGGAATCACAGGTGCTTTTTATGTTCTGTTGCCTCAAAAATTTATTGCGCGTGTCGGTTCCGGGTTAGCAACGAGCTGGGCACTTTTGCTTACCGGCGTTACTGTGACGTTGTTCAGTCACTTTTGGAACGAACCTTTGGACTGGACCGTCTACTCAATTTTGGCTTATGCGTTTATTGTGCTTTTCGGAACGATTGCGGCGTTTTGGCTTTTTCAAGCGGCTGCCGAAATTATCCCGGCAGATATTGCCGGCATGATGGAGACCTTCGACCCAGTAGCTGCAACTCTACTGAGCATGATATTTCTTGGGGTGAGCGTTAATTCTTGGGAGTGTATTGGCGGGGCATCGATTCTTGGCGCTGTTGCTTTTCTTGCCGTTCCCTCGAAGCATCCGTTTCTCATCCACTATTCCAGAAAGGCGAGAGCGAGTTTTTCGCAAACTGACAAAGATTAGGCAACTATCTTTTTGACGAGAGTGGCATTTGTTTACAACGTGGATGATTGTACCGAAGTGGAGTAGGGTGTAAACGAAAGTTTGTCTCGCTCTTGGACGCCGAATATTTGGTCTCAGCGACAGTTAGAAGAATGTGATTCGGAGACTTTTTAGAAAAAGATTCTGGCTACGCCACTAGACAGTTCCAGTAATCCTTGGAAGAATGTAGTATTGAAACCTTAGAGTTCGAGTTCAACGCCGAGGACTGGAGTTTCAATAGTTATTGAAACGTGACAGGCGGATCTTTTAAAAACTTCAATGTATCGTTTCAGTAGTTGTTAGAAGAATGTAGTATTGAAGCGCTATCGGCAATTCGTGGGCCGTCCCCGTCATTCGAGTTTCAGTAGTTGTTAGAAGAATGTAGTATTG
>NZ_GL883755.1:55761-56039 GCF_000205025.1 Parasutterella excrementihominis YIT 11859 | reverse complement strand
AATGACAACGCACTCAAGTTGTTCGGTCTAATCGCGTTTCAGTAGTTGTTAGAAGAATGTAGTATTGAAGCTTCAAAAGTTCCTTGAGTTTCTCGCGGTTTGCGGGTTTCAGTAGTTGTTAGAAGAATGTAGTATTGAAGCAATTTATCGCGCTAGTGTCTCTTGCCTTTAATGTGTTTCAGTAGTTGTTAGAAGAATGTAGTATTGAAGCTCTTCCGCCGGAATAATCACGAAAGTGAATTGATCTCGTTTCAGTAGTTGTTAGAAGAATGTAGTAT
>NZ_GL883755.1:48324-55751 GCF_000205025.1 Parasutterella excrementihominis YIT 11859 | reverse complement strand
GCTGAAGATTACGGGTCTTACCGTTGACCTCGCGTTTCAGTAGTTGTTAGAAGAATGTAGTATTGAAGCCTCGGACTCAATTATTTGAAAACAAAGGATTTTGATAGGTTGATTTCGGAGCTGTTTTTCGAAAATGGTCGACCTGCACGAAAAGTGCCGTTATTTTCGAAAAATTGGGGTGATTGCTTGACTATTTAGAATATTTCTGGCAATATTTAATTACATTCTTTTAACAACGAAGTCGCCTTCGGGCGAGCTGAAATCAATTTGATTAAATATTAGATCCGGCTACTGAGGTCTTTGACCTTATCCGGATTAACGAAGAGCCTCCGAGGAGGCTTTTTGTGTTGCTAGAAGCGGTCCCCGCAAAAATTCAAAAATTCGCATTGCCCGCATTGTGCTGAAGTGGCGGGGGAGTCTGGAAGAAGGCCTGTTTCGAAACTACTAATAATCTTTTGAGCTATTTCTATCACTTTCTTTTTTCTTTCTTCCGTGAATTCAACGCGCAGGCTCTTGCCTTTCTTGCCGTAAAGAATGAACCCTTGCTTTACCTCTCTTTGGAATTTCTCCTCTAGAAGAATGGCATAGCCGGTTAGCTGAAGAATGTGTCCGCGAGAAGCGACAAAATTGTCCTGAGCCTTGAATTCAAGCGGAATAATCTCGCCATCCTCCATGATAAAAATACCGTCGGCGATTCCATGAATCGGATAAACAGAGCTCTTCAAATAAATGTTTGACTTGAACACTCCTTTTCCCGACAAGTTAAATTTTGACAGCTTCCTTCTTTTTTGAAGCATCGCGGCCTTTTCATGAAAGTCCACGCCGTCTTGGACCCACAAAGGTGACGGCGGTTTAATCTCCAAAAATACGGACAGAAAAGGGATTCTCGGACAAAAACAAAATTGTCGTATGTAAGAAACAGGTAGACTTTCGCGGTTAGATGAATCCATAGCTATCGGGCTCGCTGTATTCAAAATCCTCGTAACCAATTGATTTCTTGAACTCTTCAGGTTTCAGGACGCAAGGAATACAAAGACATTTATCCTCTGCTCCAAGGAGCTTTCGAGATGAGAAGTCCAAAGCATGCCTTTCTGTGGCGGTAAGTGCCCCATAGAAGACAGATTTCTGTAAGGCGACAAGTCCCAGATCTTTCAGCATTTCAGCAAACTTGGTGCGTTTTGGCGTGTTGGGAATGTCGTAACAAATCAAAAAATGTGTGTACATAACTCACCATTTGAATCGAATACCACGATAGCGTTTGCCTTCTACGATAGCTCCTGCAAGTTTATAGACCTGCCGTTGAAGAGCATTCTCTAATTTGCATTGCTTCTGTGAGTAATTGATTTTTGTGCTCATCGTTTTATCGATAAGTTCCACCAATTGTTTCTTCAGCGCAGTGTCCAAAAAGTTTTGCTCAGAACCAAGCTTGCATCTCAGACTGATGACATTTCTATCGACCACCCACGCTCTGTACTCCTCAATGCAGTCAAGTACCAAAGATGGCTTTCCGGCTCGATCTGCATGGAGCAGTCCGGCGTAGATCTCCAGACCGGCGTTGCCTAGCGCATTTTGAATATAACTATGAAGAATTGCGTACCCATAGTTAAGTGCAGCGTTGGTGATTTCAGTGCTGCCTCTTCCTTCGCGTTCTTGGAACGTCTCGGGCAAAAGTCTTGCTTCTTTTAAAGCGTTCCAGTAAATGAGTGAAGCGCTTCCTTCTAGTCCCATTACCGTATTCTTCCAGTCGGGGCCTGAGGCTCGAGTGTTCAGTAAGTTACTGATCTCTTCTAATCGAGTTCCGGCATTCCGAAGTAAAAGACCGTAAGCCGTTTCTCTTTTCATGAGGTATTTGCTGAAATAAAGGAGGACGGCCCGTTGGTTTCGGATTTTCGAAAAAATGATTTCCTTAGCCAGAAGCTGGGCTTGCAAAGATTTGAGGCATTCGAATTGGGATTTTCTGACGCCGACGACGGCATGGCGGTGCATGCCGGATACTTCGACAACTCCTACGCCTTTCCAGTCGAGAAAGTAGATTCGAATACCTCTTGCTGCGCAGGCCAGGATAAGGTTAGAAGATAAGGAAACGCTTTTATCGATTCGGATGGTTCTGAGTCTGGAAAGCGCAGTTTCTAGGATTACGTTATCGCCGTTGCGTACGATCAGGCGATTTCCGTGAACACCTAGGAAATCGCCAAATCCCGAGACTGTTAGGTGTCTCATGACCTTTCCTTACCGGCCTCTGAGAAGATTTCTTTCAGCGAACTGGCTGCACCTCCGACGATGTAGTTGAAAATCACTCTTGGTCCGACTAATTCGAAGAAAATCGTTCCGTTGTGTTTATTGTCCTCCCTTGGTTTAGGGAGGAACTTCGTAAATTCTGCGTTCTCAGTATAAATTTTGTTGTCAAAAACCTCCGAGACGCTAAATTTAAAAGAACTTCCTAAAGAAATAGAATTTTCTCCGAACCAGGCCAAGAATTTTTCTCCAGGCATTTCAACGCGTAGGTAGCGGCGACTGGAAGTGCCTTGAGCAAGCTCGATCCTCATCAAGTCATCTTTGTTGTAAACCTCTCGGAATTCAGACATGGAAATACTTCTGTCGTGATCCACAAAGCGGTAACCGTAAGCGGTTAGATTGCGGTTTTGTAGTGCAGGGTGGATGATCGGAGAGCTCCAGTCTAATTTTCCATTTTTCACCGGGAAAGAGGAGTAAAGATTATTGGTATCCTGAGATTGATAAACGAAGTCTCCGAAAGCTGTTTTTCTTCTGATTCGAACTGCCCCGGATTGAGTAGCAACGACAGGTAGGCTGAATACTCTCTTCGCTTTCGAATGAAGATTTCTTGTTCCGAAAGAAGAGGGCCAAGCAGCCTCTAATGCTTTTCTCAAGGCATTCTCGTCTTTGAGTTCCTCAGCAGTATTTTCTTTGAAAACGTTCCAAAGAACCTTACCCCATTCAACGGCCGCCGGAATAATAAGAGATCCCTTAAATTTAAATTCCTTCGAAGAGTATTCAACTTTTTTGAGACAGCCTTTTTGTTTAGCTAGATTTTCAATTGAGTCTTTGGAAAGTTCTTTTTTAGACTTAATGAGATCAGAAACGGTTGCGGCAACGTCTTGCTTTACAGTAACGAAATGGAGCGCTTCTAGAATCTTCGCGGCTTTATCCTCTTCAGCGGTAAATTTGGAGCCGGCTACTTTAGAGAAAAGCTCGAACGCCTTGTTCTTAACAACTCGATAAATTGTCAGTTTTTCTTTTTCGCTGCTTGGCGCTTTATCTAAGTAAGCTCCCAGGACGCTGAGGATGCTGAAGGGATCCTTTCCTCCGATAGAAATGCGATTGGGCTTTTCCTCAAAAGGCATATTAGAAGGATAGCCGATAAAGATTTCTCCTCTAGAGACGATGATGTCCAAGAATCGTTCGGCATAGATCGTTTCTTTGAAGATGGGAGAATTGGCGATATTCGTCTTATCAGAAAAGTTTCTTGGAGTGTTTTGGATAACTTGGCATGAGCCCGTAAACAGATTGTCGAAATTAATCGGCTCATAGATAGCTAACTGCGATCCCATCCTCTTAGTTTTAAAAGGATCAGAGCACGCCGCCAAGTAAATACACATAGCGTCGATCGAGTGTGAAGCGACCGGTTGCACCTTAGGTTTACGGAATTCTGGCCGATATTCAGCAAAGCGTTTCCGCATCTCGCTCGAATCGGCAGCAGGGACTGAAATGGCATCAAAAATGAGTTCATTGCCTGTTTCCTGAGTCCAGGCTGCTAGTGCTTGTCTGACCTTAGAGAAAATCGAGCGGACGAACCAAGCTTGCGTACCATTTACAGAGGCTTTTCTTCTGGAACCTAGAACGTCTATGACTGCCCGACGGGCTTCGGAGTCTGAGTTCAGGAATAAAGCGTGACGGGCACATGCTCTTTCTTTCTCAGAAAGCAGATCGAAATAGCCAAGTCTGCCTGCAGCTTTTAGCTGGAGCACAGTGCTTTCGATCTCATTAGTAATTTGACTCAGGTCAGAGGTGCCGAAGACGGCAGCCAAATAATTTTTAGCAAGATTAGAGAGTAAGTAGATATTGTTCTTCTTCTCTTGATTTCCCTGTGCGCTGACAAAGATAAGGTTTACTTCGCTGTTATAGATGCTTTCTGACTTCTTTAATGTCAGGCTGCGAGGAATAATGTGATCGATTTCTCCGACGTCATCGAGCGGTCTTCCGGTATAAGCGCAAATTCCGTGACTGTCAGCACGGATTCTTTCTTCTTTGCTTAACCATCTCTTCTCTTGATTCTCTTCATTGCGTTGAATGTCTTCCAGTTTTTTCTTCAGTTTTTGTTCTTTAAGTTGAATGTACTTCAAGTCGGTGAGAGAGGCGGTGAAATTAAAAGAGTTGGCTTCAATGGCGACCGGGATCTTTACGGTTCCATTAGTAAAATCCACGCTCTTTTTAACTTCTTCCGCAATCCTTTTAGCAACTTCCCAAGAATTCCTGTCGATGGCTTTGCGAATAAATCCGTCGAATGGACGAACGCAATCCGCAGGGAGGCGACAGCATTGTGCCGAGCCGTCTGTCATCGTCATACGCCATGCGTTTTCTAAGTGGGCGGCAAGAGAGACTTTAGAGAAGCCGTTTCTTTCGGTTTCGATGAGGTTATATAACTGAGCCAAAGAATACAGGTTATCAAATTTACTCTGAGCCTCATCCGACAACCGGAGTTCTTTTCCGATAAAGGGGACAACTTCGCTGACCATCTTCAGCACTTTGATAACGGCAGCAAACTTCTTGGAGAGTTCTTTTTCTGTTTTGCCTTCTTTTAGTGCTGTTTTGACGAATTTGTAGTCCTCAGAAAAATAAGGACCGTAAGTCTTTCTTTCATTCTCGATTGCATTGCAAATCGAGCGAACTGTCGAACGACCTTTGACCTTGCTGTTCCAGATCTCTTCGATAAAGTCAGTTCCTTCTGCAGGTGACACGCCGAGGGCTTGTCCGACGATCACATTAAGGATTTTGTTTTTCATCGGAGGATGCAGGTCAGCCCTTTCCAGCAAAGCGTTTTCCGGGAACCAAAGACCATTTTTTGCCTTAGCGGTTTCTTGATAGTAGCGATTGGCAAATTCAAGAAACTCTTCCAGCTGATGGCCCGAGAGAACATCTTCTAATTTTTCGTTTTTAATGACGACTCCGTTCTCGAAGTCTTCGGCGGTTCTTCTAATCGAGCATTCATCAAGAGCGATACTTCGATCAAACGCTCGCTGCAAGATATAGGCAAGCCGATAATCAGAGTCGGGCAGGACATCCGATCGGATTTTTATTCTGCTTTTACGATCCGTGTTTTTTAAGATCTCAGTCAGATCTTCTGTGAGAAGAGGGTAGGCGCCGGCAAATTTGTTCGCCCAAGACTTCCATTTCTCTCCATATTCAGAAGACAAAGCCTTCGGGTTCAGATATAACGTCTGATCTTCCGGAGGTCTTCTGTTGTTCTGATCCTCGTATGGAGGAATGGTGCGGTCGGGATCAAGACCTGCGAGCACATCCAAAACATCGCCGGACTGCTCTAAAGATTGAATGATTTGTTTTTGAGAAGCAGACCATTCTTTATCGTCTGATCGAAGATACTTCAAAGCGCGGACGAGGACATTTTTTAATTTAACCGCGTCTAATTGTTCTTGTCCTTGCTCGAATTTTGCATCATTGAAATACCAGCGAACCGCACGTTCTTGGAGATTAGAGATGTTGCCGATAATTCTCCACAAATTATCTGTCGAGCCAAATGCTTCGGATAGACGTGTAATTCTTGAATCTCGCTTCATGTCCTGAAGAATATCGCTGAGATATTTAGAGCGATGTTTGTGTCCTAAAGACTGAAGATTTGCGATGTATTTTGAGGCGTCTAGGATAGCGCGGCGTCCTTCGACGTAATTGGCAAGAATCTCCTTCGCACTGTATTCGGGGAAGCTGGTTTTAATGTACTTTTTAAAGTCTGCCTCTTTTTGTCCGGACAATTCCTTATTGAGAGCTTTGGTGGTCTCAGGAGAGTTTGCGATAGCTTCCCACTGAATATTCAGGGGTTCCGAATCATTGAAGAAATTAGTGAAACTCGGCGCGGAGGAAAATACTGAAGGGTCTAGACTTTCCAAAACAGATGTGTCTGTTTCAGCTTCTGTACGGGCGTAACCTCTTCTTTTGAGGTAGCCGGACAAGGCGATACGGAGATTTTCGCGTTCTTCCGGAGCTAATGTCTGCTTCTTTTGGAGAAGCTGATATTCTGCAACTAAAAGCAATAATCTTCTTCTTAAATCGAATCCCTTGTATGAGCGGACCCGGTGTCGTACTGCAGTTCTGGACTTTGATGAGAAAGAAAGTTTTTCACTATTAACGACGGTAAAGGCAGACGAATGATCTCTGTGTTCAGCTTCGTCAGATGGATGAGAGGTTATAAAAGTGCCGGTATAGGTTCCTCCCAAGTCAAGACCGACGCCAATAATGTGAGTTTTCCCCATTTTCCCTCCTCAAGAATTTATTATTTAGTTACAAAATTATAGGTTGAATTAGAAAGTTTGAATATATTTATTTCAGTGAGTCCACAAATACGAGTCCATTTTTCAAAAGAATGTGGGTCGAAACAGTTTGAATGCTTTGTAGCTGCATTTCTCGACTTCTGTTGAAAGAATACGCAATTAAAGAGGAAACTATTTTCCTGACTTTGACTATCTGCTAAAAATTAGGCTGAGTTTGGTCAGGGGCGGAATTTTCCCTTTTTTGGAATGACGGAACGATCCTCTCTTTGAACTGAGATTGGATCGAAAGAGTAAGAAGGAAAGAGGCGTAACAAAGGGAGAGGTGACTTATTGTGCGATTTTTTAAGGCATTGATAGACGGGTTGCTTAATGGCTTAGCCACTATTTTCTCGGTTGTTATGTTTTTATTGCTTCTGCTTTTAATTTCTTTTAGTTTCTACTTCGTGTTTTTGACTTGATGTCTTCGTTTACATGCAAGGGTGCTTCGACGCCCTTTTTGTGTGGATTCCGGCAATAGTATGTGCTTCAGTTATTGAAAGAATGTACGATTGAAGCCCGGCGTCAATCTCACGACCACACAGCGTGACGATTGTTTCAGTTGTTATTGAAAGAATGTACGATTGAAGCCTCGAAAATCTTGAAGAATTAGATTTAGATGGAACGTTTCAGTTGTTATTGAAAGAATGTACGATTGAAGCACCCATTATTAGAACGTCTTAAGAAAGCGTCCAAGAGTTTCAGTTGTTATTGAAAGAATGTACGATTGAAGCAGCCTTGTAACGTGGGCTATCCGGGCAAGATTCCTGGTTTCAGTTGTTATTGAAAGAATGTACGATTGAAGCCTCTTACGAGGAAGAGGAGTTGCTGGATAAGCACGTTTCAGTTGTTATTGAAAGAATGTACGAT
>NZ_GL883755.1:0-48314 GCF_000205025.1 Parasutterella excrementihominis YIT 11859 | reverse complement strand
CAGTTGTTATTGAAAGAATGTACGATTGAAGCTCCGAAACCAACTGATTGAAAATAAACGATTTTTGACAGTTGGTTTCTGGTCTGTTTTTCGAAAATGGTCGATCTGCACAAAAAGTGCCATTATTTTCGAAAATTTGGGGTGATTGCTTGACTGTTTTTGATAGTTGTGGCAATATCTAGTTACATTCTTTCAACAACGAAATCGCCTTAGGGCGAGCTGAAATCAATTTGATTAAATATTAGATCCGGCTACTGAGGCCTCTTGGCCTTATCCGGATTAACAAGGAGCCTCTATTCGAGGCTTTTTGTGTTGACCGAACCGACATAGATTCAGTTAAGCCATTAGAAGGAATTTACTTTGGTTTCAAAGCAATTCCTTTTTTATCGCGTTAGCCTTACTTTCCGAAGATTTTCGAATGTTTCGAAAATTAGGTTTTATTTTTGTCTGTTGTAACGGTTTTGTTGGGAAAGTGAGAAGAATCCCCTAAATTCGCTAGGAAAAAGGTTTGGACTGTGGTCTTTCTGAAATGGTGCAGGGAGCTGTAGATGGTTCGCATTTCCCAAAAGTTTCAGGAAAATGCATAGACCAACAACGTTCAATGATTCTTGTGATGAACCAAACGGTTGAGCGACCCCAACAAATATTGTGAGGGAAGAAAATTATGATGAGGAGAAGAGGGTGATTTGGTGGCCCGAACCGGACTTGAACCGGTACAGCTTGCGCCGAGGGATTTTAAGTCCCTTGTGTCTACCAATTTCACCATCGGGCCGCCAAGAAGTCGCATTCTAATATAAATTTCAAAAAGCTGCTTTTTTCTTTCTTCAAGTCTTCGATATCAATTGTTTCTTCTCTTCGTAGAAACGAGTTCGTTTTTTTACTCAGATTAGGGTTTACATCTAAATAATCACATAAAACAGGTAAAATCATAGGTAAGAAATTTGAGGGAATTAGTGATTTTCCTAGGTCAAAGGATTAACAAAATGTTCTGTCGGCCAGGTGAAAATTAAAGGAGGATCAATATGTCTGCGAATTTCTCTTCTGATTCGATCGTTTGGGTCGACGGACAGGTCACTCTGCCGAAGCATATTTTGAAAATTTTAGGCATCGAAAACGGTCATCGCTCTAATGTGACGTTTATCGTAGAAAACGGCGAAGTAAAAATCGTTAACAGCGCTGCCTATGCAATAAACAATCTGAAAAAAGCTAAAGATAAAGAAGCCGCCTAACACTTTCTACACAAAGCAACTTGAAATCATTTTTGTTTAAAAAGCCGGTTGCATTGATGTGAACACTTCAACAGCCGGTTTGGCGTTTTTAGATTAGATCTGTCCTCAAGTTAGATGTGGATTAATACAATCCTCCTTGGTAATTACCCTTCCTCATTTCCTTCCAACTGAAATTTCTGCAAATTAAAGGGTGTCGGCCTTCTCCTCTCTCATATAATTTTTGAAGAATATCTAACAACCTCAGAAATTTACGGAGAAATAATGGATTCTCTGATATCCAATACCGCCGCTATAAACGGGCTTCTTGCGCGCTTTGGCGTGAAGTTCGGTATCTATAAAAACGGCGAGTTTCATGAGCAGCTGTTTCCCTACGATTCGCTTCCTCGAATTATTCCTGCGGATGAGTTCGCTGAAATTGAAGCCGGCTTGATTCAGCGTGTCGATGCGCTCAACGCCTTCTTGAGAGACATCTACACGGAAAAGCGAATTGTCGCTGACGGCGTGATTCCGGAAGACTTCGCTTTTTCGTCAAGCGGCTTCCTGCCGGCGTGTGACAACTTTGTTCCGCCGAACGGAATTTACTCTCATATTTCAGGCATTGACCTCGTCCAAGCTAAAGACGGAACTTGGTACGTTCTTGAAGACAACCTACGCATTCCTTCAGGCGCTTCCTATCCTTTAATTGCCAGAAAACTCGCTCGCCGTGCTTCGCCGGAGACATTTAAAAATAACTCGGTCGATCGCAACGATGATTACGGACTCCTTTTAAGAGAAGCAATGGAAAGCGTGAATCCCGGCGGCCGCTGCGTCATCATGACACCGGGAAGGTACAACGCTGCTTTCTTCGAGCATGCTTATTTGGCTGAGATGACCGGATGTCCTCTGGTTATGCACAATGACTTGTTCGTACAAGACAATAAGCTCTATTTCAAGAGCAGATCGGGTTCTCCACAGTCGGTCGGCGCTCTCTATCGCCGAATCTCCGACGACTATCTTGATCCTTTGACCTTTAAACCTGAATCACTCATCGGCGTTCCGGGCATTATGAATGCCTATCGGGCAGGGAACCTCGCGATTATCAATGCTCCCGGAAATGGCGTTGCCGACGACAAGGGTATTTATTACTTCGTTCCCAAGATGATTCGTTACTATCTGGGCGAAGAACCGATCCTCAAAAACGCACCGACTTATCTGCCTTTCTACGAAGAAGACAGAGAGTACTGTCTGGCGAACATCGAACGCTTAGTTATTAAAGATGTTGCCGAAGCAGGCGGTTACGGAGTTCTCTTTGGTAAAGATTTAAACCAAGAAGAGCTTGAAGCCTGGAAAGTAAGAATTCAGACTGAATCACGTCGCTTTATTCTTCAGGAAGTGATCGACTTTATTGACCTGCCGGTTCTCGAAGACGGAACGGTCGTAGAGCGCAAATGCGATCTTCGTGCATTTGTCATTAGTTCAACCAACGGAACGAAAGTTTGGCACAGCGGTCTTACTCGTTTTTCCCGCAAGCCGGATTCGTTCGTCGTTAACTCTTCTCAAGGCGGAGGCTTTAAAGACACATGGATTTTATCTCGATAGAAAAAGGCGAAAACTTATTTTGGCTCGGCCGCTACGTTGAACGTGTCTACCGTACGCTGAATTATCTCGAAGGCCTCTATGATGTTCTGATTGATACAGATGAGACGGCTTATAAAGAATTTTGTGCCGCTTTAAACATTCCTGATGTTTACGAAGATGCGTCTGACTTTATGACGAGTTACTTCTTCGACGAGCTCAACCCTGATTCGGTGTACAGCAATCTTTCTCGAGCCTACGACGACGGAATTTTGCTGCGGAATACCATCTCGACTCGCTCTTTGGCTTATATTCAGCTGGCACTTGATGCGATGGAAGATGCGAAGGCAGAAGGTTCCGGAGCTCTGTGTTCTTTTGAAGTCATCGATCGCTTGTTGGCTTTCTGGGGCAGTATTGACGAATATCTCTCTTCAGGTCAAGAACGCTGTCTCGTTAAAGCCGGCCGTTACCTTGAGCGCCTGGACATGCAGCTGAGATTGGGAGAAAGCTGGGAAACAATCGGCGTGACGATCGGTAAACTGGATCGCAGATTACAGGGCGCAAAGATTGCCTACAGCGGTCAAAAAATGCGTGTTCTGAAAAATTTTGCCCAGTTAGCTGATGATGATCCGGAGACCCGGCTGGTGGCTTTGGAAACAGTTCAGAAGCTCTTGAATAATTAAAAACTCGATACAATGAAAAAATTTTTGTATTCGCTTAGGGCGGATCTGTTGTTTTCCGAACCCGTTTCGAATCACACATTTGTGCTTCGCTCTGTCCCGCTCTCGGAGCCGGGACAGGAGCCGATGCGCATCTCTTTAACCTGTCAGCCGGGCTGCCGGCTGTCAGAAACCTTTGACGGACAAGGCAATAAAGTTTTCCTGGGCAGCATCGAGAATAAACATACCTTCTTTTCTTTTTGCTCGACAGGAGAAGTATTGGTCGATTCCTCGCAGCGCAGCAGTTTCGGTGCGGCTGCCTACTATCGATATCCGACTCAGCTTACGACGCTGACCGGCACGCTCAAAGATTATTTTGAAGCCAATAAAGTTGAAGGCGCACCCATCGCCCTTGCTGAATACTGGCTAACAAAAATTGGTACAGACTTCCGCTATCAAAAAGGCGTTACGACAACAGTAACTGCGGCCCATGAAGCGTGGGAGCTCGGCGCCGGAGTTTGTCAGGATTTTGCGCACATTCTTCTTGCTTTCTTACGAGCTCAGAACGTTATTTGTCGCTACGTTGCTGGACTGACCACCGGTGAAGGTGCTTCTCATGCTTGGGTAGAAGTTTTTGACGGTGAAACATGGATCGGAGTGGATCCTACGCATCAGAGATTCTGTGACGATAATTACGTCAAGATTTCACAAGGACCAGACTTTAGTTTTTGCGCTTTAGAAAGAGGCGTCTTTATGGGCGCAGCGGATCAAAGTATGTCGGCAAAGTGTAAGTTGGTTGAAATTTGAGAATGATTGAAGACGTCATAAAAGTAAAGATGCCGGTCGGCGAGTCTTTGGTGATTCGCAAGAACCGCCACTTGCCTGATAACGTTGCGTCAGCAGAAGGCCTTAAAAGACTTTGCGTCGTTTCCGGAATTCACGGCGATGAGCTTGAAGGACAGTACATTTGTTATTTGCTTAATAAAGTCGTTCGTGAAAAGAGTGAGCACCTTAAAGGGGTGTTGGATGTCTATCCGGCATTGAACCCGATGGGCATCGATACGATCCAGCGAGGATTTCCCGGTTTTGATTTGGATATGAACCGGATTTTCCCGGGACGTACCGACGGAGCGGCGACGGAGTGGGTTGCAAGCAAATTGATTCAGGAATTCAAAGGCGCAGAAATGGCGATTGATATTCACGCCAGCAATATCTTCCTGCGCGAGATTCCCCAGGTTCGCGTCAATATCAATACGGCAGATAAACTCGTTAAATACGCGAGCATGCTCGATGTCGATTTTGTTTGGGTGCATCAAGCTTCTACTGTGCTCGAATCAACGTTGGCTTACAGCTTAAATTCCATCGGCGTTAAAACTCTTGTCGTAGAGGCGGGCGTCGGCATGAGAATTACTCAGGATTATTGTCAACGGCTTGTGAACGGAATTCTGAATCTTATGCAGAATCTCGGTATGTGGGACGGCCCCGTCCAGCCTGTTAAACAGCCGATCGTTTCCTTAGATCGCTCCGTGAGTTTTGTGAATGCTGAAGAGCCGGGTGTGTTTGTCCCGACGGTTCGCCACAGCGATAACGTTAGACGAGGCGAGATTTTTGGCCGAATTGTAGATGCGCTTTCAGGTGAGGTTCGTCAGGAATGCGTCTCCGAAGTCGATGGTTTGCTCTTCACGCTTCGTGAATATCCTATCGTAAATAAGGGGTCTCTGATTGCCCGAATTCTTCAGGAAGAACGTCGATGAAAGAAGAAGTTATTTTCAGAATGGAGTCGGCCTACCGCGAAGACTTTGAAGTAAAAAGTTATCACTTCGGCGGCCCTGAAAAGACCATGTGCATTATCGGCAATATGCGCGGCAATGAAATTCAGCAGCTCTATATTGCCGGCCAAATGGTTCGAACATTAAAGCGCTTTGAGGAAGAAGGGCGGTTTATCCGCCGTCACGGTGTGACGGTGATTCCGTGTGCCAATCCGTACTCCGTTAATGTCGGTAAGCGCTTCTGGGCGATGGATAACTCCGATATCAATCGAATGTATCCCGGATACAACAAAGGTGAGACTACTCAGCGAATAGCTGCCGGTATTTTTGAAAAGATTCAGGGCTACCGCTTCGGCGTGCAGTTTTCCTCTTTTTATATGCCCGGAGACTTCGTCTCTCATGTGCGCATGATGAAGACGGATTATGAGGACACTGGCTTGGCTCAGCTTTTCGGAATGCCTTTTGTCGTTCTTCGCAAACCCGTTCCCTTTGATACCACAACCTTAAACTTCAACTGGCAGGTGTGGGATACAAAAGCCTTTTCTCTTTACAGCCGTTCTACCGAGAAGATCGATAAGAAGGGTGCGGACATGGCGATTGCGGCGGTTTGCCGCTTCTTAAGCCGAATGAACGTTTTAAATTACAACGTTTACGGCGGCTATGAATCGACCGTTCTTATAGAAGAAGAGCTGGTGTCGCTGCGTTCAACTGCTTCCGGTCTTTACATTCCGCACGTGAAATCCTTTGATTCCGTTGAACGCGGACAAGTTCTTGCGGACATCATTGATCCGCTTACCGGCGTGACCGTCGCCCAGACCGAAGCACCCGAAGACGGCATTGTGTTTTTTGCCAAAGATTCTCCCCTTGTCATGGAAAACGAAACTCTCTTTAAAATAGTGAACAAGCTTCACAAGTAACACATAAAGAGAGTCCCCGGATGGCAGATGTCAGCTACAACATTCCGGACCTGCGTCCGGGAGAGGTTTTTCGTGTCGAACAGACGATAAAGCGCAGCCGCTTTATCGCTTCTGTCGGACACACTCCCGGTGTCGAAGAAGCAAAAGCTTTCATCGAACAAATTAAAGCCGAATTTGAAGATGCCCGGCACAATTGCTGGGCTTATTGTGCCGGAGCCGCCGGATCTACCGATCGTATCGGCGCAAGCGATGACGGCGAGCCTCACGGAACCGCCGGACGCCCCATGCTGACGGCTGTTACGCACAGCGGCATTGGAGAAGTGACCGTTGTTGTGACTCGTTACTTCGGCGGAATTTTGCTCGGTACGGGAGGACTAGTTAAAGCCTATCAGTCTTCCGTCAAAATGGCGTTAGAGGGAGTGCCCACGCGAGTTCGTACCAAAACGAAACGCATCAAATTCAGCGTTGAACATCGATTTGTGAATCAGGTTCTGCGCAAGATCGAAGCCGTAAACGGTCGAATTCTAGAAAAGAATTTTGATATGGGTGCGGATTTTGATGTCGAAATCCCCGAGGATCTCGCTGAGACTTTTGCTAAAGAATTGGAAGAGCTCACGCGCGGAGCTCTTCTCATTGAATTCGTCGAAGAGTAACGGCTTATCTCGCTACGCCGATTGTTAAATTTAAGCTCTCTAAACCTGTAAACGTCTGGCTTGGGAAAGCTTCATTCTGATTTTGCTTAAGAATGACAAACTCAGGTTTGCTTCGACGGGCAAACAATTCGCTTCTTCCCAAGAGCAGAGAAAGTGCCACGAAGAAACGCTGATCGGCAGAAATTGTCTTCATGCCCGCAAGACCTGAAGCGTCCGAGAGCTCGGGTGCAAATAATTTCACACCTTCATCACGGAGTTTGATCTTGGCGCCGGGGATGAAGGCATCAATGTCTGAAGAGCCGTAGGCGACTGCAAGCGACAAACCTAAACGCGCAATTCCCCCCGGTTCCTCAGCATTGGCGCAGAGAGATTCCCATCGCTCAAGCGAGGTCTGCAGCTTTTGGAATTCTGCTTCTTCCCGTTTTCGGCGATTTTTGTTATTCGCATTTTTTGCCATCTTCTCACGTAGGCCTGTGAGCTGAGCAGTGGCTGTGTGGAAGAGATCGGATTTTTCTAAGAGTTCTTCTTCGAGCTGTTCACGAGTGCGCGTCGTCAGGTTCTTCTCCTGAAGACTGTTTAATGCCTGCTGTTTTTCTTCGTACTGCGAATTTACGACACGATACCTTTCGAGCAGTTCATCGTTTTGACGCATGAGGTCATCTTTCTGTGCAGTCGAGATCTGAGAAGAAAGGAAGCTGGACTCGTTCGGGAAACCGGCCTTTTGAAGTTTTTGGTTGAAAGCGTCCGAAAGCGATTCAATGGATTTAATGGTTTCGCTGCGATGTGCTTCGAGAGTATTAATTTTGTTCTGCGTAGAAAGCAAGGCTTCCTCTTTGGAAGCAAGACTTAATTTAGCTTCTTCGGCAAGACGTGTGGCATTGGCCTTTTCTGTTTCAATCGCGGCAATTACTTCTTCCGGTGTCTGGCTGGCAATTGCTTCATGCCGTTCTTTTTGGAACCGTTTGATCTGTTCAGTGAGAGCCTCGATGTCCTTTTCTAAGGTTTCTGCGCTCTTCTTCTGAGCAGTCAGAGACGCGACAGTATTTCGGAGGGCTTCTTCGCTCTCCGCTGTTTCTTCTTCGATCTGTTTTTTCTCGACGCTCCAGTTGATCCACTGTTCGCGGCGTTTTTCGAGCGTTGGAAGGTTCTGCTTCATGATGGCCGGGTTAGAGGCCTTCAGGCCGAAGCGGGCAAAGGCTCGCTCGAGCAAACGCGTCAGGGAGACGCGATTAAGTTCAGAGTCTTTTTGATTCTTTTCTAGCTCGGCAGACATGTTGGCGAAGTTCTTCAAAGCCTCTTCCAAAGACGCCTGTTCTTCTTTTTTACGAGCGGTTTTAAGCGCTGCATCTTCGCGCTTTTCTTTCAGCGATTCAATCGCTTCCGTGAGCCCTTGAATTTTCTCTAATCGTGCTTCAAGGTCATCTCGACGATTGGCTAAAGAAGTTTGTTTTTGCTTGAGTACAGCCGCCCAAGTGATCGGTTTCTTCTCTCTCAAGCCGACAATATTGAGCTCGCTCGCGATATACAAAATCTCGCCCTTGGCTTCATTGAGTTCTGTCGTAAGCGTATTCAGAATGTTTTCGGCTTCTGTCTGCTGCAGCTGAAGCTGCGCAAATTCAGCTTTGCATTTTTCCGATTCGACGAGCGCGAGCTGAGCGTCTTCTTTTGCTTTAGCGAGTTTGTCTTCCAACGAACGGTCAAACGGCAGTTTGACGGAGTAGGGATGGTGAATCGCGCCACACAAGGGACACGGCTTGCCGTTGGCTAACTTTTCGCGCGGTTCATTCAGCGACAGTACTTCGAGATAGAAGGAATAAGCCTGCTGAGCTGAATTGACGACGGCTGTCTTGTCGATATAGGCCTGGCGAGCCGCATTCAAAGCAACCGTCGCGAGTCTCAAGGCGTGCTTGGTGCTCTCGAGCCCTGCTTTTACCTGATTGAATCGGTCGTGTCCTTCTGCCAAGAGAACAATTCTTCCTTGAAGCGCGTCTAGGGCATTTAAGCGTTCATTCTGATTGTCCAGTTCCGCAGCCAGCGTCTCGACGCCTTCTATTCCTAAAGACTTGGAAAGCATGCGCTCCTTCATGGAAAGTTCGCCCGTGACGGCAAGCTCCTCGTTTTTAAGAGCGGCAATGACGTTTTGAACGTCTAATAAAGCAGAGCGAGAGGACTCAATCCGTTTCTGCAGTTCCCGCTGCGTTTCTTCTGCCTCTGCGCTGCGAATGACTTCAGCGTCAATCTCATCAAGAAGACGTTTGTACTCTTCGAGCTCATCGACCAAGAGCTTATCCATAGAAAGGTCATCCATCTTCTTGTTCAGAAGTTGTGAGCGAATGGTCAGCTGGGAGAGGACGTTTTTTAATCGTGTGTTTTCTTCAGAGAGGAGACGAGCCGCGGTTTGCTCGTTGAACAACTCCTCTTTAAGGTGCTTGCTTTGAATCTGAGAATCTTCGATTTTTTCATCTAATTCTCGAACGCGTTCCAGCGTCACACACTTCTCGTTGTAGTTTTCCAGGACGCTCTTGAAATTTTTGTCTGCCTCAGCATGAGCCAGAGAGGCGGAGCGGACGCGTTCAGAAAGCATCGGGACGGATTTTTTAAGTTCCGTAATCAGCTTACCTTCTTCTTTCTCATCGACTCGAAGCTTAGAGAGGACATCGTAGTCGGGAGCTAAGGCGTCTGTTTTCAGCGCTTTTTCCAGAACGTTCTTTTTCACGTCAAAGCGAGAAAGGTCGCCGTTGACTGCCGTGAGCTGCTTAGACAAGCGGGCGGCTTCATCCTTGAGCATATTGATGCGAATGAGCCAGTCCATCGAATCTTTGAGCTGGGCAATTTCGTTTTGCAGAGCGGCGTGAGAGACGCCGGCCTTAATGAGCTGCTGATTGAGGCGTTCTTCTTCCTCATCAGAAACAACCGAAATTCCGTCTATGACAGACTTAGAAGCGGCGAGCAAGGCGGCCTTCTGCTGAGAAACTTCAATGCCCTGAGTCAGGATTGCATTTCCGAGGGACTCGGAGACATTTCCGATCAAAGATGAGGCTAAAGTATCCGCATTCTCGGTCAAAGATTCAGAAGTCGAGAGAATGTCATAGAAAAGGGTGTCTTCTAATTTATCGGCATCAAGATGCGTGATTCTAGCCATGGCGACAGGAAAGGGCGCTGCCTGCAGGTCAAACGGCATGCCGTTTTTGCGGATTTCAGTGTTTTCGTGGGACCGAAGAAGTTCAAATCGTCCCTCTTCTGTGGAGAAGACCAGGCGGACTTCGGGATTTTTTCCAAGTTTCTCGGATGAGATATCGAATAGAGCGAACTTTAGAGCGTCAAGGAATAACGCAATACTTTTCTCTCCCGTCAGGGGAATGGAAAAAACGTCGGTGCGTCCGTCAAAATCGAGATCCCATTGACCGAGGAAAGTCGGTACTCGGGAAAGACCGAAAGCATGAATCTGCATAACGAAAAATCAAAACAACAAATCAGTAAGCAACCTTGGTTAATCCGTATCCGAGCGCAAAGAAAATGGCAGAGATCACGGTCCACATGATTGTCAGAACACGGGTCACAGAGAGGATTTTTTCTCGCTGGTAGTCGTCGATGCCGGGCTTAAGCAGCATTCGGCCGAACTTGCTGTAATAGCTTCCGCAGAAGCCTCCGATAACTGCCGGGATCATGCCCCAAAGATAGCTAAAGTTGATCCAGCCGATGAACAGCCCGGAAGCGATCATGGCGGCGATGATAATGGGATAAGCGAACATATTATTTTTACTCCGAAAGGTTCACTTTACCAAATCTCGACAGAAGAAAAAACGCCGCATTGTCTGCGGCGTTTTTATTAGAAATGAGAAACGTTACTTCAAGTCTTCGGGAACTTTGCCGCCGTTTTCGGCAAGCTTCTGCATAACGGCCTTAATCAGCCAAACGTTCATCTGAGAATAGTCACCGCCGATAAGGTTTTCAGGGCAGCCGAGTTCTTTTGCCAGCTCTTTACGATTAGCTAAAGATGGGTCCATTCCAAGAAGCTTCATAAGGTCAACAATAGAAGTTTTCCAGTTGAGTTTCTGTGGGTTCTTGGCAGCCAAAGCTTCGCAGACAGCAGCGACGTCTACGATTTCGGGCGATCCTGCAGGCGTTTCGGCTGCAGCTGGGGCAGCAGCTACAGTTTCAACGGCAGCGGCTTCCACGGGAGAGACCGGTGCTTCCGCTGCAGCAGCGTTTTCCCCTGCAACAGCTTCAACGGCCTTGTCTTTCACAAAACCAAGTTTCTGAAGAATTGTATTGAAAAGTCCCATAATTCACTCCTTTATCAATGGTGTTGGCAAATCTTTTCGCGCCGATTTCTCCGCAGGATGAACGGCGCCGGTAAGACTTTCATCATCAAACTGTAATTCAATTGCGAAAGGATGGGTTTGGAGAGCCACCATCATGAGCGCACCTGAAAAACTCGTTACATCTGCGCTGAATCGGTCGTTCTAAAATTTCGACAGCATAAAGAAAAAGTATCGAAAGATGAAAAAATTATTAGTACTTTCCTGCTTGGCGGGCACCGTCTTGTTCTCCTCGGTCCCGAAGGCCGCAGACTTTGATCGCGTTTACGAAACAGGAACACCTCTGAAGGCGCCGCGCATGATGCCGAATTTCCGAGAGCTCAAGCACGCTCTAAAGATGCCGCAGTTTGATCTCAAAACTATTTACGGAACAGACGTAAATTTGTCGGATTACAAAGGAAAGGTGATCGTTTTAAACGTTTGGGCTACCTGGTGCCGCCCCTGCGTCGCGGAGATACCGGAACTGATTACAGCACAGAAGGCCCTTAAGAACTCTGATGTCCGTGTTATTGGAGTTGCTGTTGACGGAGAAAATGTGGATCTTAAAAAATTCCTCGACAAGATCCGTGCTTCGGGTTTTGAAACCTTCATTGACGGCAATCAGGCGATTCCCGGGAAGATGGGCGTTTCTGTGGTCCCCACCAATTTCATAATTGACGGCAACGGAAATTTAGTGGCTTACGCTGAAGGTTACCTGCCATGGGAAAATCCTCAGATTATTTCTTTCCTGAAAGAAATCGGCAAGAAATACGCGTCCGGTCCTTCTGCGGCTAAAAAGCCGGCCTCTGCCCCTGTCGGTTCCGTTGGATCTGTTTTCAAAATTAGTCAATTTTAGGTTAGTAAACTTAAAGCTGACTTTAACTTTTTGGACCGAAAAGAGGTATTTTGAAGCCCTAAAATGACAAGACTTCACTAACTTCCTTGTGCTTGTCATGAAAACTGCCCAGTCGTCCCGAATTCTTCAGCTCACTAAAAAACTTTGTGCCATTCCTTCCGTTAGCGGTAGCGCCGCGGAGGAAAACCGCTGTGCGGACTTCATTACGCATTGTCTGTTTTGCCTTGCACAAAAACATCCCGGACGCGTGCGAGTCTTTGAACCGGTCTGTGAGCGGGACCCCCTCGAGCGTAAGGCGGTTTTCGGACTGCTCCGAGCCGCCGTTCCTACCGATAAAACTGTTGTACTGACAGGTCACTTCGATGTCGTCGATACGCAGAACTGCGGTGATAAAGTACAGACGGCTTTCGATTTAGAACGTTACACGGAAGCACTACGTGAACAGCCTCTAGATGAAACTGCTCGGAAGGATCTTGAGAGCGGCAATTGGCTGTTCGGGCGCGGCAGTATGGATATGAAGGCGGGCCTTGCGCTGTTTTTGGCTTCCATGGAGGAGTGGGCAGATGACCCGACTCTTGCCGTCAATATTCTTTTTTGGGCGGTTCCGGATGAAGAAGCCAACAGTGCCGGCATGATCGGTTCGTTAAGAACATTCCTGCATATCTGTGAAGAAGAACATTTGAAAGTCGTCGCTGCTCTTACCGGTGAGCCTTGTTTCTGGACGGCGGAAACCAAGACGGTACCGGCTGTGCGACCTTATTACACAGGAACCACCGGCAAACTTATGCCGTTCTTCTACGCCTTCGGTAAATCCGCACACATCGGCAATTATCTTCACGGCTTCAGCGCAGCGCTCTTAATTAGTGAAATCGTTTGTCTGGCAGAAGCCGACACCGCTTTATACGAGGGTTCCGGATTGGATCTTTTAGCACCTCCCGCCTGCTTAAGTATGGAGGTGCACCGCAACGGTTATTCGGTCACTGTGCCTGAAGAGGCTTCCGCTTACTTTAATGTTCTGACCGCCGCAAAGAAACCGGCGGATGTCCTTCGTTGGGCTCAAATGACAGCGGCGCGGGCTGCCGCGCAGGCCAGAAGCAAACTGATGCGTGCACTGCTGTTTGCACAAGATAAAGGCGCAGACTTTCCTGACATTGATGAGGTCAATGTTGTTACCTTCGGGATGCTTCAGCGGATGGCTCGCCAGAAGACGGGCGAATCCTTCGAAGAAAAAAGAGATCATTTTTATCGCTCGCTCCCTAAAGATCTGGACATTCGGGAGGCGGCCCTGAAAGAATGCTCCTGGCTGTTTTTACAGGCTCAGATGCCACGGCCGACAATTGTAGTCGGGTTCCTGCCGCCGTACTACCCGGCTCGGCTGAATCGTCGACAGTCGCCTGATGAGCAAAAACTTAGAAAAGTGATGGAAGAGATGACGGAGCAGGCAAAAGTCTTGAGCAAAGACGAAGCAGTCCGTCTGCACGAGGTTTTCGGGGGCATTACGGATTTGTCCTTCCTAGGCTTTGAAGAAATGAGAGAAGGGGCCAAACAAGTCGGCGAGAACATGGCCGGCTGGAAGAAACTCTTTTATTTGCCGACCGATCTCCCGGGCGCCTTGGACATTCCGATTGCCAACATGGGGCCGGCAGGCCGAGATGCGCACCGAAGCACCGAACGTTTAGAGCTTGATTACTCTTTGAACATTGCGCCGAAGCTTTTGGCCGAAACGATTCAAAAGCTTTCCTAAAAAAGAAGGGACGGCTTCAGCCGTCCCTCTGGCGATTCAGTGCTTAATTATTTTCCAAAGGTGTCCTTCAGAGCAACTGCAAGGTTGAATACCAGGTTGTCCGGAGTGAAGTCCTTCTGATCAGCCACGTAATAACCGTTTCTTTCGAACTGGAAGCGGTCTTCGGGTTTGGCGTCTTTCAGAGAAGGCTCAACGTAGGACTGCATCACAGTCTTACTGTTCTTATTAATGAGCTCACGGAAGTCCACTTCACCGGCATCGGGTTTCGGAACGGTGAACAGACGGTCATAAAGTCTGATCGTTGCGGGAAGAGCATCTTTAACACTCAGCCAGTGAATGGCAGCCTTGGTCTTAATAGAGTTGGCGCCGTCGGTACCGCTCTTGGTTTCCGGGAAGTATTCAGCGTGGACGGCTGTGATCTTGCCGTCCGAATCTTTTTCTACAGAGGTGGCCTGAACGACGTAGGCGTGACGCAGACGAACGGGCATTGCCGGTTTGTCAGCAGTTGCCAGTGTCAGGCGGCGATAGCCTTTGGGCGGTTCTTCCGCGAAGTCGCTTCTTTCAATCCAAAGTTCTTTTCCGAAAGAAAGCTTGCGAGAGCCGCGTTCCAGATGCTGAGGGTGATTGGGAGACTCGAATTCTTCGATCTGATCTTCCGGATAGTTATCAATGATGAGTTTGATCGGATCCTGAACGGCGATACGACGATCGGCTTCAGCATCAAGCACATCTCTCAGAGAACCTTCGAGAACAGAGTAGTCGATCCAGCTGCCGGTCTGTTTAGAAACCCCGACGCGATCGCAGAACAAACGCATGGCTTCGGGAGAATAGCCGCGGCGGCGCAGACCGACGAGAGTCGGCATGCGGGGGTCGTCCCAACCATCGACGAGGCCTTCTTTGACCAAGGCGATCAGTTTGCGTTTGCTCATGACCACATAAGTCAGATTCAGACGATTGAACTCGTACTGATGTGGAAGCAGGAAGAAGTTCGGTTTAACGGTTGCGCTTAAAACGTCCTGCAGCAGCGGAGTGAAAACTTCCGGTTTGGCAGCAACGGCGTTCACGATGGCGTGCGCAGAAGCATCGTTCAAATTTTCGGGATTGGCCTTGATATCAGCTAAGAGAGAAGCGAGTTCTCTTTCTGTTTCGGTCTGGCCGAGTTTCCATTTGAATTTGACAGCAGCTTCGGCAAAAGGCTTGATTTCTTCGAAGCTCTTTTTCTGGAGGTCTGCCAGGACGGCTTTTGCTTTTTCAAAGAGCGGAGCGCGGGTAATGGGTACGGATCTTTCGGTTGCCCAGTTATAGAAAGCGCGCTGATCTTCAAATTCCAACGTGCAGATTGAATGAGTAATGTTTTCCAGAACGTCTTCGAGCGGGTGAGCGAACGTGTACATCGGGTAAATACACCATTTGTCGCCTGTACGATGATGTTCGGCAAAACGAATACGGTAAATAGCCGGATCACGAAGATTGATGTTGCGGGAGCTCATGTCAACTTTAGAGCGGAGAACCATGCTTCCTTCCGGATGCTTGCCTTCCCGCATTTCACGGAAGAGGCGCAGACTTTCTTCCGCCGGACGATCCCGAAACGGAGAGTCGACGCCGGGTGTGTGAAGTGTGCCCCGGTTTTCTTTAATCTGTTCAGCCGTTTGTTCATCGACGTATGCCAAGCCGTTTTTAATCATATGCTCGGCAATCTCGTACATATAGTCGAAGTAGTCGCTGGCGAAGTAGAAATTGGTTTCTTTGGCATCCTTCCAGTCGAAGCCGAGCCAGTTAACAGAGCCAAGAATGGAGTCTACGTATTCCTGGTCCTCTTTAACCGGGTTAGTATCGTCGAAACGCATGTGGCACCGTCCGGCATAGTCTTTGGCTAGACCGAAATTCAGGCAGATACTTTTAGCGTGACCGATGTGGAGGTAACCGTTAGGCTCAGGAGGAAAACGAAGCCGAACTTTTGCCTCATCGATCGGTCCTTCCATCTGCTCCGTGTAAGTGCCGGGATGTCCACACCAATGTCTGGGATCGTTTACCCCTTGTTTCAAGTCTTCGTTAATAATGTTGCGAAGAAAATTAGTGATGTGGCTGCTCTGAGCCTTTTCTTTGTTTTCGGTCATCGCTGTAGTAAAAAAGAGAACTAATTTTTCTATTCTACCTTTCTGTGTTTATTTGCGCCGAAAATACGAGGTTCTCAGCATGCGTTAGATCAAGAAGAAGAGAAGAAACATCGAAGGAAGAAAAGTTCAGGACGTGAAAAAATACAAATTCGCGAAGTATTAGGGATAACGAGCATTAGTCAATAAAGAAGTTTCAAGTATGGAAAAAATCAAAATCGAGAGAAAATTACCCTCAGTTAACTTTCCATATAAAAAGACTTGATTCTTCATCTTTAATTCTCATAACTTAGTTTACATTTTTATATATTTTCTTAATTTAATAAAAGAATTAGGCAAAAATATGTTTTTAACTAACTAAAAACCGAACTCTTAATCGCATTTGGGTTATTTATAAAAAGATGAAAATTTGCACGTAAATAATTTCGGAAATTCAAGAAGATAGAGTCTACAGAGGAGGTCTGAGAATCTAAGACATTTGTCTTATAGGATTAATCTTTCTTAGGGATTACGATCGAGGGCAGTTAAAGAGATTACAACTCTTAACAATCCCCAATAACCTAAGGACAAGAAATTAAGATGTCTGACAAAATCGTAAATCTGTCCGTCTCTCGACGGACACTTATGAAAGGAGGAGCTTTGGCTGCAGCCGCTGCCGCTTCTCCATGTCTTCCGAACTTGGCGTTTGCCGAACAAATTAAAAAACTCGAACAGGAAGGTTGGACAAAACGTCCCGTTGCCTGCACGATGTGCGGTGCGTTCTGCGGTCTGATTGAGATGCGTAAAGAAGGTGAGCCCGTTTCCGAAAAAACTGTTCGTATTTTCCCAAATCCAGGACATCCTCAACAGGGCTACTGCGGCCGATCCGCTGCAACTATGTGGGTTTGGAATCACCCGCTTCGTTTGAAAAAACCTCTGAAACGTGTCGGGGAAAAGGGCGAAGGAAAATTCAAAGAAATTACATGGGATGAAGCGTTGGACGGCATCGCCGGTCAGCTTAAAACGATCGTTGAAAAATATGGAGAAAGCAGCATTGCTTCAACTTCCCATACTTTCTCGGGCTTCAGCAAGTGGATTACGCTACCGCTGGGCTCTCCGAATAGTATTGGCCATGCTTCTTCCTGCAATGCGGGTGGTATCAGCGGTCGCCAGTGGGTCTTCGGAAAAGGCTTTGACGGTGCCGGCAAAATGGAGCCCGATTACGCCAACTTGCGTTATTTGCTTCTTATCGGCCGTTCTATGGGAGCTGCTATGGGAGCGCTCCATACTTTGAATGTTGCTCGTGCAAACGGGGCCCGTGTGGTTTCCATCGACCCGAGAATGCCGGACATCTCTTACGGTGATGTGGACTGGGTTGGTATTCGTCCCTCGACGGACGCTGCTTTCGTGATGGGTCTGATTAACCGCATGATTCAGGACGGTACAGCCGATTTTGATTTCATTCAGAAGCATACCAACGGCGCTTATCTTGTCAGAGAAAACGGTCATCCCTTGACTCAAGCTGATTTCGTCGCAGGCGGGGATAAAACAAAATACGCCGTTGCCAATGCTGCCGGAGAAATTTCCTTCCGAGGACTGAAGAAAAATGAAACCGGAGAGATGGTTTTTGACGAAGATCCTTCTTTCAAGGCTATCCTTGAAGACGTCGCTCCGGTCAAACTTGTCGACGGGATCACGATTCCCGTTAAAACCGCTTTTGAAGTCGTCAAAGAGACAGCGGCTCCTTACACACCGGAGAAAGTATTTGAAATCACCGGCGTTGAGCCTGGCATCCTGCTCCGTATCGCTAAGGACTTCACGAACCTAAAAGGTGTGATCGATGACGGCTGGTACACCTCTAAGAACGGAACCGACGTTCAGCTGTATCAATTGATCTGCATTGCCAACGCGATGAACGGCAATATAGATATTCCTGGGGGTTTGGTTGTAACAGTCGGGGCCGGCCTCAAGATCCCCAGTGTTTCTGCAGGCAAAGGTCCCAACGGCGAAACTTGGCAGATGGCTAAAGAAAAGCGCATCGACAAGATCGTTTATCCGGAAGCATCCGCAACTTTTAAGGTTGCGCTCCAGGCTGCCGTTACCGGCAAACCTTATCCGATCAAAGGTGTTTTCTTCGTGGGAACTACGATGTTCCATCGTGAGGCCAATTCTCAAGAACTTGCAGAACAGCTTAAGAAGCTTGAGCTTTGTGTCGTTCAGGATGTTCTTCCGCAGGAACTGGTTGACTATGCTGACTACGTGCTCCCTGCCACATATTTCATGGAAAGAAAAGAGATGGCTGGTGTTAAGTGGGCGCTTGACGGCTCCATTTATCTTTCCGACCCGGGCCTTACGCCGCCGAAAGGTTGTGAAGCTCGTCACGACGTGTGGATCCTTTTGGAAATTCTGAGAAGAGCTTTCCCGGAAAAAGCAGCGCGCGTCGGATACAAGGAATGCAAGACGGCCGAGGAGTTCAATAAATACTTTGATGCCTTTACGAACAAAGGTTTTAATAAGTTCCTGGCACAGTGCGAAAGCCAGAAACCGGGCTGGGCTGCCAAGATCAAGAAGGATATCGAAACACAGGGCTGGTCAACGATCAAGACAAAGAAATACAACCAGTACCCGTATCACAAACCTTTTGGAACACCGAGCGGCAAGGTTGAAATCTATGCCTTCCAGAGCTTCAAGAACGAAGCCTACGAAAAGGCCATTGCTCCGATTTCCGGTTACATTCCTTCGCCAGCGTTCACCGCACCGAAGCAGAACAGCAATGAGTTCATCCTGGCTTCCGGAAAGAACTGCGTCACCTGTTCCGGCCTGAATATGTTTACGCAGCCCACTCGCTATTTGGGCGACAGAACCGTTTGGATGAATCCGGTTGATGCACAGAGACTGGGTATTAAAAACGGGGATATGGCCGAAATTGAAGGTATCGATACTAACTATGTCGGCCAAGCAAGAATTACCGTCACCAATAAGGTTGTACCGGGTGCAGTTTTTGCCTTCGGTTTCTCCGGAGGCAACAGAACTAAGCACCTTGTAAACGACCCCGAATACCAATTTGTGAAAGAAGGTATTAACTCTCATTGGTATGCGACAGGTTATGCGCAGCCGGTCTTCGGCAATGTTGCGAATAACAGTTCCGTGCGCATTAAGAAGGTAAGAGGCTAAATCATGGTTCAAAAGAAAAAACAATTAGCGCATCTTTTTGATGCCACACAATGCATCAGCTGCGGTGCCTGCATTTTGGCCTGTTCTCAGACCAATTTCCCTGAAATGCACAACCAGAGCATTCCGGGGAGAAACTGGCCCGCATCCAATATTCGTATTTTCCGTTCTGAAGAACGTCGTCCGGTCAATCTGCTGGTTCAGTGCCAGCAGTGCGAAAACGCACCTTGCGTTAAGACTTGTCCCTTTGGCGCGAACTATTACGATGAAAACGGTCTTGTCAGAAATGATCCGGATAAGTGCGTCGGCTGCAACTACTGTATTGCCAGCTGCCCGTACGACGCTCGCTGGAGTCATCCGATCACGGGCCTGCCGATGAAATGTATCAGTCCGGGCTGCATGGAGATGATTAACGAAGGCAAGCAGCCGGCTTGTGTTCAGGCGTGCCCCGCGGAAGCCCGTCTCTTCGGAGATATTTTGGATCCACAGTCTGAAATCTCTAAAAAGATTGCTTCCAGCAGAACCGAGCTTCTCATGCCGAACAAAGGCACGAAACCTAACTTCTTTGTGGTGGTGTCCAAATGATCGAATTAACTTCTTTTACTCCTCAGCTCCAAGCCGCTCATTGGGGGTGGACGATTGCCATTTTCCTTTGGCTCGTCGGTCTCGCCGGTATGGGATTTTTTCTGAACTACTGGATCAGACAGAAGAACTTTGTTTATCTTCTGACGGTTTCAGGCATTCTCGGAACGCTCTTAGTGGTCAGCCACTTGGCTAGGATGCTTAATCTTCCGTTTGCCGTTTTCAGCGCTTTAGCGGACTTTTCCTTTAATTTCCAGTCTTGGATGTTCATCGGCATTTGTCTGCTTTCGCTGCTGTGCATCGGTTCCGTGTTCTATTCCATGATCTGCGCCAAGATCATTTTCAAGAGTGAATACTGGCAGAACATGACTAAGTCCAATTGGTTCAACGGAATTTTTGCTGCGCTGGGCGTTTGCTGCACGATTTATTCCGGCTTCCTCTTGACTCAGGCCGTCGGCATCTCTCTGTGGAATACCGCTTTGATTCCGCTGCTTTGGATCATGTCCGGCATGGCCAGTTCCATCGGCTGTATTGAACTTTTCATGATCATGAAATGGATCGATCCGGATACCGTTCGCTGGAGCAGAAGAACTTCCTTCTGGGTTGAAGTTGCAGAACTGTTCACCATTTTTGCCTTTGTCCACGTTGCTTTGGGTTCCGCGCTTGCCGGTGCCAGAGCCGGTGCAGAAGCTCTGATCAGCGGTCCTCATGCCGTGATGTTCTGGGTCGGCGTGATTATTCTCGGTTCTGTCGTGCCTCTGCTCCTGAATCTGCTGACACGCAGCCATAAGATTTTGGCCTGCAGTGCGATCCTCGGCATCATCGGTGCGCTCCTGCTGAGAGCTTCCATCCTCTTCTCCGGATACTACGATCCGATCATGTTCTAAGACTTGGCGCCGCCTCTCAGGTCTGGAGGCGGTAATTACTTAGTTGCTCCTTGATGCCAAGCGGCATCTTCGAAGGGCTGTCTTCGGGCAGCCCTTCGCCTTACTGGCTTGGCTGTTCTCTTCGCAAATGAGTTCTAGAAGAATTAGAGAGCCCGAATACATGTCCGAAGAAACGGCCTGAAATCGTTCTCCTTCCAAAATCGATTAGATGTCCCTGTGTCGGTTGTTTGGAGAAGATCTGTGAGAGAAAGAGGCTTTCTGAAAAGGTATCCAAAACATTGGATTTTAACCATCACAAGCTTCCCGAGCCGGAACAGAAGACATGTTTAAGTCTTATGATTCTGAGAGAAATGTGATTGCTATTGGAACTACAGAAAATAAAATTCCCGCCCCGATTTTCAATCGAGAAGCGGGAACTCCTTGTCCGTGGACACCCTCTCCGAAAAATCGAAGAACCCTCACGATGCTGTCGTATCCAATCATGGACACCCGGCGACAGGCGACAAATTTTCCACTCTAGACAAGGGTTTCAGATTAACAAAATCCTAGTCCGAGCGCAATGTTTAGTCTTCCTTGAACGCTACCTCGCGGCCTTTCTTAATACTCGGTAAGAGGATGAGCAGCAGCAGGAAGATGGCCATCATCAATAGGACGAGAGAGATGGGACGCGTAAAGAAGGTCGATGGGTCACCGCGAGAAAGAAGCATTGCTCTTCTGAGGTTTTCTTCCATCATTGGTCCGAGAATGAAGCCCAGGATCAATGGTGCTGGTTCACATTTCAGTTTTGCAAATAGGTAGCCAAGTGCACCGCAGATTATCGTGATGTAGACATCAAACGGATTGTTATTAATGGAATACACGCCGATACAGCAGAAAGTCAGAATCATCGGATAGAGCAAGCCGTAAGGAACGCGCAGCAACTGAACCCAAACGCCGATTAAAGGCAGATTCAAAATCACAAGCATCAGGTTGCCGATCCACATTGAGACAACTAAGCCCCAGAAAAGTGTCGGATTAGAGCTCATGACCTGAGGTCCCGGCGTGATGTTGTGAATCATCAGCGCGCCGATCATCAAAGCCATCGTAGCGTTGCAGGGAATGCCGAGCGTGAGCATCGGAATGAAGCTCGTCTGGGCGCCTGCGTTGTTGGCAGATTCCGGACCGGCAACACCGGCAATGTTGCCTTTACCAAACGGAGGATTGGCGTTTTTGCCGCCGACTTTCTTCTCAAGCGTATAAGAAGCAAAGGAAGCGAGCAGAGCTCCGCCGCCGGGAAGAATGCCGAGGAAGGAACCCAGCAAAGTGCCGCGCGTGATGGCAGGCGCGGCTTTGCATAATTCTTTTCGGCTCGGCCAAATGGAGCCGACCTTTTCTGTAATGGAATCGCGCGTTTCGCCTTTGGACAAATTCACGATAATTTCAGTGAATCCGAACAGGCCCATAGAAATGGCGACGAAATCGATGCCGTCCTGAAGTTCGGCAATGCCGAAATCAAAACGGAAAGTTCCGGAATTGACGTCTGCTCCGATGATGCCGAGAAGCAGGCCTAAGATGATCATGGCAAAGGCCTTCAGTACAGAACCGTTGGCAAGCACAACGGCGCCGACAAGACCCAGAACCATCAGGCTGAAATATTCGGCCGGACCGAATTTAAAGGCAAGTTCAATCAGAGGAGGTGCGAAAGCAGCGACCAAGATCGTTGCAAAGCAGCCTGCAATAAAAGAGCCGATAGCCGCAATGCCGAGTGCGGTGCCGGCTTTGCCGTGACGCGCCATCTGGTATCCGTCTAAGCATGTGACCACCGAAGCCGACTCGCCCGGAAGGTTAACCAAAATCGCGGTTGTGGATCCGCCGTACTGAGAGCCGTAATAAATACCGGCAAGCATAATCAATGCTGAAGTCGGATCGAGCGTGTAAGTGATCGGCAGGAGCATGGCGAGCGTTGCCACCGGCCCGAGTCCCGGAAGAACGCCGATCAAGGTGCCGAGCGTGACACCTAAGAAACAGTAGAGCAGGTTCTGCAGTGATAAAGCAGTGGCAAAACCGACGGCTAAATTATTTAGTAAATCCATAATTCAGCCCCTTAATTCGTGAGAAAAGCCGGCCAGATGGGCACGGTTAGATCCAGGCCGAGGACAAAGATCAGCCAAACGGCAACGCTTAAAAAGACGCAGAGCAAAAAGGTCCGAATCCAGCGGAAAGGACGGTTGCCGAAAGAAGATAAGAAAACCATCACGGCAGTCGCAGGGATGAGACCTGCCGGTCTGAGCAGTACGGCAAAAATCGTAACGGATCCTAGAATCACAAAAAAGTTGTACCAGTCAAACTTTCCGAACTTGCCGCCGTCTTCCTCAGAGCTTTTAAAAAGAACGGATTTCGCAGTGATCAAAAAACCAAGGAAAAAGAGAAAACCGCCGAGCAGCATCGGGAAATAGCCCGGACCCATGCGGAAGGCCGTCCCGATGTTGTAGTTGTAAACAGAGTAGAGGCAGAAAAAACCTCCGAAGGCCATGAACATCAAACCGGCCCAAAAATCTCTTTGATCCTTGATCATAGGTAAAACGAAATTAAGGAAGGCCGGAGGCCGGCCTTCTAGGTTGTACAAACTGAGCAAAGTATTAGTCTACTTTCGCTCCGCTGGTCTTCACAATTTCTTTGTATTTGACGAGCTCGGCTTTTACAAAGTCGTTCAGCTGAGCAGGTGTACCGGCTTTTTCAACGGCGCCCATCTTGTCGAAGCGTTCAGCCATGGGTTTGGACTTAATGGCTTTGACAAAAGCCTGGTTGAGTTTTTCAACAACTTTCGGATCCATCTTGGCCGGTCCGAAGAAGGCGTACCAAGTGGAAATATCGAATCCGGGGACACCGGCTTCGGCCATCGTCGGAACGTTCGGCAGAGAAGGTGCACGGAACGTTGTCGTCACGGCAAGAGGAATCAATTTGCCGGCTTTGATGTTGGCGCTGGCAGAAGCCAGGTTGTCAAAGATCATCTGAGTGTCGCCGCTCAAGACGCTCATCTGAGCAGCTGCGGCGCCCTTAAACGGAATGTGAACGATCTTGATGCCGGTTGCGTTCTTTAAGAGTTCGCCGGACATATGGCCAGCAGAACCGTTGCCGCCGGAAGCATAATTAATAGCGTCCGGGTTCTTCTTGGCATACTCGATTAAATCTTTAACGCTCTTGATGCCTGTCTTTTGAGAGAATTCCGGTGTAATGACCAGAACGTTCGGTGTCTGAGCAATCAGCGTAATCGGAGTGAAGTCCTTGATGGGGTCATACGGCAGTTTGCTGAAAAGGTTGGGGTTTACGGCATGTGTTGCCAGAGCGCCCATGACGATGGTCTTGCCGTCCGGAGCTTGTTTTGCAACGTAGTCCACGCCGATGTTGCCGCCGGCGCCGGGTTTGTTTTCAACAATGATGTTGCCCAGGTCATGACGAGCTTCTTCAGCGACGGCACGGGCTGTGACGTCCAAAGGGCCTCCGGGAGGATAAGGAACAATAATACGAATAGGATCTTCAGCAGCGAAAGGAGGGAATGCTGCGCAGCCTAATGCTGCAGCTCCAAGGGCACAGACGGAACGTCTAGTAAATTTGATTGTCATTTTTTACCTTTCTCATTTGTGGTTATCGGGTAGAGTTAACTACCTTTCTAGCATTCTATGAAAAAATCGGGGCAAAAACAGAAAGTTGACCACGAATTCTCATTTTCATCAGGGTAATGGAGCATAATTTCTCGATTATTTCTAAATAAACGAGAAAATTAAGTCATGCTTGGACGGCATTGTGCAAAATAAATTCAAAGAGGAGCGATGAAAGCAGCTTACTCGTTTTTCCTGGTCTTCAAGATTCAAGTTTCATGAAGCGTTAAGCACGGAGTCTTAGCATCATTCCTGAGATGTTTTTCTCTTGGCGCGCCCCGATTCCTTCGCGACGGCTTTCAGTCCTTCCAAGTTGATGATGCGAACGTGTCTTTGATTAATTTCAATCAGGTTCAGTTCATCGAAATGGGTGAGCGTTCTGCTGACGGTTTCGAGTTTGAGACCTAAGAAACTGCCGAGTTCTCCTCGAGTCATTCTCAGGACGAATTCGCTTTTTGAGAATCCTCGGGCTTCGAACTTTCTCGCAAGATTCAGCAGGAAGGAAGCAAGCAGCTGGGTTGAGTTGGTGCAGCCGAGAATGAGCAGGTTTTGATGCGCAGCGACGATTTTTCTTCCGAGCAGAAGACGAAATTGGCGCGCGATTTTTAGATCTCGGTCGCAAAAAGCTTCGAGTTCACGATAGCGCAAAGAACAGATTTCACTGTCCTCAAGGGCCGTGACGGTGCAGATATGGTATCCGGTGGGGATCGCTTCTGCGCCGAGCACTTCTCCGGTCATGTGGAAGTCGGTGACTTGTTCGCTGCCGTTCTCGTTTAGAACGGAGCTTTTAAATGAACCGAGCCTGGTGATGAAAAGCGTATCAAGGGGGTCGCCGGCTCTGAACAGTATTTCGCCTTTAGGAACTCTTCTTTGGGAGACGATATGAGAGGAAAAAATTTCTGTTTCTGCGTCATTCAGATCGGCAGACAGGCAGAAGTGCCTGAGATAGCAGCCGGCACAGCCGGCGCGATTTGCCGATAAAGATTGCGTGAAATTAGAAGCCATTTTCTCTAAATACTGTTATAAGAGGCAAAAAAGCTTTGCGGCCTTTGATGATTTGAGATAATTTCGCCTGTTGCAAAAATAATAACAGAACCTAGAAAAATCAAAAATTTTTTAAAAGGAACCCTGATGGAAACACAAGGAAAACTGAACGTTGAGTTCCCGGATCTTGAACTGCTCCAGAGATTCGATGTTCCGGGCCCAAGATATACCTCTTATCCCACCGCGGATAGATTTACCAAAGAATTCGGCGCCGAGGACTTTAAAAAAGTGCTTAATGCCCGCGGTACCGGCGACAATACGGCTGATTTATCTTTGTACGTCCATATTCCTTTCTGCGCGAATGTCTGTTTCTTCTGCGGCTGCAATAAGGAAGTGACCAAAGACCATTGTCGCTCCAAAGAATATCTGGAAGTTTTGAGCAAGGAGTGCGAACTGGTTTCGGCTCAGATCGGCGGCAACAAAGAAGTCGTTCAGCTTCATTTCGGCGGCGGCTCTCCGACTTTCCTGAACAATGAAGAAATTTTCCAGGTGATGGACATTATTCGTTCTCACTTCACGCTGGCGCCGGATGCAGAAATTTCCATTGAAGTCGATCCTCGTTCGACCCCTGTCGACAAGGTTGAAGTTTTGGCCAAAGCCGGTTTCAACCGTATGAGTATCGGCGTTCAGGACTTCGATAACCGAGTTCAGATTGCAGTCAACCGTGTTCAGCCTTTCGAAATGACCAAAGCCGTCCTTGACGCCGCTCGTGCCAACGGCTTTAAGTCCATCAACATGGACTTGATCTACGGTCTTCCGTTCCAGTCCCGCAAGACCTTTGAAATGACTCTGGACAAAGTGATCGAACTTTCTCCGGATCGTATCGCGCTCTATCACTTTGCTCATCTGCCCGAGCACTTCAAACCGCAGAGGCGTATCAATGCCGAAGACCTTCCGAGCACACCGGAAAAAGTCGGCATCATGATGGACGCTATCAAACGTTTGAGCGCCAACGGCTATCACTTCATCGGTATGGATCACTTCGCCAAGGTTACCGACGAACTTGCCAAGGCTCAGGAAAACGGTACCCTGCAGAGAAACTTCCAGGGCTATTCCACTAAGCCGGAATGCGACATGGTTGCGCTCGGCGTTTCTTCCATCAGTAAGGTCAACGGCTGTTATGCCGCCAACCCGCGTGATCTGGAAAGCTACTATGCAGCGATCCGCAGCGGCAACTTGGCCACCAACCGCGGTTATCTCTTAAATGACGACGACCGCCTGCGTGCCAAAGTCATCATGGAACTGATGTGCCAGTTCAAAGTCGTTAAGGCCGACATCGAGAAGAAATTCGGCGTTAACTTCAATGAATACTTTGACTTTGAACTGAACAATCTCAAGCACTTCGAGGCCGAAGGTCTGGTTCGTCTGGAGCCTGACTTTATCGAAGTCACTCCGAAGGGCAAACTGCTGGTGAGAGCCGTAGCGATGAACTTCGACCGTTATCTGCGTGAGGACGAAAGAGTTCGCCGTTACTCCCGTATCGTTTAATGTCGAATTACGACACAGTTTCTTTTAGAAATTGAAGACAAAAAGCGAGCCTGGACACTGATAAAAAGGTGCTCAGGCTTTCTTGTTTTACCGTGGAAATCCGCGGTCTAAAAAGGCGGATGCAGAGAGCCATCTGCTAAAATACCGCGGTTACACATTGCTGTTTCGACAGCTTACTTTGAGAAAATATAAATGTTCACTGCATCAGAAATACGATCTACGTTTCTGAAGTTCATGGAGTCTAAAGGACACACTATCGTCGCTTCCAGCCCGGTAGTCCCCGGTGACGACCCCACATTGCTGTTTACCAACGCAGGTATGAACCAGTTCAAGGATGTTTACCTTGGCTTTGACAAGCGTCCCTACACACGTGCGACGACCAGTCAGAAATGTGTTCGTGCCGGCGGCAAGCACAATGACTTGGAAAACGTAGGCTATACCGCTCGCCATCACACATTCTTTGAAATGCTTGGCAACTTCAGCTTCGGAGATTACTTCAAGCGTGATGCCATCAAGAATGCCTGGGAGCTACTTACCGAACACTTCAAACTCCCTCCTGAAAAACTCTGGGTGACCGTGTACGCCGAGGACGACGAGGCTTACAACATCTGGAATAAGGAAGTCGGTATCCCTGCCGATAGAATCGTTCGTATCGGCGACAACAAGGGCGCTCGTTTCGCTTCCGACAACTTCTGGATGATGGGCGACACTGGCCCCTGCGGTCCTTGCTCTGAAATTTTCTATGACCATGGTCCCTCCGTTGCCGGAGGCCCTCCCGGAAGCCCTGACGAAGACGGCGACCGCTACATGGAAATTTGGAATCTCGTGTTCATGCAGTTCAACCGTGATGAAAAAGGCGTGATGCACAAGCTGCCCCGTCCCAGCGTGGATACCGGCATGGGCTTGGAACGTATTTCCGCCGTTCTTCAGGGTGTTCATTCGAACTACGAAATCGACCTGTTCCAGAACCTCATGAAGGCCGTCATTGATGAAGTTAAGGCTGCCGGCGCAGAGGACGTTGATCCGAACAGTCCTTCCGTTAAGGTCATTGCCGACCACATTCGTGCCTGCACGTTCATCATTGCCGACGGTGTTGTTCCGGGCAATGAAGGCCGCAGCTACGTTCTGCGTCGTATTGCTCGCCGCGGTATGCGTCACGGCTTTAAGCTCGGCGCCCGCAAGCTTTTCTTCAGCAACTTGGTTAAAGCCGTTGCCAAAGAAATGGGCGATCAGTACCCTGAAATTCGTAATCCGCATATTCAGGAAGTTTTGCGTCAGGAAGAAGTTCGCTTTTCTCAGACCCTGTCCAAAGGCTTGGATATCCTTAATGAAGCTCTGGCTTCCGGAACCAAGATCCTGGGCGGTGACGTTGCATTCAAACTGCATGACACCTACGGCTTCCCGGTTGACCTGACTGCCGACGTCTGCCGCGAAAAGAATGTTTCCGTTGACTTTGAAGGCTTTGATGCCTTGATGGAAAAGCAGCGTGAACAGGCTCGCGCCAAGGGCAAATTCAAGATGGCTCAGGGCCTCGAATACGAAGGCAAACCGACTGAATTCTTAGGTTACGACACGCTGACGGTTCAGGCCTGCCGCGTCGAAGCCATCTATAAAGACGGCGAACCCGTGAAAGACGCCGAAGCCGGCGACGAAGTCGTTGTCGTTTTTGACCGCACTCCGTTCTATGCCGAAAGCGGCGGTCAGATGGGCGACAAAGGTACGTTCAAGAACAAGACAACGATCCTTAAGGTTGACGATACATTCAAGATCAAGGCGAATGTCTTCGGTCATATGTGCTATGTCGCCGAAGGCGAAGTCAAGGTGGGCGACCTCTTCAGCGCTCAGGTCGACGAAGAAAACCGCGAAGCAACTGCCCGCAACCACTCCGTGACGCACTTGATGCACAAAGCACTGAGAGAAGTGCTCGGTGCTCATGTTCAGCAGCGCGGCTCCATGGTTAACGGCGACAGAACCCGCTTCGACTTTGTCCACACCTCTCCGATGACTCGTGAACAGATCAACGAAGTCGAAGACATCGTGAACAAAGAAATTCTCCGTAATGCACCGACTCAGACCAGAGTCATGCCGATCGACGAAGCTAAGAAGACCAACGCGGTCATGCTCTTCGGAGAAAAATACGGTGAAAACGTTCGCGTTCTGAACATCGGCTCCAGCTGCGAACTCTGCGGCGGTACACACGTCCAGAGAACCGGTGACATCGGTATGTTCAAAATCATTTCCGAATCCGGTATTTCCGCCGGCGTGCGTCGTGTTGAGGCCGTGACGGGTATGGCCGCTCTTCACTACGCTCAGAACCAGGAAGAGATCATCCGAGAAGTGGCTGAAGAACTCAAAGCTCCGGCTCTCGAAGTTGTCTCCAAGGTTGTGGACACCGTCGAACATCTGAAACGCACGGAAAAAGACTTGAACGCTTTGAAGGTCAAGTTTGCCCAGGCCGGCGCCGCTCACATGGCTTCTCAGGCTCAGGATGTCAATGGCGTCGCGGTTCTTGTAACCGAGATGAAAGGCATCGAAACCAAGGAACTTCGCAATTCCGTTGACGGTCTTAAAGATCAGCTCAAGAGCGGCGTGATCGTTCTGATCAAGTCTGAAGACGGTAAAGCCAGTGCTGCGGTCGGTGTGACGAAAGATCTCGTCGGCAAGATCAAAGCCGGCGATGTGATGAAGTTTGTTGCCGAGCAGCTCGGCGGTAAAGGCGGCGGACGTCCTGACTTTGCTCAGGGCGGCGGCGCAGCGCCTGCCGACATGAACGCTCTGCTCGGTAAGACCAGAACGTTCATCACAGAAAAGCTTGCCTAATCAGCTTTTCTGAACGGAACTAAACCGTTGCGAAACCTCCGGATGAAAGTCCGGAGGTTTCTTTTTAGGAGTGAAAAGAAAAGGCCCGCAAATGCGAGCCTCATCAAGTCTTAACCGGATTAGTCCGGATACCCTTCCGGATTCATCTGCTGCCAGCGCCAGGTATCTTCACACATCTTCTCGATGCCGCGCTTAGCCGTCCAGCCGAGAAGCTTCTTGGCAAGCTCGGGGTTGGTCCAATAGGCAGCCTTGTCGCCGGCACGACGAGGGCAGATCTCGTAAGGAATATGTTTTCCGCTGGCTTTCTCAAACGCTTTAACGAGCTCGAGCACAGTTGTGTTGCCGCCGGTGCCGAGGTTAACAGTCAGCAGCTGCGGTTTGCCGTCTAAAACTCTCAGAGCGTCTAAATGTCCTTCAACAAGATCCTGTACGTGGATATAGTCGCGGGCGCCGGTGCCGTCGCGAGTCGGGTAGTCATTTCCGAAAACTTTCAAAGAAGCGCGTCTGCCGACGGCAACTTGGGAAATGAAAGGCATCAGATTGTTCGGAATGCCGTTCGGATCTTCACCGATTAAGCCGGATTCGTGTGCGCCGACCGGATTGAAATAACGAAGGATGGCGATTGACCAATCAGGCTCGGCTTTGAAAGTCTTGCGAAGAACTTCTTCAATCATCCATTTGCTCAGACCGTAGTTGTTGATCGGAGCAAGCGGAGTGTTCTCATCAAATTCATCGTAGCCAGGATCGCCGTAAACGGTGGCGGAAGAGGAAAAAACAAACTCTTTAACACCGAACTTCTTCATGACGCGAAGCAGAACAATAGTTCCTTCGACGTTATAAGAAAAGTAAAGCAAAGGATCGGTTTCTGACTCGCCGACGGCCTTACGGCCGGCAAAGTTAATGACGGCATCGATCGGGAAATCCGCGAACAGCTTCTCTAAAGCCTTTTCGTCACGGATGTCACCGCGTACCAGTGTCGGACGTTTTCCGGTGATCATCTCAATGCGGTCTACGACGGCAGGCTTGGAATTGCTGAAGTTATCGAAAATGATCGGCTCCATGCCGGCTTCGATCAGGCGCACAACCATGTGGGAGCCGATGTAGCCGGTGCCGCCGGTAACAAGAATGTGTTTTTTCATCGTCCGCAAGAAACAAAAATTGGCGCTCCGCCCGAAGGCGGATGCCAAATAATCATTAAATAGAGCTAAAAATTATCTATCAAGCGCATCGAAAATACGGCGGCTGACTTCATTGACGTCGCCGACGCCGTCGATCTTGATGTATTTTGTCTTGCTGTCGCCCTTAGCAACCAGGCTCTGGTAGAAACCGACCAGTGCTTCAGTCTGAGTGTGATAGACCTCAAGACGCTTCTTAACGGTCTCTTCCTTGTCGTCCGGACGCTGAATCAGAGGTTCGCCGGTCACGTCGTCAACACCTTCAACCTTAGGAGGATTGAATTTAACATGGTAAGTACGGCCCGAAGCAACGTGCACTCTGCGGCCGCTCATACGTTCAAGAATGACCTCGTCGGGAACGGCGATTTCAACAACGTCATCGATGGGAATACCGGCTTTAACCAAAGCTTCGGCTTGAGGAATTGTGCGAGGGAAGCCGTCAAAGAGGAAACCGTTCTTGCAGTCCGGTTTTTCCAATCTTTCTTTGACCAGGCCGATGATGATGTCATCGCTGACCAGTTCACCTGCATCCATAATCTTCTTGGCAGCTAAACCGAGGGGAGTCCCGGCCTTCACTGCAGCTCTGAGCATGTCACCCGTAGAAATCTGAGGGATCCCGTAATGTTCACAAATACGGGCTGCTTGCGTACCTTTACCGGCACCGGGAGCTCCGAGAAGAATTAAGCGCATGAATGGCTCCTTTAATAATTAAGAATGTAAATTTAAATTTTGTGCCTTATTGCCCGTAATTTCAAGCTGTCCGAATGGATGAAAACCCAGCAACCGCTTGATCTTCGAAAATAAAACTCGAGTTATTTTTTCTGTAAGTAAGCGCGTACGGCTTCCAGATCTGCGAGCGTGTCCACGCCGGGAGGAATTTCTTCCTCGAAAATGTCTACAGCGATCTTGTAGCCGTTGTAAAGTGCGCGAAGCTGCTCCAGACTTTCCCAGCTTTCCAGATCCGATTTCGGAAGCTGAGGATAAGCTTTCAGGAAGGCGCAGCGGTAACTATAAATACCGACATGGCGCAGGCCGAGATCCCTCGGGAGCGCGTTGCGGTCTTTTGCGAAGCCGTCGCGATCCCAGGGAATCGGTGCGCGGCTGAAATACAGCGCCGAGCCGTTTTTGTCGGCAACGACTTTCACAACGTTGGGATTAAAGAATTCTTCCGCCGAATGAATACGAATGGCAGCCGTTCCCATGCTGCAGTCCGAGCGGTTCATCAGAAGTTCTGCAACATTCTTGATGACTTTCGGAGGAATTAGGGGTTCGTCCCCTTGGACGTTCACGATGATTTCATCATCGGGGATTTTGCAGACTTCGGCCGCTTCGCAGAGGCGGTCGGTGCCGCAGGCATGATCTTTACGCGTTAAACAGGCTTCGATGCCGTTGGCTTCACAGGCTTTGAGAATCAGTTCATCGTCAACCGCGCAGATCACACGGGAGGCGCCGCTTTTTAAAGCCTGTTCGGCAACGCGCACGATCATCGGCTTTCCGCAGATGTCGGCAATGGGTTTATTGGGCAGACGGGTGCTGGCTAAGCGAGCAGGAATAATGACGGTAAAGCTCATTTTTTGTCCAGTTCCTCGATTTCTTCTTCCTTCATTTCTCGAGCTTCAGTCGGGACCATGCAGGGGATGCCGTCAATGACGGGGAAGGCCTTCATGTCGGAACGGCAGTAAAATTCTTTTTTCTTTTCGTTCCAAAGTAGCGGACCCTTACAGAGAGGGCAAACTAAGATTTCAGTGATTTTTGCGTCCATAAGCATTCCGTTTAGAGTTGCTGAGCAGCTTCTTTGCTCTTTTTAGCTGCAGCGGTGATTTTCTTCTCGACAAAATCAACCAAGAATTTATCGAGCTTGGTTTCCAGCGGAACCACAAAAATGCGCTCGTCGTTTTTCAAATCGGCGTGTTTACGACATTTGACGGCATCTTTTTCCGTGATAAAGATGAGGTCGGCTTCGCAGTCTTTAAAAGGATTCTTGGAATAGTCGTAATGGTCCGGAAGAGCAATCGGGCGCACTTCCAATCCATGAGCCTTCAGCATGGAGAAGAATCTTTCCGGGACGGCAATACCCGCCATCGCGACGGCCTTCAAACCCTTTTTAAACTGCATTCTCGAAAGCGTATCCAAAGAAACGATTTCGCCGGTGGCGTAATTGACTGCGTTTGTGAATCCGCTTGTCGCAACGTAGCGCGGAGTAGAAGACGTCACGATATCTTCTGTGGCGTTCAATACAATCGCGTCGACTTCATCGAGACGGGACGGCGGTTCACGCAGTGGACCGGCCGGAAGAACCCAGCCGTTTCCTAAACCGCGGGCTCCGACGACGGCTAATTCGACATCTCGATGGAGTGAATAATGCTGAAGTCCGTCGTCGCTGATGATGACATTGACAGTCGGGTAGGCTTTCAGTAAAGCTTCAGCGGCTTCAACACGTTTCGGACAAACAAACGTCGGGGCATCCGTAGCCTTTTTAATCAGCAAAGGTTCATCGCCGACGATATCAGGATTGCTGTCGAGGCGAACTTCAACCGGAGACTCTGCTTTGCCGCGGTAGCCGCGGGAGATAACACCGGGATTCCAGCCGCGTTCTTTCAGATCTTTGACTAAAGCGATGGTGACCGGAGTTTTTCCGGTTCCTCCGACATAAATATTGCCGACGACTACGACAGGCACTCCGACTTTAACAGGCACGGTTTTGCGACGCCGCGAGGCTGCCATGGAGAGAAAAACCGCAGAAGCGGGCAGAAGCAGCCAGGATATCAGTCCTTTGCGATCCCACTGTTTATGCAGAAACGTTTCTAGTTGTACTTGCATTGCCGTGAAGCAAAAAATAAAAGATTATTTTAACGTGATAGCGGTAAAAACTGCCGATAACTCATTAATTCAGCGTAGGCTTCCTAACGTGTCGATCTGCATCTGAAAGTTACAAAACCTAGGTAAAACCTTTACTTCAAAAGTCAATAGTATTTTGGGCAAAACACAAAATAATTATTTGCCGAGTACTCAAGAAGTTATGAAATTTAGAGGTCCTTTCATTGTTAATAACTTTGTGAATAACTCGGTGAGAAGTGACTTAATTTCATGACGAAAAAGCAAAAAAGAATTGCCAGGGAGGTAATTTAACAAAATAAATTTCTTTTAAATCAATAAATTAATAATTTCTCTCATTAAAAAGAAAAATTTTTGTTCTTCAAATTCGGATTGTTGAAAATGTGAATAAAATTGTGAGTAACTTGTGAAGCAAAAGGAAATTTTGCAATCTCACTCGCTCCTTGTATTTAGCACGTGAACAATAAAATGACCGATAAAGCCTTCTCTGTCACGCAGTTTGTTGACATCGTTAATTTGTCATTTGAGCAGTTTGAATCAGTGGCTGTTGAAGGGGAGATCTCAACTTCAACAAAAGCCTCGAGCGGACACTGGTATTTTTCAATTAAAGACGAAGAAGCGGTTCTTTCCTGCGCGATGTTTCGGGGGAAACTTTACTCCGTGCGCGGTGTCTTCAAGGTTGGCGACAAAGTTCGAGTCACAGGAAAACCGAATCTTTATCCCGGAAGCGGGAAATTAACATTTATTTGTTCGAAGATTGAAGCTGCCGGGGAGGGAAAACTCTATGAACTTTTCCTTCGTTTAAAAAATGAGTTGACAGCCTTAGGCTGGTTCGATCAAAGCCGAAAGAAAGCGATCCCTCGGGTGCCTCGTACGATCGGAATTATCACCAGCAGAACGGGCGCCGCACTGCAGGACGTTATGAATCGTCTGAGGGCGCGTGCACCTTACGTTAGAGTCCTCCTTTATCACACGGCCGTCCAGGGAAAGGGTGCCGAAGCCGAGATCGCTCAGAGAATCAATAAAGCGAACCAGGACAACAAAGCAGATGTTTTGCTTCTGGTGCGGGGGGGCGGATCTCTCGAGGACTTATGGTGTTTTAATGAGAAGATCGTCGCTGAGGCGATCGTCAATAGTCATATTCCGATTATTTCCGGCATCGGTCATGAGACCGATACAACTATTGCGGATTTTGCCGCGGATTTTCGTGCGCCGACTCCGACCGGAGCGGCCGAGGCAGCCGCGGAAAAACAATCTGTTTTGTTTTGGGAAATAGATTCGGCCTGGGTTCTTCTGCATCGCTCATTCGAGAACCAATTCAATCGGGCGCTTCAAGATGTGGAAAATGAATCGCGTCCTTTTGAAAATCCTCAAGCTTTTTTAGAAACGTTCCGCCATCGCCTCTCTGCAGTCTCTCATCTTCAGCGTCCTGTGCTCAGCTACTATCGCCAAAATCTGAACTCTTTGAAATCCAGACTTCAGCTGGATATGCAGAACTTTCTCTCTTCCTCGCTTGAAAGAGAAAAATTTGCCGCTCGCTACTTTATTTCTCCGAGCCGATTCATCGAACCTTATGAAAAAAGACTCCAAGCGGCCTCTCCGATCCTAAGGCTGGATACTGCTGCGATGAGAAGCCGAATCGATTTGATTTTCAGCTCCATAAACACGGCGCAAAGTGCATGTCTGAGAATGAATAGGGCAGAACTAGGAGTCGCAGAAGAAAATCTCCAGGCTGAGATGGACGTAAAAATCCGTTCGGCAGGTGACGCACTCCGGTTAGCAGCACCTCAGATGACATATGCCTTTGCATCTCAGGGTTCAAGGTGCAATGAACTCTTTGCAATGATCTCCGGGGTTGTACAGTCAACGATCGCTGCCAACCGAAAGGTACTTCTGAAAGAGTCTTCCTGGTTGAAGAGATCTCGTCCGAAATTGGACCGTAGGCCTTTGAATGCGGCATGCAATACCGTGCGCAGCAGCCTGATCCAAAAGTTTGAAAGGGACACAATTCGTCTGCGCAGTCTGGAGCAGGTCTGGGAGCTGCTGGATCCTTCGAAGCAAATCCGCGGCAACAGCGCCTTTATCTATCGCGGCGGCAAGCCTGTGATGTCCGTCAGTGAGCTGAAGGAAGGTACGGATATTGAGGTTATGATGAAGGACGGAGCTTTTGTTGCTCGAGTTGGGGAGATAAAGAAGGACTAAGGGTGTCTGCATACCATAATGGTCTGCACAAGAATTAAGGAGATTAAAGCTATGGCATTTACAGTACCCCCGCTTCCTTTTGCAATGGACGCTCTTGAACCGTATATGAGCTCCAAGACACTTTCCTATCACTACGGCAAGCACAACACAGCTTACAACGACACACTGAATAACCTCATCAAAGGCACGGACTATGAAACGATGCCTTTGGAAGAAATTATTCGTACGACACAGAGCGGCCCGATTTTTAACAATGCGGCTCAGTGCTACAACCACACATTCTTCTGGAATAGCTTAAAGCCGAACGGCGGCGGTCAGCCCACAGACGTGATCGCATCGCAGATTAACGCCAAATGGGGCAGCTACGACGCCTTTGCAGATGCCTTCACAAAGAGCGCCGTCGGTAACTTCGGTTCCGGCTGGACCTGGCTGGTTGAAAAAGAAGACGGCACACTTGATATCGTCAATACAAGCAACGCCGGCACACCGATCACCGGAACAGACTCTCCTCTGATCACCTGCGACGTTTGGGAACATGCATATTATCTTGATTACTACAATATGCGCGTCACCTTTGTTCAGACGTTCCTGCAGCATCTTGTGAACTGGGATTTCGCTGCAAAGAACTACAAATAATCGTTTGACGATTTCGTCCCGTAAACACACGGGATGAAGACAAAAAAAGAAAGCGGGGCCGGACTTAATGTCCGGCCTTCGCTTCTACAAACCAAGGAGAAATCAAATAGGTTCCGTTAATTAGGATTGAACTTGAACTGCGGATGACATTCGGCGCAGTAGTTCACGGGTGCTTCATGCTGCAGATGGCATAAGGTGCATTCGCCGTTATGCGGAGCTTTATGCGGATTTACCGGGCCGATAGCTTTGGTCTTTTCGATCAGAGCGTCTTTTTGATGGCACTTCAGACAGGTTTCCTGATCAGGATATTCAGGACTTTTTCCGTCCGGACCGTGACAGGAAGCGCAGGCCATGCCGTGAGCAACGTGGCGATCGGCGCCGAACTTCGGAGCCTCGGCAGAAAAGGTCGAGGACATCGTGAAGAGGGCAGCAAGAACAACCAGTAGAGATGCTGTTTTTTTCATAATCTTCTCCGATAGGGATTTTTAAATTTCCGATGTTTTGCGATTTCGTTTTTTCTATTATTGAAGGTCGCTCTTCGCTTTTCAATCTGTACCAAGGTACATGTACCAAAGTACATATTCGACTTTTTTGAACTTTCCTAGACTGTGCTCATCGGATCAAATGATCCACGGTTTCAAAACAAAATTCCTTTAAATCCTTTCGGAGAAAATAAGATGAGTACCAATCGCCGTGACTTCCTTAAACTTGCAGGTGCAGCCGCTGCTGCCATTACTTCCACCGCTGCCGCACACGCCGGAGTCCCTGCTTCTTCCGTTGCTAAATTTGATGACGAATATGACGTCGTCATTATCGGTTCCGGTTTTGCCGGCATGGCCTGCGCACTGAAAGCCGGCCAGGCAGGCAAGAAAGTTCTGATCCTCGAAAAAATGCCGACTGTCGGCGGCAACTCCGCAATCTGCGGCGGCAACGTCGCTTGCCCGGTCAACCCCGTCCAGGCTGCCCAAGGCATCAAAGACAGCAAGGAACTCTTCATTGCCGACTGCTTGAAAGACGGTCTGGGTATTAACTACCCGAACCTGCTCGGCACGATCGCCGACCGCTGCAATGACACCATCAAGATGGTTGTGGACTGCGGCTGCGAATTCGTCCCCAACAAGATGCTCTTCGAAGCCGGTCACTCCGTTCCTCGTTCTTATGAAATCAAGGCCGGCACCGGATCCGGATACATCATTCCGATGCATAATGAACTCAAGAAGCTCCCCAACGTCAAGATCATGACGCGTGCCAAGTTCGATGATTTCATCCTGGACGAAAACGGCCGAGTCGTCGGTGTGACCTATCGTAAAGGCTATCGCTTCGACTCTAAACTGCAGAGCGACGATATTGAAAACAAGAGCGGCCGTCCCGCTACTGTTAAAGCAAAGAACGGCGTGATGCTGGCTGCCGGCGGTTTCTCCCGCGACATCTTCTTCCGTCAGGCTCAGGATCCCCGCGTTGTTCCGACCACAGACTCCACGAACCAGCCGGGTGCTACTGCCGGCGTGCTGATCAAAGCTTTGGGCATCGGCGCTCAGCCTGTTCAGCTTTGTTGGCTGCAGTTCCTTCCGTACTGCAACCCGCGTGAAAAAGGTTTCGGTGTCTCTGTTAACTTCACCAACCACGCCTGCATGGACTTAGGCCTGGTCGTTGACAGAAAGACTGGCAAACGCTTCATGGACGAACACGCCGGCCGTAAGATCAAATCCGACGCTCTGTTCAAAGTCATCGGCACCGACGAAAACTATCCGATTGCGATCTGCGACGACGCCATTGTTAAAGCGATCAACCCGTCCTTCGTTAAGCTTCCTTTGGAAATGGGTACGGTTAAGAAGTTTGACACACTCGAACAGCTGGCTGATGCCTTCGGTATCCCCAAACAGGCCCTTCTGGACGAAGTCGCTAAATTCAACGGCTACGTTAAAGCCAACGATGACAAAGACTTCCACCGCATCCTTACGTTCAACAAGGGGCTCGATGTTTCCAAGGCTCCGTTCTACGGCATTGAAGTCAGCCCGAAGATTCACCACACCATGGGCGGCGTGATGATCAATGAAAACGCAGAAGTCATTTCTGCCAACACCCACAAACCGATCCCTGGCCTCTATGCCGGCGGTGAAGTAGCAGGCGGTGTGCACGGCGCATCTCGTTTGGGAACCGTGGCAGTTATCGATGCTTTGACATTCGGTATGATTGCCGGCGAAAACTTCGCCAAGATGCAGTAATTTCTCAGGAGGGAGGTTCGGTGAATAAGCCGAACCACGGCCGGAGCAGACAATAGGTTTGTTCCGGCTTTTTAATTTGTTTGGCGCAGCTGGGGAAGGCGAGAGATCTTGTCTCCGGGTTTGACATGATTTTTCTCAAACCAAGATTCGTTCATTTCCAGTGCGTAAAACGCTTTCGCTTTGCTGCAGTGGATATCAAGTGTCAGCGGCTTCATTTCCTCAATATTAATAATGAAGCCGTCTTTATCGATGAAGGCAACGGAAAGCGGGATGAGGGTGTTTTTCATCCACATGCAGACAGCGTCGCTGCGGTCCATGACGAAGAGCATTCCGGAATTTTCCGGCAGATGTTTGCGGAACATCAGACCTTTTTCCCGGCTGGCGTTGTCGGCGGCAACTTCGACAGGAACCGTGATGCCTTTCACCATGAGTTTGAGCGTATCGGCTGCGCAAGCATATTGCACGCTCGAGAGAAGTACAAAAGCAGCGGAGAAGAGGGCAATTCTGATATTCGGTGTCATGATAAAAGCGGAAAAATAAAGGAGCTCCGAGAGCTCCCTTCGTTTAATCAAAAACGAATCTTATTAGGCGGGTTTGATGTTGTCAGCCTGTTTGCCTTTTTCGCCTTCTTTCAGGTCGAATGTGACACGCTGGCCTTGTTTCAACGTCTTGAAACCATCCATTTTAATTGCAGAGAAATGGGCGAAAAGATCTTCGCCGCCGTCATCGGGAGTGATAAATCCATATCCCTTAGCGTCGTTAAACCATTTCACGGTTCCTGTTGCCATATTTAAACTTCTCCCAAAAACTGACGGCGATGTCCATTACTCTCACGCGCCTAATACTAAAAACGATTGTCGAACTCTGTGAGCAAGACGAGTGACTGTTACATTCTTATGGGATTGTAAATAAATGTCAATTAGTAAATTTCGCATATAAAAGAAATACAAATTACAGCAAAGGAGGGTAACTTATTGTATTTTCTCTTATAAAGGCGGTTTTCTCGGGGCAGAGTGCTTATATTATCAAGATTGAAATTTTTCCTCTTTCGTAAAAAACGTTGCAGTTACACCACAAGTAATAGCCGAATCTGTAAGAGTTGTAAAAATTTTACCCGTGCATTAACTGAAATTGACACGTTGACGATGCTCGCTAAGGAGACAAAAAAGCCGACATTTCAGCCGGCTGGATAAGTTTGTTTTTGGTCTTAATGACGACCTGAAGAACCGAAACCGTCGGTTCCGCGTTCCGTGGCGACAAATTCGTCGACCACTTCAAAAGTCGGCTGAACGACTGGGACAATAACTAGCTGGGCAATTCGTTCCATTGGCTCGATGGTGAAGGGTGTCTGAGAACGGTTCCAGCAGGAGACCATTAATTCGCCCTGGTAGTCCGAGTCAATAAGTCCGACTAAGTTGCCGAGCACTATGCCGTGTTTATGACCGAGACCCGAACGAGGGAGGATTAAAGCTGCATAACCGGGATCGCCGATGTAGATCGCAAGACCGGTTTTGATGAGCTTGGTTTCACCGGGCTGGAGGACCAGCGGTTCATCCATCACGGCACGAAGATCTAATCCGGCAGAGCCGAGCGAAGCGTAGCTTGGCATTTTTTCGCGGATCTTCGGATCCAAAATCTTAATTTGAAGTTTCATAGGATTAAATCACTCTCTTTTTAAGAAGGTCGGCAAGGGCTTCAATAATCTCTTCGGCAAGTTCGGCTTTAGAACTGAGCTCTTTGGCCTCGATTCCGTTTTTGGTGACAAAAGAAGCCTGATTTTGGGTACTTCCGATCGCAGACGCCGGATTGACGACAATCATATCCGCCGCTTTAGAGTCGAGCTTCTTGCGTGCGTTTTCAGCAAGATTGTCTGTCTCGGCAGCAAAACCGATAACCGCCGAGCACAGGCCGGAATGGCCGACATAGGAAAGAATGTCGGGATTTTTAATAAGCTTGATCGTTAATGTATCCTGACCTTTTTCCTTCTTGAGTTTGCTTTCCGAGTATTCGACCGGACGCCAGTCGCCTACCGCAGCGACGCCGATAAAGGTATCGGGCGTGTGTTCAGCCAGTTCTTTTTTGACTGCCTCAAACATCTCTTGAGCCTGCCGAACGGGGATAACCGCTGCTTTGTCCGGGTAGGACACGCAAACCGGACCGCTGACAATCGTGACCTCGGCGCCGGCGCGAATTGCAGCGGCAGCAATAGCAGCTGCCTGTCGCCCGGAAGATCCGTTGGTGATCCCTCGAACCGGATCAAAAGGCTCAAATGTCGGGCCCGCAGTCATTAGGACTTTCTTTCCGGAAAGGATCGAAGGTGTAAAAAAGGCTTCAACATCTTCCAGAATTTGTGCCGGTTCCCGCAGACGTCCCTCACCGACATCTCCGCAGGCCTGGTTGCCGGCTTCCGGACCGGAAAACAGAACGCCATCCCCTTTTAGGGTTCGAACGTTTCGAACCGTCGCCGGATTTCTCCACATCTGCACGTTCATAGCCGGGCAAAGCATCAGCGGACACTCCCGTGCAAGCAAGGTGCTGGAAACCAAGTCGTCGGCAATACCGTTAGCTGCTTTCGCGATGATATTGGCCGTTGCCGGAGCGACGACGATAAGATCCTTATTCTTGCGAAGAGAAATATGCGGAAGCCGCATTTTAGGATCCCACATATCCTCGGCGACCGGCTTCCCGCTGAGTGTCTCAAACGTCAGCGGCCCAACAAACTGCGCAGCCGCTTTGGTCATCATGACCTCAACATCGGCGCCGGCTTTCACGAGCAGACGGAGAAGTTCACAGGCTTTGTATGCGGCGATACCGCCTGTGACGCCTAAAAGGATATGTTTTCCCTGAAGAGACATTTTCAATCTCCGATTAATTCTTCTTTCCGAAGAACTCAGCCAGGACGACAATGCCGGCGCCGCAGCAAATGCAGATATCGGCGACATTGAAAGCCGGCCAATGGTAGGAGCCTACATGGAAGTCTAAAAAGTCTACGACTACACCGATAGTGAATCGGTCCCAGGCGTTGCCGAGCGCGCCGGAAAGAACCAGAGCAAGACCCAGACAAAGAAATTTGCGGGAGCTGTTGCGGGCAATGATCACGCAGATCACCAAGCTCACAACGATGGCAAGTCCGGCAAAAAGCGGACGCTGCCAGCCGCCGGCATCGGCTAAGAAGGAAAAAGCTGCCCCGCTGTTGTACGCGACGACTAAATTGAAGAAATCCGTGATTCGATCGACATCACCGGTAATGAGGCGATGCTGAATCCAGTTTTTGGTCCACTGATCGAAACCGGTTAATGCCAGTGCAAAAACCAGCCAGCCCAAGAGGGCCGGCCAGTTCCACTGTCTAACGGAAGAGACAGTTTTTCTCATTAGGCAAAGCGTCTGGTTTCAGGCGTGCCGAAGAGGTTGCCGACGCAGCGGCAGCACAGTGTCGGATAGTTTTTATCCTCACCGACGCTTTCCTTGTACTGCCAGCAGCGTTCGCACTTCTTGGCTTCGCTGGGTTTTACCGTAATGACGCGCTCAGGGCTGACGCCGTCAAGTGTGACTTTGCTGGTAATCATAACGAAAGCAGCTTCGTCTCCCAAACCCTTGATCAGGTCGTATTCTTCCTGCGGCAGCTTCAGAGAAACTTCAGCCTGCAGAGAAGAACCGATCAGACCTTTTTCACGCTGACGTTCGATTTCCATCTGAACGTTCGAACGAAGATCTCGGATGATGGACCACTTGTTGAGCAGTTCAACGCCTTCCTTAACATTCGGCAGCTCGGCATAGCGTTCAACGAAGATCGTGCCTTTGTTTTCCGGATTGAAGACGGCGTAAGCCTCTTCAGCGGTAAACGAAAGCGCTGGAGCAAGCAGTTTCAAGAGCGCATCCGTGATGTACCACAAAGCGGTCTGAGCAGAGCGACGAGCCGCGCTGTCAGGTGCAGTGGTATAGAGACGATCCTTGAGGATATCCAAGTAGAAGCCGCCCAAGTCGCCGCTCGCAAAGAGCTGCAGAGCTGCATAAGCAGTGTGGAACTGGTAATGGTCGTACTTGTCCAGAATTTCTTCCTGAAGCGATTTCATGCGGGCAATGGCCCAGCGATCCAATTCAACCATTTCTTCAACAGGGACGGCATCTTTCTTGATGTCGAAGTCGCTGGTGTTGGCAAGCAGGAAGCGGATCGTGTTTCTGAAGCGGCGATAAGCGTCAACAGTTCCCTTAAGGATCTTTTCGCCCAGAGAAATTTCTCCGGTGTAGTCAGAAGAGGCAACCCACAGACGAAGAATTTCGGCGCCGTACTTATCGTTGATTTCAGACGGAGCAATCACGTTGCCGAGCGATTTGCTCATCTTGCGGCCTTGTTCGTCAACGGTGAAGCCGTGTGTCAGAAGTCCTTTATAGGGAGCACGGCCGTCGATGGCGCAGCCCGTGAGCAGAGAAGAGTGAAACCAGCCTCGGTGCTGGTCGCTGCCTTCAAGATACAGATCGGCAGGGTAGGTCAGCTTATCGGCGTGAGAGCCTCTCATCACGGTCATGTGGGTTGTACCGGAGTCAAACCACACGTCGAGCGTGTCTTTGGACTTCTCGTACATTTCCGGTTCCAGATCCGTGAGTTCAGTCGGTGTCAGACGTGTCCAGGCTTCAATGCCTTCTTTCTCGACGACGTCAGCGACTTTGTTGAGAATCTTCATCGTTTCCGGATGCAGTTTGCCGGTTTTCTTATGGATGAGGAAGGGCAGAGGAACGCCCCAGTTTCTCTGACGGGAAATACACCAGTCAGGACGGTTGGCGATCATGTTGTGCAGGCGGACTTCGCCCCATTCAGGAACGAACTGAGTTGCTTCAACGGCTTCCAAAGCGGTCTTGCGTAGCGGATCCTTCGGGTCGTTTTTGTTGATGACGCCCTGGGTATCAGCGTTAGCCTCGTCCATACGGATAAACCACTGATTGGTGGCGCGATAAATCAAAGGTGTCTTATGGCGCCAGCAGTGCATGTAGCTGTGCATGACTTCGCCGCGGGACAGCAGATTGCCTGTGACGGCGATCGTGTCGAGAATCTTGTTTTTGGCTTTCCAGACGTTTAGGCCGCCGAAGAGCGGCAGGGAGGCGGCGTATTCGCCGTTGCCCTGGACCGGATTCAGGATCTCGTCGTTGGTGAAGCCGGCGCTCTTGCAGGAGATGTAGTCATCCACACCGTAGGCGGGTGCGGAGTGAACGATGCCGGTACCGGAAGTGGATTCGACGTAGTCGGCCAGCAGAACCGGAGAGAAACGGTCGTAGAAAGGATCGAGGGTTGCCAGCGGGTGCTTGAAACGGATGCCCTTGAAGGCTTCGCCTTTGGCTTTGGCGATAACTTTTCCTTCCATGCCGTAGCGCTTGAGGGCTTCTTCATAGAGGCCTTCGGCAAGAATGAAGCTGCGGTTCGGAGTTTCAACGAGAACGTACTCCAGATCCGGATGCATGTTCAAAGCCTGGTTGGCAGGAATGGTCCACGGTGTCGTTGTCCAAATAACGACGGCGGTCGGTTTTTCCAGCTTGACGCCGAAGATGTCTTCGAGCTTGCCCCTGTCTTCATCGGAAATCGGGAAAGCAACGTCTAATGTCGGAGACTGACGATCCTTATATTCAACTTCCGCTTCGGCCAGAGCGCTTTGGCAGTCAAAGCACCAGTTCACGGGTTTCAGGCCGCGGTAGATAAATCCTTTACCGAGAATTTCGCCTAAAGCGCGAATTTCTTCTGCTTCGGTTTCCGGACGCATGGTGAGGTAGGGATCATTCCAGTCACCCAACACGCCGAGTCTCTGGAAGCCGGCCATCTGAGACTTCACCTGCTCTTTGGCGTAGGCACGGCACTTGGCCATGACTTCTTCCTTCGGAAGATTCTTACCGTATTTCTTTTCGATCTGAATTTCAATCGGCATACCGTGGCAGTCCCAGCCCGGTACGTACGGAGCATCAAAGCCTTCCAATGTTCTGGATTTAAGAATGATGTCCTTCAAAATCTTGTTGACTGCGTGGCCGACGTGAATGTTTCCGTTGGCATAGGGAGGGCCGTCATGCAGAAGGAAGCGCTTTGCACCTTTGCGTGCGGCACGAACTTTGCCGTACACGTCCTTTTCTAGCCATTCTTTAATCCAGGCCGGTTCGCGCTTCGGCAAGTTGCCGCGCATCGGGAAGGGTGTGTCGGGTAAATTCAGAGGATATTTTTTTTCTTCAGTCTGAGGCTGCTTTTTCTGAGAAGAATCAGTCATTTTAGTCCTTGGCCCCCTCGGGCTCTTCAAGGGTTAATCGAAAATTAGATACGAAGTCCTAAGATCTGTTTGGCTTTGAGCTGATCGTCGGCAATTGCTGCACGCAGTTCTTCAAGAGAACAGAATTTTTTCTCATCTCGAATCTTAGAGAAGAATTCGACCTTAACATCTTGGTCGTAAAGATCCCCGTGGAAATTGAAGAGATGAGTTTCCAGGAGGTACTCGCCGTGATCGTCAACCGTCGGTCTTCTTCCGACACAGGCCACGCCTTCAATCGGCCGAGGGCCGATACCGTGCGCTTTGACGGCATAAACGCCTTCAATGGCAGGTTTGGCTTTGGAATGCGGCGGCAGAATACGCTGATTGATCGTCGGGAATCCGAGAGTGCGTCCGAGCTGTTTGCCGTGAAGAACCCGACCGCTGATCATGTAGGGACGCCCTAACATGTAGTTGGCTGTCGGAATATCTCCCTCGGCAAGAGCATGACGGATGCGGGAGCTCGAGATCGGCGCATGCGTGTGGAAAAGCATCGGCATAGGATGAACTTCGAAGTGAAACTCTTTTCCCAGCTGTTCCAAAAGCTTGATGTCGCCGGCGCGTTTGTCTCCGAAACGGAAATTTTCTCCGACCGTCACCCAGCGCGCATGAAGTCCGTCCACAAGGATTTCCTTCACAAAGTCGCAGGGAGAGAGCGAAGCTAAATGTTCGTTAAAGCGAAGAATGTAAACACGCTGGATACCGCAGGCTTCGATGGCTTCCACTTTATCGTGCAGACTCGAGATGCGGCGCGGTGCGTCTTCGGGATTAAAAAATTCGCGCGGATGAGGTTCAAAAGTTAAAACAGCCGGGCAGAGCAGTCTGGCGTGCGCTGCTTCAACAACTTCATGAAGAAGAGCTTGGTGGCCGCGGTGAACTCCGTCGAAGTTACCGATGGCAACCGCACAGTCAAGTCGTTCTTCAGGGCTCGGCAGTCCTCTAAAAACCTTTTTCATCCTTAATGTTCCGTGAACAAAATAATCAGTTTCAAAAACAGAATTCGGACACGAGTAAAAATGGTCCGAACCACTGATTATAAAAGACACTCGGCGAAGGCTCGGACGGACGAATATGAAAATTCTTGTTAGAAAAGCCCTTTCTTTCAAAACCAACGGAGAACAGTGGCAAAATCTCGGTATTCGTTACGAACACATCCCATCATGTCTAAAAATATCGTTGTCTTAATCTCAGGAAGAGGCAGTAATTTCAAAGCGGTTTACGAGCGTTCCGTTCAGGAAAATTGGCCGGAGAAGTACGGCGTCCGAATTTCCGGCGTGATCTCTAACCGCCCGGAAGCCGGCGGACTCACTTTTGCAAAGGAAAACAACATTCCTTTTAAAGTGATCGATCACAAGGAATATCCGACTCGTGAAGCTTTTGAAGAAGAGCTGATCAAGGCCTGCGAGGATTTTGATGCCGACCTTATTGTTCTGGCCGGCTTCATGAGAGTTTTGACATCGTTGTTCGTTAATGCATTTGAAGGAAGAATTCTCAACATTCATCCTGCACTGCTTCCCATGTTCCCCGGACTTCATACCCATGAAAGGGCGTTAGAAGCCGGAATTCGAATTCATGGTGTTACTGTTCACTTTGTGTCGGCAGTATTAGACGGAGGCGCAATCGTAGGACAGGCGGCAGTGCCCGTTCTCGCAGGTGATACACCCGATGAATTGGCGGCGAGGGTTTTGAAGCAGGAACATATCCTCTATCCTCGCGCCGTGCGCCTTGTTGCCGAAGGAAGAGTCAGATTAGAAAACGGCAGAACGATCATGGATAGAGGAGCAAGTCAGGAACTTGCGATTCTCGGCTGAACCGCTCTGCCACACGGAGTAATAAATTGGAATCTAAAACGAATAGAAGCGGGGCCGCTCGCCCGGGCAGACGCCGGGAAGCGCCCAAGCGTCATTTGACGGATCGTCAGCGTGCAGCCAAAGAACGTTTGGCTCGTATGTCGCCGGAAGAAAGAAGAACGCATGATCCGAAGAAGGCGCCTAATCCTCGAATGAAGAGCACGCACAACGGCGAAGTTCGTATTACTTCGCTGATTGTGGACGAACTCGCAAAGGCTCTTCGCAAAATTTTGAAGCTCGACGGACCGGCAGACGTCCTGATGAGTCTTTATTTCAAAAACGCTCGTCATCTCGGTCCGCGCGAAAGAACCATTATTGCCGAAGCCATTTACTACACGATGCGTCATCTCTCGATGATCACTTGGCGTATGGCGCCCGTTTGCCCGGCTAAAGCACCGAAGCTCACCGGGCTGCTCACGCTCGCGCTGCAGTACGGCATCGACAGCATTCCGGATTCCACCCTCGGACGCGAAAAGGAACCTCTGAAGAATATGCTTCGACCGAAGAATTCCGAGGCTCCGAAAGAAATTCAGGCCGAAGTGCCGAAATGGCTCTACGACAAAGCCGTGGTTCAGTACACCGACCACAAAGCTTTGTTTGAAGCCATGCAGCAGAGTGCGCCTCTGGATCTGAGAGTCAACACGCTCAAAGCGACGCCTGATGAAGTCATCGAAGAGCTGACTCAGCACGGTGTTCAGGCAGAAAAGGGTCAGTACTCTCCGGAATGCGTTCGTTTGAACATTAAGCCGGCACTGACTCAGTGGCCGATTTATAAAGAAGGCAAGGTTGACGTTCAGGATGAAGGCTCCCAGCTGATTGCTCGTCTGGTTCAGCCCAAACGCGGCGAAATGGTTTGCGACTTCTGCGCGGGCGCCGGCGGAAAGACTTTGGCTTTAGGCGCTCTGATGAAATCCACGGGCCGCATCTATGCTTTCGACGTCAACGAAAAGCGTCTGGCCGGTCTGACACCGCGTATGCGTCGTGCCGGTTTGTCCAATATTCATCCTGCCGTGATTCGCAATGAACACGACCTGCGTGTGAAGAGACTCTACGGCAAGATGGACAGAGTCTTGGTCGACGCTCCGTGTTCCGGCACCGGAACGTATCGCCGCAATCCGGATCTGAAGTGGAGATTCGGAGAAGAAGAGCTTGATCGAATTAATGAGATTCAGAAATCCGTGATTCGCTCTGCGGCCAAGATGCTGAAAGCCGGTGGCCGTTTGGTCTACGCGACATGCTCGATTCTGCAGAGAGAAAACCAGGACGTTATCAATGATTTCCTGGCTGAAAATCCCGATTTCCGCCTGTTGAATTCTTACGAAATCTTAGGCAAGCAGGGAATCGAAATCTCTCCCTATCAAGCTCAGAGATTCGGTGACTTCTTCGCGATGCTGCCTCAGCTCAACGGTACCGACGGATTCTTCGGTGCTGTGCTCGAAAAAGTAAAACCCGAATCCAAACGCAAGGCTCCGAAGGCCGAAGAAGACAAAGCTTCCGACGTTCCGGCAATTGAACAAAAAGAAGAAGGTCAGCCAGAAACCGGTGCTCCCGCCGAAGCTGTTCAGGCAGACAAACCTTCTGAAGAAGCGAAGGAAGAGGTGACGGAGCAGGCAAAAGCCTAAGTTCTGAAGAACAAAACTCGCGGTCTTGTAGTTCTCAAAACCGCGAGTTTTCTGCTGAAAAATTGCGAAACTAGGGCACTAAAAGT